>JAULYI010000033.1:0-2936 GCA_032117915.1 Kapaibacterium sp. (SeqCode) | reverse complement strand
CCGATCGTCTCCGAAAAGAAGTATTCGATCCACCGCTCAGCACCGGACTTCAAGTCGCTTTCGACGCAGAAGGAAATGTTCGAGACCGGCATCAAGGTCATTGACCTGATCGAGCCCTTCACGAAGGGTGGCAAGACGGGTCTGTTTGGCGGCGCCGGGGTGGGCAAGACGGTTATCATCCAGGAGCTGATCCACAACATCGCCAAGCAGCACGGTGGATACTCCGTGTTTGCCGGTGTTGGCGAGCGTACGCGCGAAGGCAATGACTTGTACCTCGAAATGACGGAATCTGGCGTTATCGACAAGACCGCTCTGGTGTTCGGTCAGATGAACGAACCGCCGGGCGCTCGCGCTCGCGTGGCTCTGACGGCACTGACGATGGCCGAGTACTTCCGCGATGAAGAAGGCCGTGACGTGCTGCTGTTCGTCGACAACATCTTCCGCTTTACACAGGCCGGTTCCGAAGTGTCCGCTCTGCTTGGCCGTATGCCTTCGGCCGTGGGTTACCAGCCGACGCTGGCTACGGAAATGGGTGCATTGCAGGAGCGTATTGCTTCGACGGACCGCGGTTCCATCACGTCGGTGCAGGCCGTGTACGTGCCGGCTGACGACTTGACTGACCCCGCTCCGGCCAATACGTTCTCTCACCTTGACGCTACAACGGTGTTGAGCCGTCAGATCGCCGAGCTTGGTATCTACCCTGCCGTTGATCCGCTGGACTCGACATCGCGAATCCTCGATCCGTTGATCATTGGTCAGGATCACTACGATACGGCCATGCGTGTGAAGAAGATCCTGCAGTCCTACAAGGACCTCCAGGATATCATCTCGATCCTAGGCATGGACGAACTCTCGGACGAAGACAAGCTGACGGTGTATCGCGCCCGCAAGATCCAACGCTTCTTCTCGCAGCCCTTCCACGTTGCCGAGCAATTCACCGGCTTCCCGGGTCGGTATGTAAAGATCAGCGACACGATCTCCGGCTTCAAGGCCATTCTTAACGGCGACGTCGACCACATCCCCGAAGGCTTGTTCAGCTACAAGGGAACGCTCGACGAAGTGCTGGAAGCGTACGCTAAGTCGCAGGGCTGATCATGAGCGACCACATCATGCATGTCACGATCGTTACGCCACAGGCAACGGCCTTTGCAGGCGCAGCGCTAGCCGTAACGATCCCCGGTTCCAAGGGTACCTTCCAGGTTCTGTACAACCACGCCCCCATCATTTCCTCACTTGATGTTGGTATCATCAAGGTCGAAGATCCGGGCAACAAGGTCACATACTACGCTTCGCGTGGCGGCTTTGTCGAGGTGCTGAAGAACAATGTGTCGATCATCGTCAATGAACTGGTCGAAGCCTCAGGCATCGATACGGCACGGACGGAAGCCGACCTTGAGGCAACAAAGAACGATGAAGGCGCAGACCGCCACCAGCGCGAGGCTGCCCGCAAGGAGCAACACTGGCACGAAGCCAAGCTTCGAGCGGCAAGGCTGCAACGCGAGGGCGTCTGAAATCCTCTCAAATCAAGGACACCGATACGAACACCCCGACCATTCGTCGGGGTGTTCTCGTTTTTTACAGGAATCGTACGGAGCAACACCATAGCCGATCCACCGTAGCTTCGGCGAAGTGGATCGTTTTGCTGTGTAACGTTGTTCTCGTCCTGATGTCTATTTCGCATCCCTGAAACCTATAACGCCGAATCACAGATCCTGGAGTGCATCATGATGCAACGATTGTTGATGGTAGCAGCACTGCTCCTGGCAGTATTGCTGGCCACGCCCGCTTGGGCACAGCGTGACACGAGCGACCCCGGAGGCTTCTACTTCGGACGTCTTCTCGAGGCTTCTGCTTCGGAGCTTTCTATCGAAGCACACGATGCCAGCGGTAGCATTGCAAGGATGACCTTTGGCGTGAATGCTGAGTCGATCATCGGTGGATGCACACTCGATGAGGTCAAGCCGGGTACCCAGACGTACGTAGATGCTTCACCAGATGCAGCAGGACGCTTGATTGCGAACTTGGTCAAGTTCGATGGCTGCGGACCATCATGGCATATCACGGCAAGGACCGTCTCGGTTTCAGTAGATAGCCTGACGGTAGAGATCCTCGCGCCGTCGGAGCTGGGCGACCCGGGAACGACTGTGGGCCTTGCCCTCACGGATCAGACGACCGTGGTATCGTGCAGCGGGGAGATGTTGTCAGTATCCGATCTGAAGGTAGATCGATTTGTCGCAGTCATTGCAGCGGGTTCAAAGGACGATGGCTTTACGGCAGTGAGCGTTACCATACAGGACGACTGTCCGCAGTCGATGCACGCCGAGGCAGCGTTCGTGTCGTTCAACGGTGAGGTCTTCACCGTGATCGACCGCGCAACAAACGATACGCTGCGCCTGGAGCTTTCGTCGATCTATGGTCGTGTACCCGATGATTCCACGATGCCGATTTACAGTTGCGATGGAATACCAGTGAACGTCAACACGCTCACCGAAGGCGAGATCCTCAGTGTCGTCTATCTCGTCGTACCCGGCCGTGGTTCGTACCTCCAGTACGCTCAGCGCACACAAGGATGTCCAATCCATCTGTCCGGGAAGATCACTGCCCGCGAAGGACAGTCGCTAACGATCGCCATGCAAGGCATGACATATACGGGTAGTGTGACCACGGAGACGTCGATCACTTCCTGCGAGCGACGATCGATGTCGATCGATGACATTACCATCGGCGCATACGTACAGGCCGCCCTTGTGCAACGCCCCGAGGCTAATACCTTCCAGTCGATCCAGCTGCAAGAAGGCTGTCCCTATGCCTTCTACACGTACGGCACCGTCACGACCGTCGATGCGTCTGGTATGACCGTGGATGGTCATACATCAGAGAACGAAACTTCGGGTACAACGGTGATCGGCTTCGATGATGCCGCCTTCTCGATCAAC
>JAULYI010000032.1:0-5927 GCA_032117915.1 Kapaibacterium sp. (SeqCode) | reverse complement strand
AGTCGTAGTTATGCTTGGGTGCGATTCAGAACTGCAAACATACGATGCAAATGCTATATGGGGCAACTGCTTGGATGGAGTGACGTTGATGTACGTGTTTTCCGTGGCTTCGCATGAGGCTGATAGATCGACCGACGCTACAGAAACACCAATGGGGACCAGGCATGCATGATGCCTGATCCCCATTACGATAGGTTGCGTTGATGTTGTTACTATGGCATTACGCCTTCTTGGTGACGACCTTGGCCTGACAGAACAGCATCAGGTAGTCTCGGCCACCGGCCTTGGAGTCGGTGCCTGACATGTTAAAGCCACCAAAGGGATGTACGCCAACAAGGGCTCCCGTACACTTACGATTCAGGTACAGGTTACCACAGTGGAATTCCTGGCGGGCACGCTCAAGGTTCTTGGCACTCTTCGAGTACACAGCGCCGGTAAGGCCGTAGATCGTGTTGTTGGCGATCTTGAGTGCATCGTCATAGTCCTTGGCCTTGCAGACGGCCAGAACGGGCCCAAAGATCTCTTCCTGCATCAGACGGGCCGTGGGCTTGACGTTGACGAAGACCGTGGGCTTGATGTAGTAGCCGTCCGTGCCCTCGACCTTGCCGCCACCATTAAGCAGCTTCCCTTCCGTCTTGCCCACTTCGATGTATTCCAAGATCGACTGATACGCCTTTGCACTCACAACGGGGCCAATGCGAATGTCGTTCGCGGGGTCACCGATCTGCAAGCGATCGACGGCAACCTTGAGCTTGGCAACGAAGGCATCGTACACCGGAGCTTCGATAATGGCACGTGAGCAGGCCGAACACTTCTGACCTTGGAACCCGAACGCTGCCGCAACCACACCGGCCACGGCTTCGTCGATATTGGCATCCTTACACACAATGATGGCGTCCTTGCCACCCATCTCGGCCACAACACGCTTGATCCAGATCTGGCCGGGCTGATGCTTTGCAGCAAGCTCATTGACGTGCAGGCCTACTTCCATCGAGCCCGTAAACGAGATGAAGCGCGTCTTTGGATGTCCAACAAGGTAATCCCCTGCCTCGGCACCGCTGGCAACCAGGAAGTTCAGCACGCCCTCGGGAAGGCCTGCCTCCTGCATGATCTCCGTGAAGATCCATCCCATCATGGGGGACTCACTGGAAGGCTTCAGCACAATGGTGTTACCCGTCACGATGGCTGCTGAGCTCATGCCCACCAGAATAGCGAACGGGAAGTTCCACGGTGGGATCACGACGCCAACGCCAAGCGGTATATAGAACAGCTCGTTCTTTTCACCAGGAACAGACACAATGGGCTGCTTCTCGGCATAACGCAGGGCTTCGCGACCGTAAAACTCGAGGAAGTCGATGGCCTCGCACGTGTCAGCGTCGGCCTCGAGGTAGTTCTTCCCCACCTCGGAGATCATCCAAGCGTTTATCTCCATGCGACGCCGACGGATGATATTGGCGGCCTTGAACAGGACATTGGCCCGTTGCTTTACCGGAACGTTCTTCCACGTCTCGAAGGCCTTGAGTGCAGCCTGCATGGCACGTTCAGCATCATCCTTGGCAGACTTCTGGAAGATCCCGATCTGTTCCTGCGGTCTTGCCGGATTTGTACTGATCGTCTTCTTCGACGTTTTGATCTGCTTACCGCCGATGATGTTCGGATATTCCTTTCCGAACTGCTTGCGAACGGCATCGATCTCGGCACGCTGCTTCCGCGTTGTTGCCGGCTGTAAAAAGTCGAAGTAGACCTCTGGCGAATAGTCCTTCATGGACTCCTCTGAAGTTTTGATATTCGTCGTTATCAACGGGCTGCAAAATTACAACGCCGAAGGGCCGAATCATTGAATTATGGTTGAATCCATCGTCCTTTTCCTGCAATCGCTACCTCCTTGGGGGGTGATCGCGGCAGTGTTTATCATCGCCTACGTCGAGAATCTCTTCCCTCCTTCGCCCAGCGACGTCCTGCTGGTGTTTGCCGGAACGCTCATCGGAATCGGTGCTGCGAGCTTCTTCCCCCTTTTCGTCGCCTCGACCCTTGGAGGCGTTGCCGGCTTTGCATCCGCCTACGTGATCGGTCGCAAGTACGGCCGTCAGGTAGCTTCATCGCCCCTTGTACCGTTCCTGGACATGGAGCTAGTCGAGAAGGTTCAGACGTGGTTTGACCGCTATCACGGACTGATCATCGTACTGAACAGGTTTCTTGCCGGCACCCGAGCCGTGATCGCCTTTGCGGCAGGGATGACGCATATGCCCTTTCCCAGGACCATCATCTACTGTGCCGTGAGCGCAGCCGCTTGGAATACACTGCTACTGTGGCTGGGGTCTATGGCAGGTACGCGTTGGCGTGACGTGGACGGCTACCTGAGTACGTACGGTTGGATCATTACGGTGGCGATGGTCGCTGCGCTGATCGTCTGGTTTATCAGGAAACGTCGGGCATCGTAACAGACCATATCCCCCGAAAACAAGAAACCCCTTCCACCGTCGGGCGAAAGGGGCGTTGGATGACGTTGGGATCGATCACTCACCGCGGTCCCAGTTCACGAGCATCGAAAACCGGAGCGTATTGGCGAGCGGGTGATTCTCTTCGACGGTCAGGATATATGAGAAGTCGATCTGGAACAGATCGTACGTGACGCCGGCACCAAGCGTGAAGTAGCGGCGATTGCCGGCAACCATGGGCTCCGTGAAGTATCCACCACGCAGAGCCACGATCTGCTCGTAGATGTACTCAAGGCCAAAGCCGGACTCAATACCGCCGCGGCCCCATGCCGTAACGAATGACAGCGGAATCGGGTCGGAGCCCAGCGAGTCACGACGAACGAGCAGCTTCGAAAAGTCAGCCGAAATGGTAAGGTCGTTGAACTCGTCTTCGACAAGCTTCACGGCAATTCCCGTGCGCAGTGTGGAAGGCAGCGGATCGGACTCGTTGAGATACGTCATCTTCGGACCAACGTTCTGCAGGTTCACACCAAGGCGCAGCGAGCGACCAAGCTCAAGACCGAACAGGTCCAGTTTGCGCGGTGCGTACAGGAAGCCAAGGTCGAAGGCACCCGAGACACCAACACCGGCACCGGCCTGACCGATACCGGCCGGAGCGAGATTGGATTGAATGTACTTGATCTGAACGCCGGCAGCAACATCATCCGAGATCATTGTTCCGTAGGAGACACCAAGGGTGAATTCATTGGAGCGGAACTTACCGAGTGCGTTACCGTCCTCTGATGTCCGCATGAATTCACCAAGATTCATGTAGATCAGGTTAGCAGCAACGAAGCCGTCCAGGTCTTCGACATACTGGCCGAACGTCCCGTATGAGTAGAATAGATCGGCATTGAACTGCGGCAGCCACTTCGAGAAGCTCAAGGCGACCTGTCTGCCCTCCTGAAAGCCCAGACCGGCCGGATTCCAATGCACGGCATACAGATTGTCGGCGAGTGCCGTACCGATGTCACCCATCGCGCTTGCTCGCGCGTCCGGGCTGATGAGCAGGAACGGTACTGCAGAACCACCGGCCTGACCGTAGGATGAACCTGCGGAGAAGACGACTGCGGTGAAGATGGCGATGCTTCGTTGCATCAATGTCATGAGAAGTCCTTGCATGCTGCGGTTGACCGTCAAAGTTAGCGAAGCAGGGTGATATTCCCACCGACGGTGATGGTTGAACCGTCGGCAAGCGTACAGACCGCAACGGCGTGGTATGCACCGCTGCTTAGAAGCGAACCATCGGCATCGCGACCATCCCACGGAATCTCGGCCGTCTGCATGGCCGTCACATCGACAGCCCGCTCGAAGACGAGCCGGCCCGAAATGTCGTGTATGCGGATCGACGCATTGAATGGCCTATCAATGGTATGCTTGAATACGATGGTTGTCTGCTCGGTGAACGGATTTGGCCACGCCTCGAGTGATGTGGCAAAAGATCCTGTTGCAGCATCGGCCACACGGAAGGACGTAACGGCTTCGCTGACGTTGTTTAGAACGTCCCAAGCACGAACACGCACCGTGTGCAGACCGGGCTGCAGGTTGAACAGCTGCTTGGTCGCCGTGCCTGCCCTGCTATTCGCAAGCGACGTAGCAAAGGTCGGCGTAAGATTCTCGACCATCAGTCCGTCATTAATGTCGGCCTCAATGTCATGTCCGATGCCGACTCCTGTTGTATTGATCCCGGTGGCATCGGCAAGGTCAACGATAAGAATGGGGTTGCGACGGACGAATTCACCGGGACGGAAGGAGCGGGAGTCCAGATAGACGGCGATCGACGGTCCTTCGTCGTCATCATACGTTTGATCGCCGACACCACCAATGGTGACGCGGTCCGTCACGCCCTTCGCAAATCGCTCTTCGCTGTCGTCGATGGCATAGACGAAGAGCCTACCCTGCTGGGTCGAGAACGAAATATCCTTGGGGATGACGAACGCTGCCGTGAAGCGACCGTCCTCGATGCGATAGGAGCTGCGATTAAGGGCAGCGCCCATTTTTCGGAAGCTATTCAGCGTCTGATTCTTGTCGTTATCCCGTATGCTTAGATCGACGTCGCTATCAAAAAGTGAGATCGTTGCCACGCCGCGAAATGATCGATCGGGACGGTCGCCGAGCGGGCCGGTTACATGTCCTGAGACGCGGACCGTCGAAAGGGCTTGCAGCTGGACGGAGGTTGAATTGGTGATAGCGACACCGTTGACGGAGTCGATCACGACGCGCTCATTCGGAACGAGGAGGCGGACCGTCGGATCGCCCAGCAACAGGAACTTCTCGTCGTTGTCGCCATTAAGCCGAAGCTTTGTCCTGAAATACGCATCGCCAACCCGCGAATAGGCGCCGGTTGCCTCACGCTGGAACAGGTTGCGGTAGAACTCCTGGTTGATCGCTGCATTGGCATAGGCCAATACCACACGCGATGCCGAGAAGACGCCGATCGCACCACCATTTTCGGCAAGGATCAGCTCTTCGGCACCGGACTGATTGTCGGGCAGGTCGAACCGCGCAAAGTCACATGTGGCCGCCGTCACGAAGAACAGCTTGTTGCTGTTCGTCATCAGCGGCACGGTGTTCTCGCGGACGAATATCTGCTCGTGAGCCCAAACGCGTGGATTACCATGACCGATCCAGTTCACGATGAGTGAACCCTGCGTGTTGATGGTCGACAGGAGATCATCCGTGACGGTCGGCTTGCGACGACCGCGTGGTACGTTTTCCGTTGGATACTCGACCATGTAGATCTTCCGGGGCTGCATGGTCGGCGGGAGGTAATCCGATGCCAGCGTCTCGCTCTGTGACAGATGGAGGTCTCGATCCGTCTGATCATCCGTCGTTTGACCATCGTCGGCCACGAGCGTTACGCGTGTGCGCCAGTCATCGACGGACGACTGGTGTTCGTACGATCGAATGCGATCCAGCAGCCGCTGTCCAACGTCGTTCGACGTGACAGGCAGTCGGCCCAATGCGACCTCGGGCAGGGCGTCGTCACCGGCTAGACGTGCGAAGAAGTCATCGACGGTTCGCGTGAAGAGACCGTTGTTGTGGGCCACAGGCTCGATGGATTCGAAGGGAATGACATAGTTGGGAGCCGACGTAGAAATGTTCTTGTAGTCGAAATGTCCGTCTCCCCAGAGCAGAACGTAGCGTGGTTTGCGATCCCACGTGTTGTATGCGTGTTGGAGGAAATTGCGGATCGCCGTCGGGTCCGTGATACCGAAGCTGAACTCATTGAAGATCTGATCGGTGGTGACGACGCTAACGCTGAGCTCGCCTTGGCCCTCGCGGTACGCGGCGTAGGCATCGGCTGAACGCTTCAGGGATGGGTGCGTGATAACGAGGACGTCGGCCTGCGTAAGGTCTGTCCGCAGATTTACCCACGTGATCCTCTCAAGCGAAGCGTTCCGGAACGTCGAGGCAACGACAAACCGCTTGTATGCCGGTGCCTTGACC
>JAULYI010000031.1:0-14607 GCA_032117915.1 Kapaibacterium sp. (SeqCode) | reverse complement strand
CGCTGTATGCCGCAGGTACACGGAGCAACGCGCGATACGATCGACTTCGTGGCCACCGTGATTGAGCGTGAAATGAATAGTGTGACAGACAATCCGCTCATCTTCCCGGAGGATGACATCCATCTTGAGGGAGGGAACTTCCATGGTCAGCCGCTGGCGCTCCCGCTGGATTATCTGGCAATTGCCATGGCCGAGCTTGCCAATATCTCTGAACGCCGCACTGAACGCATGGTGAACCATGCACTGGGCGGACTGCCGCGCTTCCTGACCCCAAATGGTGGTTTGCATTCGGGCATGATGATCGCCCAGTACACTGCCGCCTCAATGGTAAGCGAGAACAAAGTACTTACCCATCCGGCAAGTGTTGATTCCATTCCGACGTCGGCCAATCAGGAGGATCACAACTCCATGGGCAGTATCGCTGCTCGCAAGTTGTGGCAGGTGCTGGACAATGTGGAGCGCGTTCTAGCTATCGAAGTGTTGTGCGCTGCACAAGGAATCGATCTGTTACGTCCATTGCGTTCGAGCGACCCGCTGGAGCGTGTGGTCGAAGCGGTGCGAATCGACGTGCCCTTCGCCACACATGACAGAGTCTTGTACCACGATATGGAGGCCGTCCGCCGCCTTGTCGCTCAGGGTGCAGTGGTGACGGCCGCAGGAATGTGAACTCATGGATGGATCTCGTCCCGAAGGATCATGGCATGCATTGCATGTCGATGACGTTCTTCGTGCACTGCAGGCTGATGCCGCGTCAGGTCTGACATCAATCGAAGCGCAGCAGCGCCTGAGTATCTACGGCGCGAACACGCTGCCACGGGCGCAGGGTCCCGGAGCTGTACTGCGATTTCTGCGACAATTCGCGAATCCTCTTGTCTTGATGCTGCTGCTTGCCGGAGCCGTGACGATGCTGCTGGGCGGAATCACCGATGCAAGTGTGATCATCGGTGTTGTCCTGGTCAACGCCATCATCGGCTTTGTGCAGGAGGGTAAGGCTGTGCAGGCTCTATCGTCGCTGCAACAGACCATAGGCACGGATGCTACGGTTCTTCGGGATGGCCGTGCAAGTCGCGTATCGGCAGTCAACCTCGTTCCGGGTGACATCGTCCTGCTGGAGAGCGGTGATAAGATCCCGGCCGACCTGCGACTGATACGCAGTAAAGATCTTGCCGTTGCCGAGGCAGCACTGACGGGCGAAAGTGTGCCATCGCAAAAGCATGGTGCCGCGTTACCCCAGTCGACCATGCTGGCCGATCGTTCTTGCATGGCGTATGCCTCGACGATCGCCACGACAGGCTCGGGTACCGGTGTGGTCACCGCAACAGGTGGCGCAACCGAGATCGGTGCTATATCGGCACTACTGGCCGATACGCCGTCGCTGATGACGCCGCTGACCAAGGCCATCGAGCGATTCAGCACGATGCTGCTGATCGGTATTCTGCTGTTGGCCGCAGCCACGTTCGCGGTTGGTGTGGCGCGAGGCGAAGCGGTGCTGGACATGGTGCTGGCTTCAGTTGCTCTGGCAGTCGCTGCCATTCCGGAGGGTTTGCCGGCTGCCGTGACGATCATTCTTGCAATCGGTGTTGCACGGATGGCGAAGCGCAGGGCCATTATACGACGTTTGGATGCGGTCGAGACCCTTGGTAGCACCACCGTGATCTGCTCTGATAAGACGGGAACGCTAACGCAGAATCAGATGACGGTTGTAGGCATACATACCGCGCATGGACACTATGTGGTGAGCGGTAGCGGCTACGAACCGGAGGGCGAGATCACCCATGAATCGATCGTGGTCCAGGCAGCGCATGATGCAGCCCTTGATGCCACAATTCGTACGGGGGTGCTCTGCAGTACAGCAACGGTGAACCGAGAGCATGGCAGATGGGATGCCGTTGGCGATCCGACAGAGGCCGCTCTCGTTGTGCTGGGCATGAAGGTGGGCAGGGAACGACACGTCGAGCAGGCCATCATGCCGATGATCGACATGCTGCCATTCTCGTCGGACTATCGATACATGGCCACGCTGCACCGCTCAGGCGAAGGCGGCCGCATCATGATCAAAGGTTCGGTCGAAGCAGTCTTGGCGCGGTGCGAGATCGCCATGGACGCCGATGGTATGGTGACTTCGCTCATCAAGGATGACGTGCTCCGCGTCACGCGCGAGCGTAGCGAGGAGGGGTTGCGCGTGCTGGCTATGGCCATTAGGGACGTAGAAACGCACACGACTGACCTGTGTCATGAGGACGTGACGGACGGATTCATGTTCTGTGGTCTTGTCGCCATGGTCGATCCACCGCGTGAGGAAGCACGGATCTCCGTTGCATCCTGCCAGCGTGCCGGCATCATGGTGAAGATGATCACCGGAGACCATGCCGACACGGCCGCAACGATCGCCGATGCGATCGGCATGCATGGAGAGCGCACGCCGGGCGGCCGCCTGATTGCGTACACCGGTGCGCAGTTGGCGTCAATGGACGGTGCCGCATTCGATGCCGCTGCGCGTCAAGCCGCCGTGTTTGCCCGTGTCTCTCCGGAGCAAAAACTTCGACTCGTTGAATCGCTCCAACGTCAGGGTAACGTTGTTGCCATGACCGGCGATGGAGTGAATGATGCACCGGCGCTCCGACAGGCGAACATTGGGGTGGCTATGGGTATGTCGGGCACCGACGTAGCGAAGGATGCCAGTGACATGATCCTTACGGATGACAACTTTGCAACGATCGTCAATGCCGTCGAAGAAGGAAGAACGGTCTTCGACAACCTGCTGAAGTTCATTGTCTATACGATCCCCACGAACATCGGCGAGGGATTGATCATCGTGGCGGCAATTGCCCTTGGCGTGGAGTTGCCGATCCTGCCCGTTCAGATCCTGTGGATCAACATGACCACGGCCGTAATCCTTGGTCTGCCGCTTGCCTTCGAGCCCAAGCAGCCCGATGCAATGGACCGACATCCACGGTCACCCAACGCCCCCTTGATCGATCGCTCACTAATGCTGCGGACGATGTTTGTTGGAGGCCTGTTGCTGCTTTGTGCATTTGGCATCTATCTGTTCGAACTGCAGCGCGGCATCGGAATTGACGTGGCCAGGACGTCGGCCACGAATGCCTTTGTGGTGATGGAGGCCTTTTACCTGTTCAATACCCGAACGCTGGTGCAGCCGCTTCGCACCGTAGGCATGTTTACGAATCCGTGGATATGGGGCGGTGTTGCGCTGATGGCCGTGCTGCAGATCATACTGATCTATGTACCGATGTTCAACACGTTGTTCCATACTGCGCCTATTGATGCAACGTCGTGGGCTGCATGTATGGCTGCCGGATCGATAGTACTGTCAGCCGTTGCCCTCGAAAAGAAGATCCGTCTTACTGCATTGGCACGTCGATGATGACAACGTAACAGTCGGACACGGCCTGTATCACGATAGATGAGGCATCGGTGATGCCGATGGCATCGCGCTCCTGGAGTCGCTCTGCTGCGATGTCAACTATGCCGCTGAGACTGAATACGAACACGCCATTGCCGGACTGTTTGGTCTGGTAGAAGACCTGGCTGCCTGTGTCTATGTGTGCTATGGAAAGCCAAGCACGCTGATGGATCCAGAGCTGTCTGCCATCATCCTTTGGCCCAACGATGACATGTCCCTGATTGCGTGGCAGATCCGCGATCGACGTCTGCTGATACCGTGGCGTGACACCACGGGTATCCGGATAGATCCATATCTGCAGGAACTTCAGAACGTCTGATTCGCTCCCATTGTACTCCGAATGGGTGATGCCCGTGCCGGCCGACATCACCTGTACTTCGCCGGGCCGGAGCGCCTCGGCATGACCCATGCTGTCCTTGTGCATGATGACACCCTCCAACGGTATGGAGATGATCTCCATATCGCGATGCGGATGCGTGCCAAAGCCGGCACCACCAATCACGGTATCGTCGTTGAACACGCGGAGGGCACCGAATCCCATGCGGTTCGGATCGTAGTATTCGCCGAAACTGAAGGTGTGGTAAGAGTCTAGCCAGCCGAATGCTGCATGGCCGCGTGCTGATGCGTCAAATCGGGTGGTGGTCATGACGGTTACGCCTGTTGAAGTCGAGCGATCAGATCGCGCAGGTTTGTTAGCAGCGTTCGATAGGTTGTCTGCATACGCTCGTCGATGAGCACACCTTGCTCATCAAACTTCGAGGGTGCCTGTGGTACGATAAGCTCTGGCTGGGGTAGCACGTGTGCACCCAGGGCGAGCATCAGACGGCGCAGCTCCGTCTGGGCGCGAATACCACCAAAGTTGCCGGGGCTTGCTGCCAGAACAGCAACAGGCTTGCCCGGGAATGGGCGGTCGGGGCCGCGAGATAGCCAGTCGAGCGTGTTCTTGATGACACCGGAGTACGTGTGGTTGTACTCGGGTGTGGACAGAAGCAAGCCGTCAGCTCGCAGGACCTGATCTTTGACGGAACGCACGGCTTCGGGAAGGCCTGCGGATTCGACATCGCCGTTGAACAGCGGAATGGCCGAGATATCGAGTACGTCGATCGTCATTCCATCGGGTGCGAGCGACTGCGCATTGCGCAGAATGCGGGTGTTGAGAGAGTCGGAACGCAGAGAGCCGGAGATTGCTACGATGTGCATGGTGCGTGGTGATAATTGTGGGGGGAGGCAAATCTACCACTATGTGTTACAACACACAAGAGCCAGCTAAAAACCCCGAATCCATACGACTCGGGGTTTGGGAATAGCTGTTATCGCGTGTGTTGAACCAGTGCGGTGCGGCGCGCGCCGTCGGCATCGATGGTCGAGACCATGTAGGTGCCCGACGGAAGGGATGCAAGTAGCGATCCGTTGCTCGGCGGCGTCTGACCTGTCTGCAGTTGCACTGCGTTCAAACGACTGCCGTTCATGTCGAACACTTCGACCATTCGATAGACCGTGCCTTGATCGCTCTGAGCGGCATGTGATTCGCGCTGTTGCTCTGTCGGACGTATACGGTTGCCCTGGTCCTCAGCATCATCATCAGGAATGCTTCCATCCCAAAGAACGAAGGCTGCTGCCTGTCGCTTCCGATCTTCATCAAACAGTGGGAACGGCTTCATGGGTCGATGGCCACCACGACGAATGTCAGGATGCGTCTCCTTCCATGATTCCATGATGGAGCGTGCCTGCTTCTGCCAACGATCGAACGTCTGTTCCTCCTGTGCTCTCAACGTCATGAGTCTGTCCTTGGTTGCCTTCATCAATGGACGGAGCTCGCTCATGATCGCATGACGACGTTCATGCATGCGTTCTCGAGCATCGTGCATCCGTTCGCGTTGTGTCTCCGCGTCGATCTTGGATGCTCGAATCGCCTGTGTTTCTGCGCGAAACTGCTGACGTTCAGCGGCTGAGCGTGCCCGGAGACGAAGCACCGTAGCGAGCTGCTCCGGCGTGAGCGACGCGTCGTATGAGCCTTGCAGGTCTCGCAATGTAGGTGCTACATCACGGGCGAACCATGTGCGAAACGACGTGCGCAGTTCCTTGACAGCTTCACGACGTTCATGCCGGTCCTGCTTCGCTGTTGCTTGCAGGGTGAGTGAACCCGCAAGTACGATCAACGCAGCCAGAGCAATACGATTCTTCATGGCAACCTCCTGATTGAATGGTGTGTGCGGCCATTGACAGGCGGCTGCATGCGAAGGTTTAACGAACGTCATTCACCCTGGATAGCGCGCTGACGAAGTCGTTCCGCTTGTTTGCGCGGACGCAGGTCATCATCGTGCAGACGTCGCTCTAGGATCTGCTGCACCTGAAACATCGTATGGAAGTGGTGATGGGCAACACCATGCGTCTCGCAGTGCTTTGCTAATGTCCCTTTTGCGAACACGATATCTGCGTGCTCGGCTGCACAGGTGTCTGAGCGACCATCGCCCACGTAGATGATAACGTCATCCGGACCGGACAGCGTGAGGAGAACGTTGCGCTTGCAGGATGCGCAGAAACAGGAGCAAGATTCAGAAGCACCCGGGAATGACGGTTCCCATGTGCCCTCGTGCCATAACAGCGCGTTGGAGTACCGACGGAGATGACCGTAGCCGATCAATGAGAGGATCGGCTCGATGTACACATCAAAGCCGTCACTCACGACGGTGATATCGACGCCGTTCGCCTCGCACCACGTAAACAGTGAAACGACGTACGGATCTACCTCGCGACGGAGGGCGAACTCGCGTATCGTTTCCGGTGTGGCATCGTTGCGAAGCAGCTTGGTAGCATGCCGATAGTAGGAAGCGACGGTGTGCCTGCCGGCAAGCAGCTCGGAGTGTATGGGCTCGAATGCACCAAATGTCTGGAACAGCACATCGCCCACGTCATCACGCGTGATCGTTCCGTCAAAGTCGATGAACAGACGGATCGTCCGCGTCATATGCCGTACACGTAAAAGCCGCGTCCGGCGGACTTGCCCGTCCAACCGGCACGAACGTACTGCTTCAGGATGACGCACGGACGATATCGTTCCTGCTGATACTCGCGGTACAGGCCGTCGAGTACGAGCATGATCACCGGCAGACCGATCTCGTCGGCCCATGCCAGCGGTCCCTTCGGATAGTTCGTGCCAAGCTTCATCGCTTGGTCAATATCCGATGGTGTCGCTACTCCTTCCAGTACGGCGAAGGCAGCTTCGTTAATGATGGTCGAGAGAACGCGCAACTGGACAAGGCCGACACGGTCTTCGACGCGCTCGACTGTAAATCCTAGGTGCTGCATCAGTGACACAGCGCGTTCAATGTGGTGCTCGGTTGTGTTCAGGCCGGCACTGAGTTCAGCGATCGAAACTGCATCCATGATGCCGGGTGCTAGGCCGGTGCCAACGATGCGTTGATCTGTCTGTGACAACGCTCCGATCTCCGTTGCCGTGGACGTGAGAGCGCTCACGATGATCGTGGCTTCCGGATTATCGGATGCGGCGAATTCAAGGAATCGACTTTGCTGCATGAC
Source organism: Kapaibacterium sp. (SeqCode) (assembly GCA_032117915.1). GTDB lineage: Bacteria > Bacteroidota > Ignavibacteria > Kapaibacteriales > Kapaibacteriaceae > ZLKRG46. Next base: position 7,643 of record JAULYI010000031.1, on the reverse strand, counting down.
GGCGATCACCGTCAGGTCAACAATGTGCGTGAACGTCTGCACATGCGCAGCCGTGTCCATGATGACCCGATCAACGTACGGACCGAATTCCGCAACCATCTGTGCCTGAAGGTCGTCATCTCCGTCATCCTCATCCATGATGAGATCGACAGATGACGAGGGCAGAATGCTGAAAGGCACGTGCTTCGCTGCAAGAATGCCTGCGAACGGTAGTACAAAAGCAGTGTCGCCCGTAAGCAACACGTTCATTTCCGGCTTCGAATTGATGTCATAGACTGGCATAGGGCAAAACTACGGACGTCAATGGTCTCGGAGCGGTAAATTTGCCCGATGAACAATCTTGTCAAGCGTGTCCTGGTCGGTCTTGTCGGCATTCCCGTCGTTGTTGCCATCATCTGGCTCGGCGGCCACGTCTTCAACGGTACGATCATGTTGTTGAGCTGGCTGGCCTTGCGCGAGTTTTACGATCTGGCCGAGTCCAAACATGCAACGGCCAATCGGCGTGTGGCCTACGTCTGGTCGTTTGTCCTGCAGGGCATCGTGGCTGCGGCAACAACGATAGCCTGGCCATGGTGGAACGATACATGGCTGATGCTCATCATGGGGGCATTCGTTCTGGGCACGCTTGCAACGCTTGTTTCGGAGCTGTGGCGAGATCGTGAGAATGCCATCCTGAATACCTCTGTTACGGTCATGGGGGTGGCATACGTGTCGGTATCCATGGCTGCGCTCATGATCATGCATGCGATGCCCGTAAGCGCGATCGGCAATGTCACGTCCTTTGGTGCACATGGTGCAGCACTGGTGCTCGCAACCTTCGTGAGCGTGTGGTCTGCCGATACTGTAGCATACTTCGTTGGTCTTGCCATAGGCAAACACAAGCTCTTTCCTCGGGTAAGTCCCAAGAAGAGCTGGGAAGGTGCCATTGGCGGTGGTCTTGGAGCCACAGCGGCATTCATGGCGATGTCATCCTGGATGATGCCGTCGTACCCAATGCCACTGGCTGCTATTGCAGGACTGGTCGTCGGCATCGCAGGGCCCATCGGCGACCTCATGGAGTCGTTACTCAAGCGTGATGCCGCCATCAAAGACTCGTCCACAGTCATACCTGGTCACGGAGGCGTCCTTGACCGGTTTGACAGCATGTTACTCGTTGCCCCCATCATGCTGGCCTACATGCTGATCTCCATGCCATTTATCTGGCCCGTGCTGGAAGGACTCTTCCGATAATGGCGCATCATCATGGTGGACATCACCATCATCATGGACATCACCATGGTCATGATGATCATCAACATCAGGACATCAGACCTGTCCGTATCGCACTGATCCTGACGGCAACGGTGTTTGCTGCTCAGATCATTGGCGGAATCATGTCGAACAGTCTTGCACTGCTGTCCGATGCCGGCCATGTGTTCGTTGATATGGCCTCACTCGTGATCGCCTACGTAGGGCTCACGCTTGCAGCACGCGCTCGTGAGCGCCATGACCTGCAGTACACCTTTGGACTGCGGCGCATCGAGATCCTGGCTGCCTTGACAAATGGCTTTCTGCTGCTTGGCATCTGTGTGTTTATCATCATCGAGGCGGTCGAACGCTTCGGAGGAGAGCATCACATCCACGCCGATACGATGTTGTGGGTGGCAGTGATAGGCTTTATTGCGAATGGCATCAGTGCGCTCTACCTGCATCGATCAGAGCACATCACTACCCGAAGCGCATATCTGCATGTATTGACGGATCTGATGTCAAGTGCAGGCGTAATCGTGGCGGCGATCGTCATCAAGATCACCGACTGGGAGTGGATCGACCCACTTATCTCACTTGGCATTTCCCTCATCATCATGAAGGGGGCTGTGCGTGTCATCCGTGAGGCTGGAGTTATCCTGATGGAATCATCGCCGTCGCACATCGTGCCAACGGATGTGCAGTCTGCGATCATGGCGATCGATGGTATCGACGGTGTTCATGACGTGCATGTGTGGCAGCTAGGACAAGACGAGTACTCGGCAAGTGTCCACGTTGTGTCAAAGCGCCATGGCGATGACGTCGTCAGAGACGTCCAGACGCTGTTACGAGATCGGTTTGCGATACGACACGCTACGGTACAGGTTGAGTCTGAAGACATGCACAATAACGGAGAGTGTGGCGCATGCTGATCGTGAGCATTGTTGGAGTCTTACTCCCATCGGCTGTATTGATCCTGCTGGGTAGCTACGTAGCTCGTACGATCAACGCATTTCTGCCTGAGGACAGCGCTGCACGACTCCGCGTGATGACGCGTGTTGCATCATACGTTGTCGCGATCGCCTATGGAGCGGTATATACCCTGGCCGTCCTCACAATCGATCCAGCACAGGGCGCATCATTGTCTCTACCACCAAGCTATCTGCTGATCCCCGCCGTCGTGCTGCGTTCCGTGCTACTCGGTCTGGCATGGTGCTTCGCACTTATCGTAGCCGGGATGAGTATCGTGATGTCGTTGAATTACCTTCGCGTTGCCAGCGGCAGACGACGTGGTATTGCTCTATGGCTTGACAGCTTGGGCTCGATCGTGATGGCGTTAGGGCTGACGGTTGGAATGGATGGAACATCCTTCCCATTTAATATCATGCATGTTGTCGGTCTGGGGCTCTACGCCTCGGCATGGGCGGTTCGTCGCGCTTGAAAAACCCGTAAAAGCGCTTACGGACGACGCATAGTGTATGGCATAAGTTGTGACCGTTGTCGACGTCGGTATCAGCCGCGTTAGAGACGTTGACCGTCACTTAGGAAAGCATCAATGCCAATCCCTGCTATCGTCGTCGCCGTGATCATGATGTGCTGCTCGGTCCTGCGTGCACAAGACCTGTACGATGGTCGCTGGTCGGTCGGAGCTGCGAGCGGTCTTGCCCTTGGGGTGAATGAAACGCAGTATGCCGATCGCCAGTGGAGTCCAACCGTTAAGGCCTTTGGCATGTTCGACATCAACAAGATGTTCGCAGCCGAACTTGACGTGGCCTACGCGAAGCTCTCATCAGATCGACAAGGTGGCTACTCAGACTACCTGTCGCACTTCTACCACCCTAACCTGCGGTTGCGCTACTATCCCATTCGCGGAGAGTTCAACCCCTATGTGGGCGTCGGCCTAGGATTGATGCTGTACAATGTTGACTCGATGCCCTTCAATGCGGCCTCGGAAGCACTGATCGACGGTACCGTTGCTACCGGCGTCGTTATGGCAGGGCTGAACTATGCGATGACAGACAACTGGTCCGTAGATCTCAACGTATCAGCCATTCCCACATTCTCTGACGACATTAATCCCGTACGCGATGATCAGACCGACGGGTACTGGGCTGCTACACTCGGTATCTCATATTCATTCGGATCTGCCGATACGGACAGGGACCGAGATCAGCTCCTGAACTCCGAGGAGGTGGCTTACGGGACGAACCCCGATGTTGCCGATACGGATACGGATAGGCTTGACGACGGACCGGAGGTAAAGACCTTTGAGACGAATCCGCTTAATCCCGATACAGACCGTGATGGCCTTACCGATGGTGACGAGGTCGATCGTTATCGCACGGATCCGAAGCGTCCGGATACTGATGAGGATCTGTTATCTGACGGTATGGAAGTGAATTCCCACAAGACAAATCCGCTCAGTAAGGACACCGATGCTGATGGCCTGGCTGACGGCGTGGAAGTGAATACCTATCGGACGAATCCACGAAACGCCGACAGCGACAACGACGGTCTGCGTGACGGCGATGAAGTGAATGTGTACTACACAGATCCTAACAATCGCGATACCGATGCGGATGGACTGTTGGATGGGGATGAGGTGCGTCGCTACAACACGAATCCCAGGGATGCCGACACAGACAAGGGTACGCTTAGAGATGGCGATGAGATCGCTCGTAAGAAGAACCCCCTCGATCCGGCAGACGATATCGATCGACCAATGCCTCGCCTCGAGCTGGGCAAGAAGGTCGTCATGCAAGGCATCATGTTCGAAACCGGCAAGGCTACGATCCTACCGGAGTCGGAGACGGTGCTGCGCGACGTGCTGCGCACACTCAGCGAGAATCCGGCGATCGAGGTCCTGATCGGTGGCCATACCGACAACGTGGGCAGCGTGGCCATCAACGACAAACTCTCCCACGATCGTGCAAAGGCCGTCCGCGACTGGCTCGTCGATCGTGGTGTCTCGACCGCACGAATGCAGGTCGAAGGGTACGGTGCAAGCCGCCCGATCGTGCCGAACGACACCGAAGGAAACCGGCACAAGAACCGTCGGATCGAATTCGAGCGCATCAAATGACGATTCCCATGCTACTGGTGGAACGGGGATGAAATCTTCTTCATAGGTCCCACCACCACACGTCCCACCACCACACGCCCCTTCATGCTTGCATGAAGGGGCGCTGTTTTATTGCAGGATGTTACGCATCGGCATTGATCGCGTTACAGATCGTAAGGCCGTCCGCGTGAGTTTGTAAATTGCGCGGTATCACCTACGTATCTACGATAACCATGGCCAACTACTACGACCCCGCAGATCTTGCCAAGTTTGGCAAGATCGGAGACTTCCAGAAGCCACTTGCTGACAAGTATTTCGCCTGGTATGGCGAGGTGTTTGCCGAGGGTGCGCTCACGCAGCGTGAAAAATCACTGATCGCTCTTGCAGTCGCGCATGCCATTCAATGCCCCTATTGCATTGATGCGTACACAACTGACTCCATGGAGAAGGGAGCATCGGAGGCCATGATGATGGAGGCGGTGCATGTTGCGGCAGCGATCCGTGGAGGTGCATCGCTGGTGCATGCCACGATGATGATGAACAAGGTAAACGAAACGTTGATGTGATCGTATGTCCATTGCCATCAAATCGCTGCATGCCAGAGGCCTAGAACTTGCCGATGCCAATTATCAGCTGCGTGTGCTTCATGAGGGTGATGTTGCGGGACTGCCAACCTTCCCGCAGAAGCTTGCGGAACATGGCATCGACGGGCTGACGCCTACAACGATGCGCGTGCTTCAGCTTAACATCGGAAAGATGTGCAATCAGTCATGCAAGCACTGTCATGTCGATGCCGGGCCGGATCGCAAGGAAATGATGTCGAAGGAGCTGCTGCGGCGCTGCATCGATGTTGCGCGCACGCATGGCTTCTCCGTCGTTGACATCACCGGTGGTGCTCCCGAGATGCATCCCGACTTTCGATGGCTTGTCGAAGAGCTTTCGGCATCGAATATCAAGGTCATGGTGCGCTGCAACCTGACGATCATTCTTGCGAATCCGAAGTATCACGATCTGCCCGCGTTCTTCGCCATGCATGGCGTGCACGTCGTGAGCTCGCTGCCGTTCTATGACGAGCGGAACACTGACAGACAGCGCGGTGACGGCGTATTTCGCGATTCGATCGAAGCACTGCAGATGCTCAACCGTGTGGGGTACGGCGTCAACGGGAGCGGCCTTGTGATCGACCTCGTGTACAATCCCGTTGGTGCGCTGCTGCCCGGACCACAGGCGCAGCTTGAACGTGACTTCAAACGAGAGCTGCATCAGCGTCACGGCATCACGTTCAACTCGCTGATCTGCATCACGAATATGCCTATCAGCCGGTTTCTTGAGTTCCTGCTTGCAAGCGGCAACTATGCGCGATACATGGAAAAGCTCGTCGCAGCCTTCAACCCGGCGGCCGCACTTGGCGTGATGTGTCGCGACACGATCTCCGTGGGCTATGACGGCATGCTGTATGACTGCGATTTCAACCAGATGCTTGAGCTCCCGGTTAACGGCCCGTCACGGCACATCAATGACTTCGATGCAGGCGTGCTGATGCATCGTCGCATCGTGGTCGATCAGCATTGCTACGGATGCACGGCAGGTGCCGGCAGCAGCTGTGGTGGTCAGATCGAGGTGTAGTGGGGAAGTTCATAATTTGCTCTTATGATCAACGCTTTCATCGTTGTCCTTGGCTTCGTCGGCATGGAGATGTTCACGAATGTCTTTCATCGCATTGTGATGCACAAGCTCCTATGGATGGTCCACCGCACCCATCACGTACGTGAATCTGACGGACCCTTCGAGTGGAATGATCTCTTTGTCTTGTTCTTCACCACATCAGCCCTTGGGCTGATCATTGCAGGACTTCCGGATGGCATCACCGTCTGGATAGGCACGGGCATAGCCCTATACGGGATCACCTACTTCATCGTTCACGACATGGTCATCCATCGTCGATTCATTCGATTGCCGAAGCCTACCACGGACTACCTGCAAGCTGTGTATCGCGCCCACATGGCCCATCACCGACACACCACCAATGATACCGGAGAGGCATACGGTCTGCTATGGGTGCCACGCAAGTACTGGCGGTCTACGTCAAAGCACCATTGAGCGGCCGCGTAAAGACGCGCCTGGCCGCCACGATCGGTGCCGACGATGCCTGTGTTTTTTACAAGGCCTGCGCCGAACATGTCGTTCGAGCCGTCGTCGGATCGGCGTGGCAGCTACAGGTATGGACGTCCGATCCTGATGATGTTGATCAGGTATCAGGTTGGCTGGGACAGCCCACATACGCCCAGATAGGATCATCGCTCGGCGATCGCATGGCATACACTGTCAACACATCAGCGCCTTGTCCCTGCGTCATCATCGGGTCGGACACTCCGGATATCGACGCGCAAACGATCGCGGCGGCGTTCGACGCTCTAACGACACATGACGTGGTGCTTGGGCCCGCCTACGACGGAGGTTATTACCTGATCGGTATGCATCGCCCCTTACCCTCCCTGTTCGCTAACATCGACTGGAGCACGGATCAGGTATTGGCGCAGACAATGCACGCTGCCATGGTCTCGGGTGCTTCAGTGCATCTGCTGCAAGTGCTGCGCGACATTGATACGGTCGATGATCTGCATTGGTATGCCGCTACCCACAAGCCGTCACCATTCCCGTTGCCGCATATCCATGGCTGAGCGATCACCGATCATCATCATTGGCAATGGTGCTGCCGGCATCACGGCAGCGCGGTATCTCCGTAAGCTCGGCGACGATCGCATCACGGTCATCAGCGCAGAAAGTTCATTTCATTACGCTCGGCCGGGATTGATGTATGCCTTCATGGGGCAGTTAGAGCATAGACATCTGCAGCCATATGCGGAAGATTTCTGGAAGACGAACCGCATCGATCTGATCCACGACACAGTGGTCAAGATCGATGCAAGGGGGCGATGTGTAGAGCTCGCTGCAGGCGGCATACTGCGTTTTGACAAGCTGCTGCTGGCCACCGGTAGTCGTGGACGTCGTGGTGGCTGGGACGGCGAAGACCTACAGGGCGTGCAGCGATTCACGTCCATGCATGACCTTGATCTGCTCGAGCAGAATGTTGTTGGCGTTACGCATGCAGCCGTGATCGGCGGCGGACTTACAGCTATCGAGGTTGCCGAGATGCTGCGATCGCGCAACATCGCGGTGACCATGGTCACACGCGATGAACGTCTGGCTGGACACATTCTGCCCACGGAAGAATCTGACATTGTTACACGGCATGTTCAGCGCCACGATGTTGCGCTGCGGTGCAGCGCGGACGTGATACGCATGCGCGGTGGCGCGGATGGACGCGTGTCGCAGGTGGATCTGGCGGACGGCA
>JAULYI010000030.1:0-23745 GCA_032117915.1 Kapaibacterium sp. (SeqCode) | reverse complement strand
ACCACGAGAGGATGTCACGCAAGCGGATCAACTGCGAGCTGAACGTCGACAGATTACTGTCGATCGACTGATGATCACCGATGGCCGTATAGATACGACGCATGTTCGTTCGGACCGTGCCTAGCGGGAAGATCCCGCACATGGCCATCGTCAGCGACAGACCGATGGTCTTCATGGCGACGGTCTTACCACCGGCATTGGGACCGGAGATCAGAATGCCCCGGCTTTGTTCGTCGAACGATACACTGAGCGGCACAACGGAGTGCTTTGTCGTCCGTGCCTGCCACGCAAGGATTGGATGCCGAACAAGTTCCAGCTCGATGTCCTGCGTATCGTGAATATCTGGGCATAGTCCACCGGTGTCGATCGCATACCTGGCCCGCGCCATGGCAACATCGAGTTCCATCATGATCTCAAATGCCTGCTCGATGCTGTGCGCATGCGCCGCAACCTCGGCGGTGAGCGTCGTTAGGATACGCGCGACCTCGCGGAGTTCGGCGTTGTGCAGCAGCGACAGTTCGTTGTTCATGTCGAACGTTTCTGCCGGCTCAAGGAACACCGTTGACCCTGATTGCGATACGCCGTGAATGATGCCCGGCACAATACGCTTGTTTTCGACCCTGACGGGTAGGACGAAGCGGCCGTCACGCTGCGTGACGAATTCGTCCATCAGGACTTCCTCATCGCCGAACTTCTTCAGGATGCGCTGGAGCCGCAGCCGCAGCCGCGCAGATACCTCGTGGATCTCGCGACGGATCGACAACAGTTCCCTGCTTGCATTGTCTCGCACTACGCCCGTCTCGTCAATAGCATCGCTGATGTGCTTCTCCAGCATGCGCTCATCAATGAGCGGCTCGACGAAGACATGGATGTTTGGTGCCTGTAGGGCATGCTCCGTAAAGAAGCGACGAAGTGCGCGCGACGTGAACAGTGCCTCACTGACCGAGAGCAGCTCTGTTGCCGCCAGGAAGTTGCCCTCGATTCGGGCCTTCCGCAGCAGCGGGCGTACATCGGCAAGTCGATCGAACGGAATCGTCTCGGCTCCGGCCATCAGGTTCACCATATCCTGAACGCGGGCCAGATCAGCACGGAGAAAGGGAGCGTCTGTCAGCGGGCGCAGACCACGGATCCGCTCAGACGCCATTTCCGTGAGAGCATAGCCCGCAACGTGTCCCAGGACGGCGTGCAGATCGAGCTCGTTGAGGGCTGTTTCGAGGAGGTCCGTATCCGTGCGTTGCATGTGAGTTAGGACGCTCCGAGCAGTACCTTGGCGATGCGCTGGATCACCGTTCCGTCGGCCTTGCCCTTCAAGGTCTTCATCGCTGCCCCCATCACCTTTCCAACGTCACTAGGTGACGATGCACCGATCGCAGCGATCACGGTTTGCAGCTCGGCACGGATGTCATCATCGGACATCTGCGCGGGAAGGAACTCCTGAATGATGGCTAGCTCGGTACGCTCTTTATCTGCGACTTCCGTGCGCCCTGCGGCATCAAAGGCCTCGATCGCATCCTTGCGCTTCTTAGCGGCTGACGTCAGGATCTTGATCTCGTCTTCCGGCGTCATCGAACGGTCAATACCACTCTTCTCGAACTCAAGGATCAGAGCGCGTATCGAACGCAGGGTTTCGAGTCGGATCTTGTCCGACGCAAGCATGGCAGCTTTCAGCTGCTGATTGATCGTTTCTGTCAGGCTCATGGCGCAAACTTACGGAGACGAAGCCGTACCTTTGCTGCATGGAACACATCAAAGCTGTCGTCTTCGACCTCGACAACACCCTGGTGGACTTCATGGGTATGAAGCGCCAGGCCGTCGATGCTGCCATCGGTGCCATGATGGATGCCGGAATCTCGCTCAGCTACGACCAGATCCGTACCCATATCGATGCCATCTACAAGGAGCAGGGCATCGAATATCAGCAGGTGTTTGACCAGCTGCTGACGGACGTGCTGGGACGAGTGGACTATCGGATCCTGTCGGCAGGCATCGTTGCCTACCGTCGCGCCCGCGAGGCAGCGCTGAAGCCCTATCCCCACGTTACAGCCACGCTGATGCAGCTCAATCGCGGCGGCATCAGACTAGCCGTGCTAAGCGATGCACCGGCCCGCGAAGCGTGGTTGCGGTTGTGCTTCATCAACTTCCATCACTTTTTTGACGTTGTGGTGACGTTCGACGATACGGGTGAGAGGAAACCCTCGCCGAAGCCGTTCCGCACCGCTCTTGAGCGCCTTGGCGTAGAACCCCACGAGGCCATCATGGTTGGCGATTGGGCCGAACGTGACATGGTCGGTGCCCGTAACGTTGGGATGCGAACGGCCTTTGCCGCCTACGGTGACTCGTTCGGCGGACAGGATATCACTGCCGCCGAGTTTACGCTAACGGATATCAAGCAACTGCTCGACATTGTCAAGACCTGATCACGCCACCCATGATCCTGCCGATCTACACCTACAACCACCCTGTCCTCAAGGCGAAGACGTCGGCCGTCACCGACATGTCCGACGATCTGCGAACGCTCATCGAATCGATGTTCACGACCATGGCCCATGCCCGTGGCATCGGACTCGCCGCCAACCAGGTCGGAAAGGGTCTTTCCCTTACCGTCATTGACATCTCCGACATGGATGATGCAGGGGGCAAGGTGGAACCGCTTGTGCTGATCAACCCTGTGATCGAGGCTTACTCCGACGAAGAAGACGAGTACGAGGAAGGCTGCCTATCGCTTCCGGACTTTCATGACGTCGTCGTGCGCCCCACAGGAATCCAGGTGCGCTACCTCGATGCCCACATGAAGGAGCAAGTCCGCGAGGCCGATGGCATCCTTGCACGTGTCATGCAGCACGAGATCGACCACCTAAACGGCATCTACTTTTTCGAGCGTCTCTCCCCCATCCGCAAAACACTGGCATCGGGAAAACTCAAGCGTATTGCTCGCGGCGACATCGAGCCGGCATACGAGATATTCCGCGCATAACGTACCACACCTCTACACAACAGCGTACACCAAGCAAACGATGAAGAACTACATCAACGGTCAATGGGTGCCGTCGGTCACAGGCCGCACCTTCAGCAACATCAATCCTGCCGACCACCGCGACGTGATCGGTCTGTTCCCCGAATCGTCAGCCGAAGACGTCGCTGCAGCAGCGCAGGCTGCCGCAGAGGCCTTCAAGACGTGGCGTCTGGTGCCTGCACCAAAGCGTGGCGACATCCTGCGTCGCGCAGGTGACATCTTCGCACGCCGGATCGACGAGCTGTCGGCCATCATGACGCGCGAAATGGGCAAGACGCTGGTCGAGACCCGTGGTGACATCCAAGAGGCCATTGATACGGCTTACTACGCGGCAACCGAGGGACGTCGTCTGTTCGGCATCAATACGCCGTCTGAACTGTCCAACAAAATGAACATGTCCTTCCGCATGCCCATCGGCGTATGCGGCATCATCACGGCGTGGAACTTCCCCATCGCCGTGCCGTCGTGGAAGATCCTGCCGGCGCTTGTCTGCGGTAATACGGTAGTCTTCAAGCCCAGCGAAGACTCTCCGCACAGTGCCAACATCTTTGCCGAGATCCTCGAAGAGGCAGGCTTGCCGCCGGGCGTCTTCAATGTTGTCCACGGTGCCGCCGAATGCGGGTCTGCCATTGTCGAGCATCCCGACGTCCGAGTCGTGGGCTTCACGGGGTCGACGGCCACAGGTACGGCCATCGCCTCGCGCTGCGGTACGCTCAACAAGAAGGTCTCGCTCGAGATGGGTGGAAAGAATGCTCAGGTTGTGATGCCTGACGCCGACATGGACCTTGCCCTGAACGGCGTACTCTGGGGTGCCTTTGGTACCACGGGACAGCGTTGCACAGCCACATCACGTCTTGTCCTGCACCGCGACATCCACGATGCGTTTATTGCCAGACTTATCGAGGCGGCCTCCGTCTTGAAGCTTGGGAATGGTCTTACCGACAGTGCTGCGCAAGTGGGTCCGGTGGTAAACACCAAGCAGCTCGAGAAGATCATGAGCTACATCGACATCGGCAAGCAGGAAGCCACGTGCGTGCTAGGCGGAGAGCGTGCCGTTGAGGGCGATCTGGCGCATGGCACCTTCGTGAAGCCGACGATCTTCACCAACGTTGACAGGACGCATCGCATTTTCCGCGAAGAGATCTTCGGGCCCGTCCTGAGTGTATCGACCTGTGACTCCTTCGAGCACGGCATCGAGCTTGCCAACGACTGTGCCTATGGTCTGTCGTCGTCTGTGTACACCCGCGACGTCAACGCGGCGTTCCGCGCCATGCGCGACCTCGAAGCAGGCATCACGTATATCAATGCCCCTACCATCGGCGCCGAGGCACACATGCCCTTTGGCGGCATCAAAGGCACAGGAAACGGACACCGCGAGGGTGGCTGGACGGTCTTCGACATCTTCACCGAGTGGAAGAGCGTCTACGTGGACTACAGCGGCACGCTGCAGCGCGCACAGATCGACAATTATTGAGTCTGTTCGTAAGAGCCGCGCGCATGAACGAATTACATCGTTGATTCGTTATAGCGCGCTATGCGATTTCCTGTTCTTGTCTTATGCATCATCCTGCTCGGTGGTGCCAGCGGTCTAGCGCAAACCGGTACGATTCGCGGCCGTATCCGCACACCTGATGGCGATGCTCTGCTCGGAGCCACCGTCCGCGTGCAGGGCACCTCGCGGGGCGCCGTTGCCAAGGCCGATGGTTCCTATGTGATCGAGCAGGTCAGTGCCGGGAAGCGTATGATCGATGTGTCCCTGATCGGCTATCAGACGGTAACGACCGACGTCGTGGTCAAGGCCAATGATACGGTCCGTGCCGATGTGACGCTGCGTCTGGATGCAGTGCAGAAGTCGGACGTCGTTGTCGTAGGATCAAGGCGTCAGCCGCAGACAGATACCCGTCCCAGCGTGCAGACGGTGTCGGCTCGCGAAGCGAAGTTCCGTGCAGGTGCAGCCGAAGACGTATTCCGGTCGTTGCAGGGTCTTCCCGGCGTGACCGCTCCGAGTGACTTTTCGTCGCAGCTGGTGATCCGCGGTAGCGGACCCGACCAGAACCTCATCCTGATGGATGGCATCGAGCTCTTCAATCCGTACCGCCTGTACGGCTTCATCTCGATGTTCAATCCGGAAACGGTCAATACCATCCAGCTGATGACCGGTGGCTTCCCCGCCCCCTATTCAGACCGCCTATCGGCCGTGCTGGACGTGACCAATCGTGACGGCGACCCCAACAAGTATCCGGTTGGCGGTAAACTCAACATGAGCGTCACGAATGCGAACCTGGTTGTAGAGGGTCCTCTCGGCTTCTGGGGCGGATCGTACATCGTCTCCGGACGCCGCACCTACTACGACCTTATCGCCGGCCCCATCGCCAAGGCAACCGGTGCCGTCGAGGGCGACGTTGCCCTACCGAACTTTGGGGACCTGCAGGCACGCATTGCCGTGATGCCGGCACCCGGACACCGATTCGTGCTGAATGGTATCACGTCGCGTGACAACACGGAATTCCAGAGTGGCACAACGCGTGACCGTCCGGACAGCATCAGTCTTGTCGACAAGTCAAATAACGAAGTCGTGGGCCTTACCTGGGCTTGGACACCGACACCAACCTTCACCTCTCGTGTTGTCGCATCATGGTACCGGAACAGCGGAGCAAATGATTTTGGGGGGCAAGGCGGAAGCCAGCGTATTGCTGGCGGCGAGGTAACACAAGAGGAATTCATCCGACTGCAAGACTCACTTCGTCGAGAAGGAGTCGAAGTGCCAACACTCTTCAGCATCAACGGCTCGTCGACCTTTGATTTCACCAAGCAATCGCTCCGCGCCGACCAGCGCTGGAAGGTCAACTCATCACACGAACTCGAATGGGGTTTCATCGTTGATGACATCACCACCGGTGTCGGCTTCCAGCTTGACTTGGACCCCCGACTGCGTGCCTTTGCCGCAAGTAATCCGCGATCCGTTTCCTTTCCCGAAGAGTTCCGCGCCGAGATATCGTTCCTTCGCACCGGTGCCTGGTTCCAGGACAACATTCGACTTTCCGAAGCGCTGACCATACAGCCGGGTCTGCGGTACGACTACTTCGCCTTTATCGGACGTCAATACCTCTCGCCACGCCTGAGTGCATCCTTTGCCCTCGATGCCATCAGCACCGTACGTGCCGCCTTCGGCCTCTACTATCAGTCACCCGGTTACGAAAAGCTGTTCGACCGGCAGGTCTTTCTCGATCTGACCGATCCGTCGATCAGCTCCCTGCGAGCCGAGAGCTCCATCCACTACGTGCTTGGCTACGAACGCATGGTCACAGATGAATGGCAGTTCAGAACAGAGGCCTATGTCAAGACGTTCGACGACCTTATTCTGCAGGATGTGGTAGAAGGCACGCAATACTCCGTAGAGCGAGTGCCGGGCGCAGACATCAGTACACGTGAGGGGTGGACGACACCCATCGCAACGCGCGGAGATTCGCTTACGGCACGGCCCGTGAACAGTGCCACCGGTCTGGCCTACGGCTTCGAAGTCATGCTCCAGAAAGTTGCCAACGTCAATCCGAACAGTCTGTACGGCTGGGCCTCCTATTCGCTTGCCTGGGCCGAACGCTATCGTGATGGATTAACCATTCCGTTCAACTTCGACCGCAGACACTCGTTCAACATCGTTGGCGGCTGGCGGGCCTATGACTGGCTTGATCTGAGCGTAACCTTCACCTATGGCAGTGGTTTCCCCTGGACGGATGCCGTCGGCATCGAGCCAAGGGTACTGTTGCGCGAGGATGCGCAGACCGGCGAAAAACGTCCGGAGCTGGATGTGGACTGGCGCGGCGTCGTCTTCAACGTCGATCGCGGTGGTCTCGAGAACCTCAATCGCGCTCGTCTGCCAGACTACCATCGTCTGGACATCCGCGGTACGACCTATGCTTCGTGGTATGGCCTTGAATGGTCCTTCTACCTTGACATCGTCAACGTCTATAACCGCCGTAACATCATTGCACGGAACTGGCGTGTCGATCGCGAGACCCTTGAGCTGGAAATGCGCGAAACCGCCATGCTGCCCATCCTGCCAACGCTTGGCTTCAGCGTGGCCTGGTAACGCATAGGACTGCAAGCATCCAAGTGCCGTAGATTAGGCACGGTATGCTTCTATCGCTACTCACGATCCTGACCATGTCCATGGCTGCCCCTGTAGCACCAGCGCAATGTGCCGATACGATCATGGTGCGTCTTCACGACGTCATTCCCGACTTGGTGACCGACGTGCGCTACGCCACAACGGCAAACTTCACGGGTCGTGTCCTCTACCCACATGACACACTGTGGGCACGTGGATGTATGGCCCAGGCTCTGGCAGAAGCGCAGCGCATCGCCCGTACGCAAGGCTATCAGCTCAAGATCTTTGATGCCTACCGACCTCTCTCTGTACAGCGGCTGATGTGGTCCATTCTCCCCGACGAACGATATGTTGCCGATCCTGCCAAGGGGTCACGGCACAACCGTGGCATGGCCGTCGATTGCACACTGCTGGACGCATCAGGTATCGAAGTAGACATGGGAACGCCGTACGACGACTTCACCGAGCGTGCTTCGGCATTCTACGCAGACCTTCCCGACCACGTCAAGGCCAACCGTACGCGTCTGCTCGACATCATGACACAGGCCGGCTTTGACGTGCTGCCCACGGAATGGTGGCATTTCGACTGTCGTGGTTGGGAACAGATGACCATCCTCAACGAATGATCACGGCGTAGTCGCAGGCTGCATCACCCGGCTGAATGGATACCAGTATGGCGAAGTATGCCACTGATCTCACATTCTCCGCTTGACTCGATGCTCTACATTTTGTAGAATTGCACGTTCTACAATTTGTAGGTTTCATCATGAGCAAACTCGACATTGGTCGTCGGCATCGCGAAGCACGCGAGCAGGTCCTAAGCATGTCTGTCAGCACCTACGCTACAAGCGTAGGCGTCAAAGACGTCACGGTCTATTCCTGGGAGTCGGGTCGTACCAGTGTACCGCACACAGTGCTGGCATCGCTGGCCTCGACCTATGGTATCTCCCTCCAGTGGCTCCTCACCGGCAACGGCCCACGTACGGAAGCCCCCGTTGTGCTGCGTGGTGCACGCAAGCGCGACCGCACGCGTAGCATCCGTATCCCCATGCTCTCGCTGGGTGTATCGGCCGGTATGCCAACCGCATCCGACGATACGATCGAGCGTGAGATCGATCTGGCCGAGATGCTGCTTGAGCATCCCGAGAGCACCTACTTCATCCGCGTCGTGGGAGACTCGATGACCGATGCCGGCATCTCTGACGGTGATACGCTGATCGTCGATTGTGCGGTCACGCCCAAGCCTGGTCAGGTCGTCATCGCCAAGGTCTTCGGCGAGCTTACTGTCAAGCGCTATATGCTGCGAAACGCTCAGCCGGTGCTCCGTGCAGAGAATCGTCGGTACAATGACATCGTCATCACGCCCGAGATGGACTTTGCCATCGTAGGCGTGGTTCGCTCATGTATCAAGTCGTTCTAATGCATGATCCTTTGCTGCCTCTTCCCGGAATTCCCTGCTGTTGCCGCATGGCATGCCATGCATGCTCAGGCCGAAGTGCTGGTCGTGGCGCGCGGACGCGTCATAGCCCGTAGTCCGGGGCTTCGCACGGCCGGCATCAACCTAGGCGAGCATGAAGAGCGCGCAAGAGCACTCGTACCGTCGGCATTCATCATTGAGCGACGTCCGGCCGTTGAGTATGCCGTGTGGGAGGATATCCTTGGACGCTGCGCAGAACGGACACCCTATCTGCAGTCCTTGCGTCCCGGCCTGCTCATGGCCGATGTGCGGACGTATGACACGTTCCATCAACTGCTCATGGATACCGGCGGTCAAGGGGGCGTTGCGCCAAGCCGTACCATGGCATTGCTTGGTGCGATGCGCAGCGGACGTGGGAGGATCGTAGCCGTATCGCAGGACGACATTTCGCGCTTCCTGGCCGTCTGGCCCGTTGAGCTACTGCGCGAACTTGATATTGCGCAAGAGACGATCGACCGAATGAAGCTCTTTGGTCTTACCACGATGGCCATGCTGCGCATGCTCACGCGACGACATCTCGAGGCACAGTTCGGCATGGATGGACTACGCATCCATGATCTGCTTGCGACGATCTCGACGCAGGTCCCGGTTCCACTGTACACGCCGCCACCTGTCATCGAAGAAGACATCCATTTCGAGAATCCACAGCGGGAGCCGGCCGTCATCGAACCGCACATGCTGCTCGTACTCGCAAAAAGCTATGAGCGCCTTGGCCGAATGCGCTGCACCATGCTCGAAGTGCGGGCACGCGACCGATTGCAGGGTATCGTCATCCGAGCACAGCGGATCCTGAAGCGTCCCGCCGAAACATGCTCCGAACTGCAGACCACGGCGATCATCCTCTTACGTGATATCATCGGTCCGCAACGCTACTGTTCATCGATCGGTATTGCCCTGAAAGGGATCGTCCCGCCGCAGGCGGATCAGCTCAGTCTATTCGAAGCAACGACGTCGGCCGACGATGTAGCCCGTGCCGTACTTCGACGCTATCCCGACGGAGTGGTCCGTGCCCGTGTGGTGGCTGCCGATGCCTACTTACCGGAACAACGCTTCGTTACGGAACGATGGACGCCGCTTCGCGGCGATACACCGTAGGCAGACGACCATGCGCATCATTCTTGAATCGATCACCGTTGAAAGCACCAACGGTCTGCCTGTGGCATGTCGCTGGCGCAGTACAACCTTCCGGATTCGACAGATCGTGGACACGTGGACGTGGTGCGGACAGTGGTGGATGGGCGGTGCTCGACGCACGTATTACCTGCTTGACTGCGAAGAGGGCATGCTGGAAGTGTATACCGATGGACAGACCTGGACCCTATCACGCGTAAGCGACTGACGCATAGCGTCAGACCAATACATGCCGAGAACGATACAATGACCGCACGATGCTTGACGCATCAGAAGACAACCGCACCATCCATGTTTGGCTCACTCCATACCCGCTCACACTATTCGTTCCTCTCCGGAGCATCCTCGCCGGAAGAGCTGGCAGCATGTGCAGCGTCGCTCGGACATAGCTTCCTGTGTCTTACCGACGTCAACGGCGTCTACGGCGCCGTCCGACACCAGCGTGCATGCCGCCAGGTTGGTCTTCGCCCCTTGATCGGTTGTGAGATCATGGTAGATGGTGCACCACTGGTACTGATCGCCCGATCGATGACGGGCTATGGTGTGATCTGTCAGTTACTGACGAAGGCTCATCATCATGACCGCCAGCAGCCGGAGATATCGATCGATGCGCTACGCATCTGCGGCAACGATGTGGCCGTGCTGACCGGCGGACAGGAAGGCAAGGCTTGGGGTCTGGCATCAGAGGGACGGATCGATGCGTTACGTAGCTGGTTTCAGACGCTGGCAGCCGTCGTTCCCCATTGCTACGTCGAGCTCGTCCACCAGCGTCGTCCGCGCGATTCCGCAACAGCCGCCACCATGGTTCGTATGGCTGCAGCCATGCATCTGCCATGCGTGATAGGCAGTGACGTACGGTATGCCGTACGTGACACCTATGCCGTGTATGATGCCGCGATCTGCATACGTGATGGCGTCACGATCTTTGACCATCATCCGACACGACCCGTCAACGATGAGCAGTGTCTGCGACATCAGTCAGACCTGCACTCCCTGCTTCCGTACGATGATGCATTTGCGAACACAGCAGTCCTTGCAGAACAATGCAGCTTCGACATCATCCCCGATCACATCACGCCACCGTCAGCCAGACTACCTGAAGGAACCACGTCAGAGCAGCAGCTGCGTCTGTTTGTGCAGACATCATTCGTGCACCGCTACGGATACGACTGTTTGCTCAGCGATCGTGCACGGCAGCAGGTAGATCATGAGCTTCGAGTGATCATGGATCTTGGTCTTGCAGACTTCTTCCTGGTGGTCAAAGAAGTCATTGATGAAGCGCGACGCAAAGGCATCAGACATTCAGGCCGAGGCTCTGCCGCCAACTCGATCATCGCTTACCTGCTGGGCATTACTGGCGTGTGCCCACTCCGTCATCACCTGCTCTTCGAGCGGTTTCTGCACCGCGGACGAAAGGGTACGCCGGACATCGACGTGGATTTCGACAGTGAGCGTCGTGAAGAGATCATCGCCTGGATGGAAGATCGATTCGGTATGGAGCAGACAGCCATGACGGCCACGTTGATCACCTACAGAGCGCGTATGGCCGTGCGTGATGCAGCCAAGGTCCTGGGATGGCCCATGGATACCGTCAACGCCATGTCGAAGTCCATCCCGGGATACACCAACAAGCCCATCCATCACTACCGAGAGCATATCGAACGTGTGACCGGATCTGCTCCTATCCTTGATACACTGCTGCGCATCGTTGCGATGATCGAAGGACGTCCGCGTCACCTGGGGCAGCACAGCGGCGGAATGATCCTTTCGCACAGACCGCTCTGGCAGCTCACGCCGATCCAGGTGGCGGCCAATGGCGTCAAGATCGTCCAGTTCGATAAGGACGACGTGGAGACCATGGGCCTGGTCAAGTTCGACGTGCTGGGGCTGCGCATGCTGGCCTGCATTGCAGAGGCACTTGAGCTGATCGAACGTCGAGAAGGAATGACGGTTGATATCGATGAAGTGCCTCTGGATGACAATGGAGTCTTCGGCATGATCCGCGAGGGCCGTACGCTCGGCGTCTTCCAGATCGAGTCGCAGGGACAGATGCACCTGCTTGCACAGCATCAGCCCGAGACCTTTGACGATCTGGTGACGGAAGTGGCACTGTTCCGTCCGGGTCCGCTCCAAGGCGGCATGGTCCACCCATACATCCGGCGGAGGCGCGGCATAGAGCCGGTGACGTACATGCATCCGGACCTTGAGCCGATCCTGCGTGATACGCTGGGCATTATCCTGTTCCAGGAGCAGGTGCTCGAGATCGCCCATCGTTTTGCCGGCATGTCCCTAGATGATGCCGATGACTTCCGATCACTGGTATCCAAGAACCGTGACCGTCAGGCCATGGCGGCCATGCGTGACACCTTCATCAACGGCGCTATGCGTCGCGGAGTTGACCAAGCATCCGCAGAGCTTGTGTACGAAAAGGTATCGCACTTTGTCGGATATGGCTTCTGCCGGAGTCATGCAGCAGCATTTGCGAAGACCGTCTATCAGTCAGCGTGGCTCAAGCGATACCATCCGGCCTGCTACTTGGCCGCCTTCATGCAGCATAGGCCGGGATTCTACAACCTGATGACGTTGGAAGAGGAAGCACGACGTAATGGCGTCAAGGTACTGTCTCCGGATATCGCGCTATCAGGTATACGCTATGACGTTGAGCGAGACCCCGAAGGCATTCTGAGCATCCGCAAGCCTCTCACGTCGGTTGCCCATTGTTCGCCGGACGTGGCCCGCAGCATCATCTGGGAGCGTGGCCACCGCCCCTTTTCCAGCATAGAGGACCTCTGCCTACGAACGACGATCCCTGCCGATGCGATCGATGCACTGGCAGTATCGGGAGCACTGGATGACCTGGCCGGATCTACACGGCGAGCGCTCTGGGAAGTTGGTGTGGTTCGACGTCGTATTGATCGACACCGTCGTGACCCGTCGCTCTTTGATATGCCGCTCGTGATGGATGATGATATTCCACCGTTACCGCAGCTACGCGCACAGGAACGGTTGGCCTACGATTACCGGACGCATGGTGCCGCACGCATACATCCGATGACGCTCTATCGACGCGCGATGAACGACCTCGAAGTGCGAACGATCGCTACATGCAGCAAACTCGGCGCGCTACGCGAAACGGTCACCGATGGACGGCGCAAGAACGATACCGGTATCGACGTCATGATCGCAGGCATCGTCATCCTCAGACAAAGTCCCCCCACTGCCCATGGTGTGCTCTTTGTGACGCTTGAGGACGAGACAGGCTTTTTGCAGTGCGTGGTTCAACCTCGTGAACGCGAGCAGTTTGCCGAGGAGCTTCGGCATGCGGCACTGATCGTCAAAGGGCGTCTGCACGCCGTTCAGCAATGGCGTGGTGTGGTCGTGCGCGAAGTACGCGTGCTAACAAACGTCATTGGCGGCTACTACGGTCACCCAGCCATGTACGGCGGTACCGATACGATGGAGCTGACCGTGCGTACCGATGCTGAAGACCGACCCATACAAGACCCTATTTTTGTGTCATGACACGACACCTAGCGTTGCTGATTGAATATGACGGAACAGATTACGCCGGCTGGCAGATCCAGCCGAATGGTCCGTCAGTCCAGCAAGCCGTCGAGTCAGCCATCACGACCACGTTCGGCGTGCCCTGCTCACTTGTCGGTTCAGGTCGCACCGACTCGGGCGTTCATGCCCGAGGACAAGTGGCACACGTTCACGTCCGCGAAGGGCATGTTGTCCCCATCGAAAAGATCCGAATCGCTCTAAACGTCCGTCTGCCACGGGATATCCGTGTGAGAGATGTGCGTGAGGTCGATCCGACCTTTCATGCTCGATATGGGCCTATCCGTCGAGAGTACGTCTACGTCATTGCCCGAGAAGAGAGTGTCTTCCATCGACGCTTTGCATGGAAGCCGGAGATCCCATACTACGAGGGTCTGCTCGGCAATGCTGCTCGAGAGTTTCTGGGTAAGCATGACATGACCACCTACTCGAAACGAAACAGTGCCATCGAGAACTACGTCTGCGATGTCACCACCTGCCGCGTAGAACCTGAATCCGATCGTCTTGTCATTCGCATTGCAGCAGACCGGTTCGTGTACGGGATGTGCAGGTGTATGGTGGGGGCAATGATGGACGTTGCCCGAAAACACATCGATCTGTCCGAGATCGCTGACCGCCGCCGTGCCCTCGACAGATCACTACAGAGTTCAATCGCACCAGCTCATGGACTCATTCTAAACAAGGTGTCCTATCCGGACGGACTCTTCGACGATCATCCAGCGTTCTAGGTTCGTCCCCTTCTCGATAACGCAATAGCCCTATGTCTGTCGCAATGGGCTACTATAAACAACGCAACCGACGTCTGCTTGTGCCCGGTCTAGCAGTTTACTGACATATGGCCTTTTTGATCCGAAACGGCGCCATCAAACCGGAGTCTGATGACGTCGCTGACGTGCACAACCAATACCCCCTCGATGTTGCAGTCGCTACATTGTCGCAGTCATTGTTTATATACACGTGTTCGGGAACGTGATGCCGTCCACTGTTTGGACGAGATCAGTGCTCATCAAGTCGAACCACAATCGTCGCAACGGTGCTGCCACACGTTTCCCACACCACGGCCTGCATGGCAGGATCATTGATGATGGCTTGCACTGCGGCATGATTACTGGCGATGTACATCTCCATTTCTGAAGCCGTGTACACACCGTTGGCTTCGAAGCAGCCAAGCCAAACCAGAATTGCTATCAGTAGTTCCATGATTGCCTCGTTGATCATGAATGGAGATACTATAGAAAGTTGTGGATGAAGGTAGAACTTAGGACTTGACCGAAATAAAGAAAGGCGTGACCTGTCGTTGACTACAGTTTTTTCAACCTATCCCCAGGAGACGCTTTATGAACACGGCAAAAGCTACGGTGAGAATTGAGACGGTGCAAACGAATTCTGTCTTGGAAGTGACATTGCGAGAGGCAGCACGTGAGATGCTCTCGGTCGCTCTGCGAATCGAAGCGGACGACTATCTCCGACGCGCAGAGAGCGAACGGGACTCGTCAAATCGTCGGATGGTCGTAGGGAATGGGCTGTCGCAAGAACGGACGGTCCAGACATCGGTCGGGACATTGAAGGTCCGGCAACCGCGCGTTGATGATCGCCGCCAAGGGCACACCTATACCAGTGCGATACTACCACCCTATATCCGCCGCACGATGAACATCGACGCGATGGTTGCGACACAATATCTTCACGGCGTCTCAACCAATCGAATGGAAGAGGCCCTTCGTAGCATCGTCGGCGAGAAGTTCGAGTCAATGAGTCCGGCTGTGGTCACACGTATCATCGAGCGATGGCAGCAGATGTATCGCGAGTGTTCAGAACGGCAGATCACGAAGCGATATGTCTACGTGTGGGTTGATGGTATCTATACAAAGGTGCGCACGACAAATGATAGGCCATGCATGCCTGTGGTCATCGGCGGCGATGACCGCGGTGAGAAGGAGTTGCTTGCCGTTGTTGATGGGGAGCGTGAGAGTGATTTGTCATGGACGGCCGTACTGACAGACCTCAAACGGCGAGGGTTGTCAGCACCAAGCCTTGCTATCGGCGTTGGAGCCTTGGGATTCTGGTCGGCCGTCAATAAGGTCTTCCCGACAACCAAGCATCAAGGCTGCACCGTGCATGCGTTGCGGAATGCCTTGGATAAGCTCCCTAAGAAGCTTCAGGATCAGGCTAAGAGCATGCTACATGACGTTTTCAATGCACCGACCGAAGACGATGCAAAGAAGATGTTCGCTGCGTACAGAAGCACGTTTGGCGAGAAGTATCCGAAGGCGGTTGCGACCATTGAACGCCGCCTTCCTATGCTGCTGACGTATTATCAATTTCCTGCCTCGCATTGGAAGTCGATCAGATCAACCAACGTCATCGAGTCAACGTTTGCTACCATTCGACGCAGGAGCAATCAGACAAACGGCAATGCATCTCGTGATGCTGCCTTAGCGATGATGTTTACACTGGCTAAGCACGCAGAGAAGACGTGGCGAAAGATCGACGGATTCAATCACATTGCCAACGTACTTGATGGTTTTGTGTACGCTGACGGAGAACTCAAAATGGTTGCATAATTCACCCAACCACAGGCGCCCTCATCCACAACATTTGGAAGTATCCCTTGAGTCTGAATTCATGGGTAATCTCTACTCCGCTCTTGCACAACTTGGTCATATAGATAACAAACATGATTCCTTGGCTGATCTTTATGCGCTAACCGACCCTACGAAAGCTAATCAGCATAGCATTTTGCAAACCATATGTACTCTACTGCTATCATCGCGGGAATACGAAAAGGCTTCATTGATCATTCGGGAGTGTTCTGACGTCTGTCCCGCCGACGTCGCTGAGTGGCGTAAACAACTATGGAAGCTCTTACACACCTACATCGCAGAGATAGTAACCGTTGAGGCGATAGCCACCTCTCCGTATTGCGAGTCGGTCCGCGCGTCAAGTATCGTGGGACAGGTAGCGCCAGACATGAAGTTCATGGTAAAGAACAAAGTTGTATTCAACGCAGCTCTGGTCATCATTGATATCGTGCAGGCACTGCGCAGTGCGAAGTACGATTACGTTATTGATCGTGCACCGGAGCTTCAGAAGTATGCTACTCGATATGGTTCAACCAAGCGTACTCCGCGAACAGCACGATTCATGCGAATGCTATCGGCGCTAGTTGCCGCAGACTTCGATCCCGTGGAAGCTGACCGACGCGCATCTGCCATTCGAGCAAAGTATGCCGACGCTGACAGCGTTGTGCGGGATGATGCCGAACTCATTCCGTATGACGACCTATGGAAGGTCGTTGTGCATCATCTCAATCGTGCACGACAGACGAAGTAGTATCAACTGCACGTGACGTACGATCACTGCAAGAAGGATGCTGGCTCATCAAGAGCTCTGGCAATGGCCCTCCATGCCAGTCTGAATGCGTCCGCGGCTGTTGCACCCACACACATGAACGTACGGTCATCAATACGTACCGTTACAGGCTCGGATACGGCCTTATCCGTCATCTCTCGACGATATGTTTCGATGGTCATCTCAACCTTGCGACCAGCGTCATACGGCTTGAATACACCATTGCTTGCGCGCTCTACGGCTGCTCGCGCAGCATGACGGAGTGCCACACGCGTCCAAGCCGGCGGACGGCAGCGCGCAGCTGACGGACCAAGCGTGTGCTTCGTCGCGACGAACTCAACGTCTGGGTTCCACTTCCGAACCTCTGCTTCGAGTTCGTGATTGCCGACTACCAGTCCAAGCGGTACGCCATAGGAACCGGCGATCGCCGCGTCGATTTCAACCTCACCGGCAGGAGTACCGTTCAGCAACCAGTTACAAACGACGCTGCCAACAAAGGTGTGAGCAAGCAGACCTCCCGGTGTTCCTGCCATACTGTGAAACCCGATGCACATACACAGATCAAAGGTTCCGTCGATCCCTTCCATCTGACAGAGAGGCTTATTTGCGGGACGTGCAGGACCTACAACAACTTCGGCCTGTGGATGAATATCATCGAGCAGGATGTTTCGCATGATGGCATGTCCCTCGCCCACCACGATCGTCGCCTCGTGGTCGGCATCAAGTATACCGGCGATCACCGCATTGACGTCGGCCGTCAGATAGCGCTGTGCAACGGCGTAGCCCTTACCGTCGGGCATCAGCTGGTCGTGGTGGACGACTCCGGTTGCACCTTCCATGTCAACAGCAATGAAGATCTTCATGGTGACGTTCAAATGGTTGGAGGATCTGGAGGTATGGGTTGGACGACTGAGCCGATGACGACATCGTCCTGCATCGATTCGAGGATCACATGTACCATCGCACGACCCGTCGTGAACGGCAGATCGACGGCAACACGGATGTAATTATCCGTCCAGCCCAACCACCGCTGTTGATCCACATCGTAGGACTCCGTCACTACGGCTCGCGTATCGCCGAGGTGCCGCAGTGCATGTTCACGACGACGCTCGTCACTTAGCGCACGCAGGCGTGCCGTACGGGCTCGTCGCACATGCATGGGTACCGTTGCGTCGTACGTCGCCGCAGGCGTGTCCGGTCGCTCGGAATACGTAAACACGTGCAGGTAGGTCCAGGGAAGGTCCTGAAGAAACGCGTAGGTCTCCTCGAACAGCTCCTCGGTCTCACCTGGAAATCCAACGATAACGTCGATCCCTACGGCAAGTCCCGGGATACGCTCATGCAGCAGCATGAGCCGATCACGGTAGCGCTCCGACGTGTAGCGCCGTCGCATCCTTCGAAGGATCTCCGGTGAACCGCTCTGCAGCGGCGTGTGAACGTGGGGACAGAACATAGGATGGCCGGCGATCATATCAACGATCTCATCGCTGATCGTGTTCGGCTCGATGGACGATATCCGCACACGATACGTACGGGTCGTCGCAGAGACAACACGCAGCACATCGATCAACCGTTCGCCGGTCGGAGCATGATACTCTCCAAGGTTCACGCCGGTCAGGATCACTTCATGAAACCGTTCTGTATCCAGTCTGTCAAGCTCGTTGCAGAGTGTTTCAAACTCAATGCTGCGGCTGCCACCACGTGCGAGCGGTATCGTGCAGAAGGAGCAGCTATAGTCGCAGCCATCCTGCACTTTCACATAGGCGCGTGTTCGGCCATCGGACTCTACAGACCGGGCTTCGACGAACGGCATGGCATCCGACGTTTCCTTCACATAGATCAACGGTGACGTAGCCGAGCGCAACGCGTCGATATGTTCTGGTATGCTAAGCTTCTCGGCCGTACCAAAAACTCCGCGCACGCCGTCGATCGACGCAAGAGTCTCTGGCTGGAGCTGAGCAAAACACCCCGTCACAGCAACGATGGCATTGGGAGACTGTCTAAGGTGTCGCCGAACGATCTTACGACAGTCTGCATCCGCATTGTCCGTGACCGTGCAGGTGTTAATCACGATGACGTCCGCCGGTTCCTCCTCGCGAACGACCACATAGCCCTGCTCTGCAAAGCGGGCGCGCAGCGCCGCTGACTCGGCGTAGTTGAGTTTACACCCCAAGGTTGCGATAGCAACGCGGGGCCCGTGCAAGGTCGTAACTTCGTTCATTGCTCTGCAAACCTACTGAACACACGATGAAGCCAGGAATTGAACACGGTGTTGGCGTGGTTACGCTCGTCGTGACGGATGCGATGACGGCGCATCTTGAGGGACATGTCCGCCACCGGGTGTACGGCACCTACTTTGCATGCTATCATGCCGAGCTCGCCTCACGCCGTGCCATTGAACCGTTCTTTGACGAAGGCGATAACGCCGTCGGCTCTGCACTTTCGATAACGCACCATACAATGGCGCCTGTAGGCGCAACGCTAATCGTGACGGCAACGGTAACCAGCGTGAACGGTCGCAGAGTCGTTTGCTGCATCCAGATCGAGCATGACGGATGCATTGTTGCGACCGGCACGCAGGAGCAGGCACTCTTACCAACGGACGTGATCGAACAGCGGATCAAGGCGCTATACCCGGGTCACTGACGGTAGAGCATCATCAGCACCGTATCGGATACATCAGTGTTCCTGATGCCCAGACGATCGTCGACCGTTGCGCCCCGGATCACCCGATGCGGAGCAACGCCGGCCTGTATGAGCAGGTCCCGGATACGCTCATACGGATCCATTGCCCCCTTAGCCGGAAATGCAGGTTGCAAGATCTCGACCACGACATCCGGTGCACGACGCATCATCCATGCTAGACCCGTCAGCCCCTCATGTACCAGTTCGCCGGTTCCGGACCGCTGCCACATATCGGTTGCAACGCCGATAACAAGGGTATGTGCATCTGAATGACCTTGCAGGATCTGGACACCGACCGTCGGCAGCATTGGAACAAGATCCAGGACGGACCGATCACTACCGTGGGCAGTTTCCATCGTAAGGATCGCCCCCCTACTTTTAACGTCGGTAAGCGGTTTATGCCAAACACGCACCGCATACCGGGAACGCAGACTCTCGTACTTGTTGCGAAAGACCGAGTCTATCGCATACACATCGAACAGCGGATGCACCCACCCTCCGGTTGCAGATGCAAGTCGGACCATGTCAGGCTGCTCCGTCATTCCGTAGGTTATCACGTGGATTACGGCGTTCATCAGACGAGCAGCATGGATGACAGAGTCTAGCGTCACGGTCGATGCGTTGTCTTCGCCGTCCGTGAAGACCATAAGAACACGACGCTGTGTGCTAGCAGCACGATCCAATTCCTGCAGTGCCCTGTACACACCGTCATAGATGGCTGTGCCATCCTCTCTGGTATTGATGCCATTGACCTTGAAGGTTTCCAGTGCCGTGGGCTTGTCGGTCATTAATGGCACTTCGACGCGAACCGACGAGGTGAACTTGACAATGGTGACCGCATCGGTGTGATGCATACGTCGGATGGCTGCATGCACGGCACGCTGCATCCGGATCGCCCGTGGTGTTGTCATGGAGGGGCTGTGATCAAGAACGAAGCCGACAGCGTAGGCGGTAGATCGAGGCAGCTGAAACTCAACTACGTTGCATGAATCGTAGTTAAGGGGAACACGAAGGTCTGGCAACACGGTATCCCGCCAGAATGACGCCATATCGTCATGCTGAGTCCGTCGACTATCCCAAGCCAGGCCGTGTACTGCCCGACCTGACCGATCACGAACGGAGACCTCGGCTATCGTAGAATCCGTGTAATGTCGATTACTCCCGACAACGATGCTGACACCAGCGCTGATACGAGCTGCAGAGTCTGATTCCCATGGTTGTGTATGGATGGGCAGGACGGTAAGGGCTAATGCCGTAACCGCTGCAATGACGCGCACCGACGGGCGCATCAACCCTTTGCGAACAGATATGAAACCCATGCTGGCAGGTGGCAGAGAACCACCCGTAGTAGGAATGGAACAGTTAGCCCGTGACGTCCGACGCTACTTCAGGATGAGACCGGCCTGATTGGACCAGAACAATAGGTCGAGTTCATCCATATCGATGCCCACTCTTGAGGAGAATGTTCGGAATCGACGCTCAATGATACGGTACCGCTTGGGGCTATGCAATGATGGTAACGATGTGTACACTCCGCAGGCGATTAGATTCGTGAGAAGATGCCGATCAATGATGGCAAGTCCACGCCTGCCAATGTTGCGCAGAAAGTGAGACGCTTCTTTCATTCCAAAGCCGTTCACGGCCGTTACCAGCCAGTCGCGGATCTCTTCAGGGGGCATTGGTGTGGCCAATGCACGGGCGATCTCGGGCCACGCCTGGCGCGCGGCGAGCAACCGTGCCCCTTTGGTTGTGTGGAATCGGATATAGGTAGCCGGATCACGAAGCAACGGCGTTGGATCCCATCCAAGCTCCATGAAGTGTCCGTCGCGCAGCCGTTCAACCACGGCAAACGCGTGGACTGCCTTGGACTGCGGCGTGCACAAGCAGTAGCAGAGTTCATAGAAGTATGCTTCCGGCGGTACGGCTGCAAAATCAGCAAGCCGCGCCCGAATGGCATCCCGTTGCTCTTGGTATTGCAGCTGGAGATCTGCGGGCAGCATATTCGGAATGGAAGTGCCGGCCATTGTCAGACCAATCCCGAGCGTTTGCGAAGAAACCACTCCGTGGCAAATGCGGCGATGGCCAATGCCAAGAACCACCATGAGCTCCACAGCGCAACGTCACGTTCTTCGGTGACTGTTTTCTCTGCCATGCGAACATCTTGAAGCAGTTTGGACAGACCTTCGGCAATACCGTCAACATTCACGAACGACCCATTCGTAACCTCGGCAAGTCTGCGGAGTAAGGTCGCATTCATCGTAGTTGCAAGAAGCTCGACGTTCACATCTCCAACACTGAACCTCCCCGCATCCGTGCCGATCGTTGTCTGTCCGCGCTTTGCGCGGCCTGTGTACTGATAGTCACCGGGCTGAACGACACCAATGTCGGAACGATAGCGCCCGTTCCCTATCGCTGCAAGAACAATATCCCGTGTCTTACCACCGCCAACGACCGATACGCGAACATCGGCATCGTCGACTGCAACATTTGACGCGTCGACAACCGTTGCCGTGAATCCTACGACCTCGCCGGCTGCATACATCGCTCGCGTGGCAGCGATCTTCACGCGTTGGCGGTCGGCATTTGCCGACAGCCAGCGCACACTGTTATCAACAAACAATGACAGCACATCGATGCCCATGGCACCACGAGCATCTGACGGACCTTTTCCGAGCAGACGCCATCGATACAGACCGTGACCAAGAATTGCCAGCTGCCGCCGTTCACCGTCGTCTCGTGCAACGATCAGCGGATCGCCCATTGGCACACCGTTTAGTCGCTGCGTGGCAAGCACCGTGGCCTGCGGGCGAACATCGACAAAGGTCTCCGTACGATATAGCGGTGGCAGATCGTTCCAGCGGCGTACATCTTCGTCTGTTCCAAGGCGCATGATCGGGTCGGACGCTGCTGCCGAAGTCACGTCAGCCGTAACAGGAAACTCGCGCGACCGGGAGGAGATCACCGTGAAGGGCAGCACATCAGCAAGGCCGCCCAGCTTGGTGTAATCAAGGTCCTGCGACGATACGAACAGCAACGCGCGGTCACGGCGAACGGCATCCGCAACGATCGACACAAGGGACGACGGCGTTGCTGCTGTTGGAAATCCTACAAGGATGACGGCAGAAGCATCGGCGAAGGTTGCTGGGGTCGGAGGCTCACCGTAGAAACCACCGCCCTGCCTCTGGACAAACATCTGCAGACGAACTGTGGGATCAGTTCCAAGGGCATCGCTGAGAAAGGCCACATCGGGGCTAGGAGCACCGGCAAGCAGGACAATGCCTCGACGGTTTGTTTTCACCTTGATGTAGTCTGATGCAACGTTATTCCTTGCAGAATATTCACCATCGATTGCCACCACACGTGCCGTGATCTTCCGGATACCGGCTGTTGCCGGTGTATAGTCGAACACAAGGGTCTGCCGCTGAAGGCGCTCGCGGACATCGACACGCTGGCGTCCGATCTCTCGGCCGTCATCATCCACGATCACGTCATAGGTACGTCCCTGCATACCGCTCGCAGTCACGTCAACACTCAGCGTGGTCCGTTCGCTAACAATGGCAACAGCGGGAATGTCTATCGATTGCAGTACGATATCTGCCGGTGGGATTGAGTCTCCTATACCGACGGCTAAGAGCGGCATACCGGCTCGTTCGGCAACAGCAGTCGGATCATCACCCGTATTACTATTTCCATCGCTGATCAGCACGACGGCGCCAACCTGCTGCGAGACAGCTTGATTGCCTGCCCAGCGGAGTGCCGCCGCGATATCTGTCCTCGCTCCACGAGGCTGGAGCGTATCGAGTGCCATCAGATCCAAGATCTGCTCAGCACCTTCATCAAACACTGCTACGGTAGCTCTGGATTCTAAGGCCTGTAGCACGGCGTTCTGCGCAGCACGCAGCGTTGCACGTCGATCGCCGGATCGGTCGGATAGGCCAACAGATCGAGACCGGTCGATCAGAACAGCCACTCTTGGCTGCTGAACGGTAGATCGAATGATGTGCAACACCGGCTCGAACAAGGTGATGAGCAACGCCGAAAGAGCGAATGCACGCAATGTCACGAGCAGAGCACGTCGGTTGGACGTGATCATTGGAACCGTTGCACGGTAGGTCATGATAGCAGCGACTGTCGCTACGGCAACCAAGACGAGATACAGCCACCAGTGGCCAGATGTGAAACCAAGTGAGAACGTATCCATAGAAGATCTCAAGATGCAATAACTGCGTCATTCAACACAGGGTTGGAGTTTTGCCTGCGCTGCCGTACCTTTGTGGCTCACTTCGGGGCGTGGCTCAGCCCGGTAGAGCACCTCGTTCGGGACGAGGGGGTCGGAGGTTCAAATCCTCTCGCCCCGACCAAGTGGATATTCCCGTTCACCGTAAAACGTGAACGGGATTTTTTTTCGCCGTTGTCTTT
>JAULYI010000029.1:0-8957 GCA_032117915.1 Kapaibacterium sp. (SeqCode) | reverse complement strand
CGGACCTACAAGAACGTGGCTGTCTTCCGCTAACAGATAGCTTGCCTGCGGTTAAAACGGTGGGCACGATCGCTTCACTCCTCACACGAGCGTGAAGTGGTCGTGCCCACCGTCCGTATGGATGTGAAGAATACCGGCTCGGACAAGTTTGACAAGGATCTGTGAGGCACGCCGCCTGCTGATATTGACCAGCTTGGCAAAGTCTGGTACACTCACCCGCCCGTGGCGTTCCAGGTAGGTAAACAACCGTCGCTCTCTATCCCCAATGCTCAGCGTCATCGGTGGTGCATCGGCTCGTTGCGCTGCCAAGAACCGAACCATCTCCTTACCGGCGGCCACGCTGTTCTCACCTTGTCTGATATACGCCTTACGATCGTGCGGACGTTCATCGGCTGATTCGTCGCGCAGTCTGTGCGGCTTGTACGGGCTATTAGGGACGTGGATAACGATCACATCCTTCCAATCGACCTCAACAACCTCGGTCACAAGATTCAACGGCGGCTCTATCAGTGCAGCTGCAACGCCGATCAAAGCAAGTTCTTGCTTCTCGCTGTCAACGCCCACGATTGTTCCATTATCATCAACCCCAATCAGCAGATAGCCGCCAGACGTGTTCGCGAAGGCAATGAGTTCCCTGGCGATCTTTTCACCCGAAGTGAACTTTCGCTTGAATTCAACAGTCGTTGACTCTCCGCCGTGAATGATCTGGCGGAGTTCATGGCGCTTCATAGCTAACTGCTTACAGATGGGTGTGTTGCGTCAGGGGGCGATGTTCCACGATGGCGGGTGATAGCCGGGCCTGATGGTGAAGAACCGAAGGTTACCAAGACGTTTATTGTAGACCGAAGGGTAGTGCATAAGCCAAAGGAATGTGTATGGCTGCTCGTCAACGACGATCCGCTGGAATTCGTGCATCAGCGCCTCGCGCCGGGCGGGGTCAAACTCCACACGATTGAGCTCCATGATCTCGTCGGCCCGTTGATTAACGAAGCCGACATAGTTCGATCCCTTCTCTCTCGACTGCGACGAGTGCCACAGTTGATAAGGGTCACTCGGGATATCGTCATTCACCCAAGCTCCGATATAGCAGTCGAACTTATGCGTACGAAGATTCTCGAGGAAGACCGACCACTCTAGCTTCTGTACCTTTACGTCGATGCCAACGCGCTTGAACTCATCCACGAGAAACAAAGCGATTCGCTCACGAGACTCATTTCCGGCATTCAGTAGGAAGCTGAATCGAAGATCTGTCTTCTGACCGTTGATCGTTTTGTCGCGAATGCCGTCGCCGTCAGTATCGATCCAACCGGCTTCCGTGAGCAGTGCTGCGGCTTTGGAGGGATCGTACGCAATCGCCGGAATCGTCGTGTCATACTCAGGTCGCATGGGATAGACCGGCGAGTTCGTCGGCGAGGCATAGCCCCGAGCGATCTGCTTCATGAGCTGATCTCGGTCTACCAGATGCGAGAATGCCAGACGAACACGCTTGTCGCTCAGGACCGTACGCCGAGTGTTCCATCCAATGTACATGTATGAAGGCATCACGTAGGTACGCTTGGCAAGATGCGTCATCCGCGATGTATCAACTTCCTCGTCGTACATCGTTGCCGGTACAAAACTCATGAAATCCAGTTCGTTGTTCTTGAGGGCAGTCACCGCCGACGATCTGTCCGGAATCGTGCGATAGAGCAGTTCCTCTGGCGTTGCCTGCATCCACGTATTCGTTGCGGCGCCCCAATAGCGTTTGTTCTTTCGTAGACGAAGTAGCTCCTGCGTGCGCCACTCATCGTAGACGTAGGGACCGCTACCCACGTTGAGCGCCGGGTCACGCTTGGCCTCGGGCGTATTCATATAATCAGCAAAGGCCTTCATAGCTGCACTTGTGGCTGCGAGATCTGCGTCGTTCGTCTCAGCGAACGTGTATGCATCGGTCAGTCCCTTAGGGTCGAGCTTACGCTTTGACAAGATCTTCAGGGACCCCAGGAAGAACTCTGCAAGGAAGTATGGCTTTGCCATGGTGATGCGGACTCGCCGTTCGTCAAGTGCTACGACGTCCTTGATATCATCGTAGTAGTTTCTCAGCGCAGCTGCGTCGATGATCAGCGGATTCTTGATCGTCTTGAAGGCGAACACGATGTCTGCCGAGGTAAGTGGCGTGCCATCCGAAAAGCGAATCCCCTCTCGCAGACGATACTCGTAGGTCAGATGATCATCACTGATCCGCGGGAGCGAATCGGCCAGGAGTGGGATCAATGCGGACGTCTCAAAGTCCTGCATGGTAAGGGACTCGAATACGAGCCACTGGATGTCCGCACCAGCAGCATCATTCGTGATCCACGGATTGAGACCTTCGATATCGGACAACTCATGCAGCAGTACACCGTCGCCCTTGTCAACCGTACATGCCGTGATGATGGTGGTGATGATCAGGGTCAGCATGACCCCGACGGTTCGCTTACTCATCGTCGCCTTGGAAATAGGTGATGTGTCGTTGGTCAACCGCTGCTGTCGTCCTACGTCGAGAGATCTCCTCATGCAACCGCTCGGCCATGACCTTTGAAGCATGATATCCGTAGGTCTTGAGGAGGTAATCCAATGCAATTACCTCAGAGATAACGGTAATGTTCTTCCCTGGAATGATCGGAAGCTTGATCGTCGGAATCTCAACGCCCAAAAGCGTCGTCGTTCCCTCGTCTAACCCTGTCCGATTGTATTCGCGATCAGGATCGAATAACTCAAGCTCAACGATGATCTCAAGGCGCTTCTGAAAGCGGATAGCACGGATGCCAAACATTTGTCGAACGTCGATTACACCAAGTCCGCGAATCTCCATAAAGTGCTTTACGAGACTCGTACCTGTTCCCATAAGAATCGACTCGCGCTTTTGCGTGAACACGACGATGTCATCCGCTACCAGACGATGTCCGCGTTCAACGAGATCCAGTGCGATCTCGCTCTTCCCAATCCCACTAGCGCCGGTGAACAAGATCCCGACACCGTACACATCCACGAACGATCCATGGACATTGACGGTTGACGCAAACTGATCATCAAGGAAGTCACCTAACTGCTGGATGGCCTTGGTTGTATCCTGTTCCGTGGAAAGAATGGCAACCTGATGCTCCCTGGCTAGCGCCAACAGCTCTTCGTCGATCTCGTGGCCATTCGCCAGAATGATACACGGCACATTGAACATGCAGATGTTCCGAAAGGCCGTGTGACGCTCAGAAGCCGCAAGGCTGTTCAAATAGAAGAATTCGGTATTACCGAACAGCTGCACGCGGTAATAGGTGAAGAACTCGGTGTATCCGGCAAGAGCAAGCTGCGGACGATGCATGCTTTTGTCCGTGATCCGGTTATCCATGCCAATGTCATCCGTAAGCGAACGCAGGCGCAGAGGTCCACTGAGGACGTCACGGACGGTGATGAATTCTCTTCGATGTGGCGTGATCGTCCGGAATGAGGACATAATTCTAGCTGCGGTTGTGGTTTCGGGCCGGCTCCGATCGCTGCTTCAACTTCACAAGCTGACGTTCGATCTTCGCAGCAGCCTCGTGAATCGCCTTGAGAAAGGTATCGGCAGTGTCCTTTGCCACCACGGTGTGCCCTTGAATATGGACCGTGTACTCACACGTAAACTCACTCGTGGCATTCAGGTGACCGTCAAAAATGGCATCCACGCGCAAGATATTCGCATTGAATTTTCTGAAGTGCTCAGCTGCCTGACTGGCGGCTTGATGTTCTTCATCGGACAACGTGCAATGGCGATGCGTGACGTGGTAATCCATGGCGGAGCTCCTACGATGTGATGGAAACAACATGACGATGTAGCTCGAAGACGATACTCCAAGAACGGAAATTTTACCATGCCGTTCAACTACGGGAATTCGCCTACCGGAGAAAAAAGCTTAGTCCGGCATGGATGCCTAGCCCCCCGACAGCTACCGTGTAGGCAGCCGTCATCCCGTCGGCACCTGGAAACCGCGAGGCAAGCCGCTCAAAGAGGGGCGCAGATAGGTTACTGAAGACGTAAGAAACTTCTACATGGAGTGCAGCCGATATCGTGGCCGACAGGACCTTATCAAGACCCAGCGACACGCCACTACGCAGCATTGCCGTTGGTACGAGATGGGTGCCATCATACCGCTCACCAGACGCTCGTGCTCCGGGGGCCTGCGATTCCGAGAGAGCCTCTCGCCAGGATACACTAACGATGTTCAGACCAATGCCCGCGCCTACGTAGGTGGTGAACTGACGCCCAAGGGGTAGATAATCAGCGGTTACCATTGCGGGGAAGGCCGTCATGACGAGCTCTTGCGTCAACGTCTGCGCAGGAATACCAGCCGTTACATCGGACAGCTCGGGTCTAAACTGATACGTTTCGCGAAGGACTGCTCTGTAGTACCCACCGGTGAGGCCCATTGCGATGTTCTGTATCTGGTAACTGCCGATACCGAACCGGACGATCTCGGGCGCATTAAATGTTGTCGATGGCCCGGTGAGATACCGCTTGTAATCCGTGAAGAACTCCGTTGAGTGTATCCCCATGAGCGAACCAACGTCAACGAAGCATCGCAGTGGGCGACCTTTGCGCCGGCCGTTAACAGCCGATACAGTATCGGCCGATGCGAACGTTGCCGTTGCAGACAGAGCAAACAACAGCACCACTGTAAGGAAGACCCTAGAGGATCCGCTTACCCATGGATGATGCAACGACGTCGGCGGCAAACTGAGCGGTTTTGTTTCGATCATCAAGAATGGGGTTGACTTCGGCGACTTCGAATGAGGCAAACGCCTCAAGTTCGGACACGAGTTCCATTATAAGGTGCGTCTCGCGGAACGACAGCCCGCCGGGAACGGGTGTGCCTACGCCGGGAGCGACAGACGGATCTACTCCGTCACAATCAAACGAAATGTGCAGGTGATCGACGCGGCGCGCCATGTCTTCCAGAACGCGCTGGACAATGTCAAACACACCATGTCTGTCAACATCGAACATCGTATATGCTGCAACTCCAAGGTCTTTGATCAGTGCACGCTCTCCGGGATCGATACTACGCAACCCAATAATAGCCGTGTTCGCAGGGTCAAGCGGTGTGACGTCGCCCATAAGGTTGGTTAGCGACGGATGACCTATCCCCATGGCAACTGCCAGTGGCATACCATGGATATTCCCAGACGGCGTGGTCTCTGCCGTGTTCATATCCGCATGGGCATCGATCCACAGCACACCCAATGTTTTGCCTTGTTCGTGGCAATGGGCTCGTATCCCCGCTAAGGAACCGATGCTCATGGAATGGTCGCCACCCAGGATCAGTGGAAAATCACCTTCATCCAAAATGGCCTTCACACGATAAGCAAGTACGGAACTCATCTCGGCGATCTCAGGCAGATACTTCAGCCTCGGGTCGAAGATGTCTTGCACTTCGATATTGCGTACAGGAATATCGCCTTCATCAACGACGGTGTATCCAAGCGCTTCGAGACGTTTGTCGATATCGGCGATCCGCAGTGCAGACGGCCCCATGTCAACACCACGCCGATCTGCACCAAGGTCGATCGGAAAACCAACCATCCGGACTTGCATGGCCTTATGCACCACGTCCTCCCTGTAAATGACGCACAACCCGCGCTACGCTCCCTCGCAGGTCACGCCGGTGCACGACCATATCGACAAAACCATGATCGAGCAGGAACTCTGAACGCTGGAATCCCTCAGGAAGCTTCTTGCGGATCGTCTGCTCAATCACGCGGGGTCCGGCAAATCCGATCAGTGCTTTTGGTTCGGCAATGATAACATCGCCTAGCATAGCATACGAGGCACTCACACCGCCGGTGGTCGGGTCCGTTAGGATCGAAACATAGGGCAGGCCGGCTTCGGCAAGCTCAGAAAGGATGGCACTTGTTTTGGCCATTTGCATCAGCGAGAGCGCTGCTTCCTGCATTCGAGCACCACCGGAGGCCGAGATGAAGACGTACGGCATACGCTGCTCGAGTGCACGCCTTCCTGCTCGAAGAAACTTCTCGCCTACGACACTACCCATCGAGCCGCCAACGAATCCGAAGTTCATGCATCCGAACGACACGGGGATCCCTTCAATGGCACCCGTGCCGGTCGTTACGGCATCCGGCAGACCACTTTTTGCATAGGCTTCTTTGAGCCGGGCCTTGTACGGCCTTGTATCGACGAAGTCCAGTGGGTCGGCAGATCGAATGTTCCGATCCGTTTCCTGCCATGATCCGGAATCCATCAGCACAGCAACGTACTTGCTACTTCCGATACGGAAATGGTGGCTGCACGATGGGCAGGTAAACGCATGCTCTTCTAGCTCCTTACGATACAGGACCGTAGAGCACTGGGGACACTTCGTCCAAAGCCCGTCGGGCATTTCACGCTGTTGTGTTTCAGCAATGTTCTTTGATTTGCGAAGGAACCAGGCCATTATTCGAGTGTTTGTTGGTGGGACCGCTAAACTACGGAAGTGGCTGTTACGGCAGGACCGTAAGCCAGCGCCCCTTCCCCCCCCTAGCGGCATAGATTCCAGGGGGCAGTGATGGTACGATCAGCATTCCATCAATGACGGGAACTGAGGCGACAATGCTGCCACGAACATCAGTGAAATAGACTGCGCTACCTTCATGATCACTGTATGGTAATGACTGTCCGTGACGGACCACGGCTAGGGAAGGAGGCAT
This sequence comes from Kapaibacterium sp. (SeqCode), assembly GCA_032117915.1. Lineage (GTDB taxonomy): Bacteria > Bacteroidota > Ignavibacteria > Kapaibacteriales > Kapaibacteriaceae > ZLKRG46. Next base: position 2,261 of record JAULYI010000029.1, on the reverse strand, counting down.
GCTCTCTTCGATTGCGACACCTGTGGTTGTTACAGGTACGTTGTGGAAGGTCAAGGCACCGACGCCCCTGTCTGAGATCAACCACGGCCCCTGGTATACGGCCTCCGTTCCGGGGTAATACGTATCCGGTACATAGGAAACCGTACTAACCTCGACACCCGGTGGCGCATCGAGTTCTACGGTATTGCCAACAGCACGAACGGCTACAGGGTGCTCCGTTTCCGTTCCGTTGAAAAAGAAGGCCGCATTGCGATATCGAATCTCACCGCCCGCTGCAGTGTCGGTTGTGAACGCCAGGTTGGCTGCTCTAGAGAATGTCAAGGTCACCTTCGTTCCACCGGGCTTCACGTCCGCTGTTACCTCTTGGATGACCGGAGCCGTACCGGCAAAGCCCGTTCCAAGGGTAAGCCGATTGGCAACAATGATGTCCATCAGCTGTCGACCAAGCGTTTGATACCCTACAGGCGCGTAATGACAACCATCGTGTCCGGGAAGACCTGCTGCTGCGTGAACATAGACATCCGGATAACGTCCATTTCCAAGCACCATCTGATCGTGACGCAGTTTCGCGTGCTGCGTTCCTCCGCATCCTGGTCTGATCTGGATGACGATGATCCTCTCGAGATTGGGCAGGTCCTCGCGCCACTCACGATAGATATTGTCAAACAGCTCACCATATCGGTCTCCGCCCCCGTTTGACTCTCCCTGATACCAAATAAGTAACCGCACATAGGGTGCCAGACCACTCTGCTTTAGCCGGTAGGCCCAAGACCCGTAAATGGTGCCCCGGTTATAGCGATTCTGGCCATCAGGAACATGCTGCTCGATACGAGTGCCGCCGACACCACCATTGATGATACAGGTCGGCATCTTGAGCTCGTTTACGAAGGCGTTCTGTAGGTACATCCCAATGGCACCAACATTGGCTCCCCCGCCGCCACCGGTAGCGATACTACGCTTGAAAACCGTGTCAGAGGCTGATTGCCCAAAATTCGATCCGAAGGTGCGTGCCCATGGCGTTACCGGCAAGGTCGCATCAGGCCAGATTGAATTGGACTGTCCTTCAATGGCGATCGCTTCTCCACAGAGGATGTCTCGTACGGTGTGCACGGTGTCTTGTCCTGCATTGTGCACCGTAATGAAGCGTAGCGTGTAGCTATGAAGACCCGGCTGAAGTGCGCTTGTCATGGAGAATCGCCGGTCGTTTCGAACATCGAACTCCCAGGTCTTCACAACGGTGCCTGCAGAGTCCAGTATGGCTTTGAGCGTACGCACCGCACCGTCGTTGACCGTACCCGAGCATGTCATTTCCTGACCATCGGCATACAATGCGAGAGACTTCGGAACAACATCGAACGCCAGGATGGGTGGATCCGGATCAGCAACCCTTGCTATGCCATATCGATTGTGTAGCTCGGCGTCCGCTTCCTGGATTTCTGTCGGTGCCAGAGCACGTCCGTAGACGGCCAGCTCGGCGATATCCGCACTCAGGAAGTTGCCCTGCTGATATGCACCAATGAAGATCTCGGCATCATTGTTGACCGGCACGTACGACTTCCCAGCCCCTTGAGCGTTGTTCACGTGGATACTCACACTGTTGTCTGCAACAGTGTACACCACCCTGACCACGGCAAACGTACCCGTGCCTACCCCAAGGTCGCTACCGACGCTGTTGCTGAAGTCTGCAGCATGCAGGATATGAGGCCGGTCTGACCCATTGAGCCAGAATGCTCGGGAGTTTCCGCTAAGGATATTCCCCGCTGCACCAGCGTTGTTCACGCGGATCACGGCATACAACGTGTAATCAGATGCGACCGGGAATCTATTCGGACCGTCAAGAAATGTACTAGCCCCGGCATCGAACCGGATGGCATCATGTCCGTTGACGGCATCTTCGACAAGACGAGGCTGAGATTCGCCGATAGGGACCGCAGTACCACCACGAAGATCCCCACTTTCCCACGACGTCACAAGGTCACCGACCGTCGTTACACCACGGTCTGCCCTCCACCAGACAGCCAATCCCGCCGTTGGTATCTCTGCAGCGGCAATCGTTGCAGAACACAGAAACACGAGAAGCACCCGAACCATGCAACCTCCACAGAGTGACTGAGCGCTCCACACAGCAAGGCAACCCCGCCGAAGACCACGCCCGAGCAATGCACCGTCAACAACCCTGTCCGGCGAGAGATCACTTGCTGATGGCAAGCACCTCGTACTGAATCACACCGGCTGGCACTTTTGTTTCAATAACATCGCCA
>JAULYI010000028.1:0-4745 GCA_032117915.1 Kapaibacterium sp. (SeqCode) | reverse complement strand
CTGATGACCGTAAAGGACATCCAAAAGAAGAAGCGCTATCCGCGGGCCGCGAAGGACGATCAGGGACGGTTGCGCGTCGGTGCCGCCCTTGGTATCGCCCCCGACACGTTGGACCGCGTAGCGGCCCTCGTAGAGGCCGGTGTGGACGTTGTGATCGTCGATACCGCCCATGGCCACACCAAAGGCGTCATCGAGACCGTCAAGGCCGTGAAACAGCGCTTCCCTGCCCTGCAGGTCGTGGCCGGTAACATCGCTACAGGCGAAGCTGCCAAGGCCCTGATCGATGCCGGTGCAGATGCCCTGAAGGTTGGCATAGGTCCGGGGTCGATCTGCACCACGCGTGTGGTTGCCGGCGTTGGCGTACCCCAGATCACAGCCATCATGAACGTCTCTGCCGTTGCCTCGCCCCTTGGTATCCCCGTAATCGCCGACGGAGGCATCAAGCAGACCGGTGATGTGGCCAAGGCCATTGCCGCCGGCGCTGATACGATCATGGTGGGCGGCCTGCTGGCCGGACACGAAGAGTCGCCCGGCGAGAAAGTCCAGCTCGAAGGTCGCGCCTACAAGATCTACCGCGGTATGGGCTCCCTTGGAGCCATGGGCCAGGGTTCGGCCGATCGGTATTTCCAGGACGTAGAAGACGACATCGCCAAGCTCGTGCCGGAGGGTATCGAGGGACGCGTCCCCTTCAAGGGAAGCGTCAGCGATACGATCTATCAGCTCGTGGGCGGCCTGCGCGCCTCGATGGGATACTGCGGTTGCTCATCCATCGAAGACATGCAGCGTCACGCACGCTTCGTGCGCATGACGGCAGCCGGACTGCGCGAATCACATCCACACGATGTGATCATCACCAAGGAATCTCCGAACTATTACACTCGATAAGTTATGGCAACAGCACAGCAACTGCGGACGGCCACAGCGCGCCTTACCGAACTGCGTTCCTCATTCAAGGCACACGGTATCGATGGCTACATCATCACGGACGTCCACGCCCTGCGATACCTGTTCGGCTATTCTGGGTCGATGGCTTCTGCGATCGTGACGAAGAAGAAGGTACACTTCTTTACGAACGATCTCTATGCCGTCCAGGTCCAGAAGGAGTTGTTCAAGGTCGAGGGCCTGTCCATCCACATTGATCGCAACTTCTGGAGTGCCGCAGCAGCGGCTGGCGTTCCCAAGGTATGTGCTGCTCTGGGCTTCGACGCATCGCGCACGACCATGGGCGCGCATGCGGCCATGAAGAAGGCCCTTGCCCCCTGCAAGCTTGTTGACGTGTCGGGTCTTGTGGACACGCTAACGATGGTGAAGGCTGCCTACGAGATCAAGGAGATCGCGAAAGCGGCACAGATCGTGAGCACGGCGTACGAGCGGATGCTTGGCGTGGTCGAGGCCGGACATACGGAACGCGACGTTGCGAACTTCCTTGCAACGGTCACGCGAGAGCTGGGCTCGGAGAAGGATGCCTTTGACATCATTGTAGTGGCCGGCGCACGAAGCGCAATGCCTCATGGACGTGCAAGCACGAATACGATCAAGAAGGGCGATGTGGTGACGGTGGACTTTGGTGCCTGCGTGAATGGCTTCTACAGCGACATGACCCGCACATTCTGTGTAGGCCAACCGTCGAAGAAGGTCATGGATGTCTTTGCCGTTCTCTACGATGCACACATGACGGCCCTAGACGCAGCCAAGTCGGGAGTGATCGCCGCCGATCTTGATGCCGCGGCTCGCGACATCATTACGAGAGCTGGCTACGGCGAGAACTTCAAGCACTCGCTTGGCCATGGTCTTGGCTACGAAGTGCACGAGATGCCCCGCATCAGCTACATGAACAAAAAGCAGGCACTGCCTACGGACTGCGTCATCACCATTGAGCCCGGCATCTACCTGCCCGGCAAGTTTGGTATGCGTATCGAAGACGACGTCGTGATCAAGCCGCACGGCCCCGAGATCCTGACGTCGGCTCCAACAGAACTTGTGGTCGTGTAACGGGACCATGAGCCTTAATAACGTTCTCGTCTTCGCATACTACTTCCCTCCCATGGGCCTGAGCGGCGTCCAGCGCGTTGCCAAGTTCATGAAGTACCTCCCCAACCACGGATGGCGTCCACATGTGATAGCCACCGGGCCTACGGCATACTACGCCCATGACGAGGCCTTGCTCGAGGAACTGGTATCCAGGGATATTGTCATCCATCGTACGACCGGTACAGACCCTAATAGTCGGCTGGCCTCGAAGGGCACGGTTCGCATGCCGCATGAGTTCATCCGCAAGGGCCTGAACCGACTCTCTTCGACGATCTTCATTCCCGACAATAAGCGCGGCTGGGCATCGCAGGCCTTGCGTACGGCGCGGGAGTTGGTGAAGGAAACATCGTTTGACTGCATCTGGGTGAGCGGTCCCCCATTCTCATCCATGATGGCGGCAGCAAAACTCAGCGTTGAAACAGGCATTCCCCTTGTTGTGGACTACCGTGACCTGTGGTACGGCAATCAATTTTCATTCTATCCCACACCGCTGCATGCCCACCTGCACAAGCAGTACGAATACGACGTCCTGACCCATGCCGCCAAGGTAGTCGTCACGAACAGACGCATCAAGGAGCGGCTGCTGGCAACGTATCCGCAGCTTGATGTGCACGACATCGTCATCATTCCCCACGGATATGATGCCGACGATCATACGGCCGCCTTGGAGCGACCGCCGATGATCAAGGATACATCTGCAATGTCATTGACCTATACGGGCATCTTCTACGAGATGGTCACGCCGAAGTACTTTCTTGAAGCCGTCCGACGCTTTCGCAACGAACGTCCGGACGCCCGTATCCAGCTGCACTTTGCAGGGTTGCTTCGCGACCAGCATAAACGCCGGATCAAGCGTCTCGGGCTTCAGGAGATCACAACGGATCATGGCTATTGCTCGCATCCAGACACGGTGCGGTTGCTGCTGGACAGCGACGTGCTATGGATGATGGTCGGTAACGGGAAGAATGCCGACACCATTTCCTCCGGCAAACTCTACGAATACTTCGGCACCCGTAAACCCTTGCTGGTCTCCGTGCCTCAAGGGGCATTGCGTCGCGATGCAGAACGCTATGGCGCTGCACGACTGACAGACCCGGCGGATGTACCGGCCATTACGGCCTGTATTGCCGAGCTGTACGATGCATGGGCCAAACGAACGCTACCCACGCCCGACCCTGCTGTGGTGGCGCAGTTTGACAGACGTACGCTGACCGGCGAGCTGGCCAAGGTACTCGCTACGTCGATCCGCATTCAGTGATCGCCCATGCTGACTCAGTCGGCATGACATCCGTCGCAGCATTCCAACCCGCGTGCTTTGTCAAAGCACTCACGCCCTTCATGGAAGGCATACCATGCCAGTCCAAGGGCACCTAGTGCATCCACCAGCGGAATAGCGAAGGCAGCATATAGAGCGCTGGACGCCAGGAGCACGACGGACATGCGAAGGCACACCTTGGAGCAGTTGGCATCGGCGATGATCGGTGCCGACGTAAGGGCTGTGCCAACGCGAACCTTGGCACGGATGAGCGCCCACATGAAGGCAATGGAGATCAGGGAAACGACCAGGCCTGACAGCGTTGTTTCGGGACGATGTCCCGTCACGATTGATAGAACCGAAGTGGCAACGAGCGTGCCCGTCAAGGCATAGAAACTCACGCCGGTCACCCGTAGCGACGTGCGTTCGAATGTGTCGCGATGCTCCGATCCATGACGCTGCAGGCGGACGACCATGTGTGCAACGCCGATGGCGCTGATGACTTCGATGATACTGTCCACGCCAAAGCCGAACAGCGCAAGCGTCTCGTCGTCATAGCCGAACCAGATGCTCACAACGCCTTCGACGACGTTGTAGATGATCGTAAAGAGGCTCAGCAACCATGCGGCACGCCAAAGGCGTGATGACGCAACCTCGTCGATCAACGACACCGATGGCGACTCAAACGTCATGCACGGACAGCCTCGCGGACGATCTCGGCGACGTCCTTGATCTGCACGCTATCAATGCGCTCGGCGGCCTTCACACCGTCGGTGATCATCGTTGTGCAGAACGGACAGTTCACGGCGATCGTCGTTGCGCCTGTCTCAAGAAGTTCGTTCGTGCGAACAATGTTCACACGGTCACCAACGTGTTCTTCCATGAACATGCGTCCGCCGCCGGCGCCGCAGCACAGACCACGATCGCCTGCACGTGCCGGCTCAACGATCGTCAGACCGGGAACGGCGTCAAGCGTCGCCCGTGGTGCCTCGAACTCCTCGTTGTAGCGTCCCAGGTAACACGAGTCATGATAGGCCACGGTAGCCGACGACACGGCATCACGGTCAAGCTTCAGACGTCCTTGGTCGATCAGCTCGCGGATGAACTGCGTGTGGTGGACCACCTCGGCTTCGAAGCCGTACTGCGGATAGTCGTTGGTCAGCGTGTTAAAGCAATGCGGACACGTGGCCACGATCTTGCGGACATCGTATCGTTGGAAGGTCTCGATGTTTGTCTTGGTAAGCATGTCGGCCAGGTATTCGTTACCCGTCCGCCTCGCGACGTCGCCCGTACAGTTCTCCTCTGTACCTAGGATGCGGAAGTCCACACCGGCGATCTGCATCAGCTCGGCAAAGGCCTTGGTGACCTTCTTGGCGCGCTCGTCATAACTGCCGGCGCAGCCTACCCAGAACAGCACTTCCATGGACGCGTCTTCGGCTGCCGTCTTAATGCCAAGCCC
>JAULYI010000027.1:0-20774 GCA_032117915.1 Kapaibacterium sp. (SeqCode) | reverse complement strand
CGTGCAACGCAGCGCCCTCCGGCAATGTGCGGTCCTCGACGCTGGTGTGCGACGTGACCTTGCCCTGGTAGAAGGTGCTGTTGGAGTAGGACATGATCACGTGATTCATCCGGTACTGCTCCGTGAGGAGTGCAACACCCTGTGGGTGGGCATTGATAGCCCTGTCGAGCATCGTCGTGCTCAGACCCATGCGTCCGGCCTCGGCATCAAGCACCGTCGGCGGCAGCTGGAAAGGATCGCCGGCAAGGATCACGCGCTGCGCGCGCTGCAACGGTATGCACATCGCCGGATCAAGCGCCTGGCCGGCTTCGTCGATCACCACCGTGTCGAACATGCGATGGCGGATCTCTTCGTTACGTGACGCGACCAGCGTGCAGGCAACGACGTCGGCGTTGTTCACGATCATATCGGTCGTCTGCTGCTCCATGCGTCGCACATCGGCAATGATCGATCGTGCTTCCTGCAGAAGCAGCTTGCGTTGCTCCATTTCGGCTCTGCCGAAGGAACGCTTATACTTCATGGCAAGGCGACGAAACTCGTCGGCGCGCTTCCGCATCGCCTTGATATCGTCGGCCAGCCCCTGGCGCTTCCACCGTTCACCAAGCGTATGCTCCATCACAGCCGGATCCACGCGCGCCATGTTGCCAATGCGCACCACATCCAGTCCCGCAGCCGCACAGCGTTCCGTGAGCACATCAACAGCGGCATTGGAAGGGGCACAGACCAACACCGGGCGAGACCGCCGCGCGCAGCGACGGATCACCTCGACCAACGTCGTGGTCTTACCCGTGCCGGGCGGACCGTGGATGACGGCCACGTCGCGTGCGCGGACGGCAAGATCCACGGCCCGACATTGCGACGGGTTGAGTCCCGGGATAGACTCGATATCGCCTTCGTTGTCGAATGCCGGTTCGGCATCGCCGTAGAGCACATCCCGCAGTCTTGCCAGCCGGTCTACGTCGGCCGTGCGCAGCCGACGTAGGGCCTCTGCCATCTCGGCAAAGCCAGAGGCGTCGAACGTCAGCTGAACACCAATGCGTCCCTCGTCGAGCCACTCCGGATGCTCGTTGTCACGGAGGATCACATGGGCCACGTTCCCCGTGACCCAGTGCAGCGTGCCGTTGGCCGTGCGTTGTTCGGTGCCTGACATCGAGAAGACCTGACACGGTTTACCACCTGACAATTGATGGGGTCCGGACTGAGCGGTGCGCTCGACGACGACGAAGGGATACTCTCCAAAGCCGTAGCCTGTCTCGCGGATGCGTACGGGATACCATGCGACGCCTTCGGCCACGCGTTGGCGCACGGGCGCCACGCCGGTAAGTACGCGGAAGCGCTCGGCATGGCTGTCGCGTTCGCGCTGCAAGGCTGCGCTTAGGGCTTCAATGATCGTCGATGCGTCTTGCTTCGTTGTCATGGGTCACGAACATACAACATCGACCATGGACCTATGCCTTGATCGCTCGGGCTGCCACGTCATTACCATGGGTATCTTTGCGGCATGCGATCATTGACCACGCACGTCAGTATGATGTTCTCACGATCGATCCTCGTTGCACTGGTGCTTGCCGCCACGACGCCGATGTATGCACAGTCTGTTGCTCCCTGGCGGTTTGGTGCTATGGCTGCCGCATCGTTGAACGTTTCGGGCGTGGGATATGCTGCGTGGGGACCTGACGGTGGTACGAATCCCGGACGAAATGCCGGACAGTTTACGACCGACGTTGGCATCGACGGCACGGCCGTGATGCCCTACGTTGCCTTCCTCGCCGAGTATACATCGGCGTCATGGTGGGGACTGCATGCGCGCTTGTCCTATGACGACCGGTCGCTCTCTGCCGTGGATGACCTTTCGTACTCGGTCGGAGGTCGGTACATACGAGACGTCTTCGATCTATCAGCACGATACCTTACGCTGGATCCGCGTCTGCGTATCGCTCCGGCGGCCCATAGCCCCCTTGCATTTACGTTCGGACTTGGTGCCAGTGTCGCGCTGCAGCAGCGGGTGACGTATACGGCTGACGGTGCCTCAGAGGGTGTGACCTTTGCTATTCCGGAGGCCCGACCGCTTACGCTGTCGCTGAATCTTGGTCTGACCTACGACATTCCGATCTCGTCCGAGCGTGCATCGACGCGATACACCGTGATGCCGTTCGTTGACGCGGCCTGGATTATGTCGCAACGCGGTCCGGATCCCGGTGCATCAAGCGCCTCGAACAATGCCCTGCAGAGTCTGTCGGCACGGATCGGTATTGCCGTGACGAGAGGGAAGGTTGACGAGGATTCCCACACGCCCGACCATGATGAGGATGACTTCTTCATCCGTGTGACACCTCCCGATTACGGAGAGGGAACGCAGGTTGTAGCGGCCGAGCACATGCCACTGATTCCTTCGGTGTTTCTTGCGCCGACAGACAAGCGCTTCCCGCCGCGGTATCGAAAGCGGAAACTGAAGTCCATCGACTCTGCATCGTCGTACTATGACGTCATTTCGGTTGCTGCAGGACTATTGAATGCCTATCCATCGCTGACGCTCACGCTTGTCGGAAGCGATCCTGTTGACGGAGATGGTCTTGGGCTTGCAAGGCAGGTACGCGAGGCCATCCTTGACCTTGCCTTTGTTGATACGTCGAGGATCGTGTTGCGCGGACAGCGGGAACCATCCGTCGTCACCGGAACGACATCCCTTGCAGGCGCTGAGTATGATGCGGCCGTCCAAGAGAACAGACGCGTTGATCTGATCTGTGGCGATCCGTCAAAGTGGCCCATGGTGGTGAACGTCATCAAACGTGATGCACTGATCGAGAGCAACATGGTGGTCCGTGTGTACACCAAGAGTGCACTGCAGCCGTGGTTCGTCAACATCACGGCCGACGACCTGCCCGACGGACGTACCTTCGGTCCATTCGACGGCAATCAAGCCGTGATCCCTGCGAGTCTGATACCCAAGGGGCCGTCGCGTGTCATCAGCGTCGGTGTTGCGGCGCAGGGCGTGGACGGAGCCAGTCTTACGGATACCCGACGGGTGTCGCTGCCGTCCGACCCACCTTCGAATGTCGGCTCGGAGCGCCACGTTCTGTTGATGGCATACGGAGAGGTCGATCCCTCGAAACGCTGGAAGTCGTATATCGACGGTACCGTGAGCGAACGACTTCGCGATGGCTGCAAGATCATCGTTCACGGGCACACGGATGACATCGGTGTTGCCGAGGTCAACCGCAAGCTCTCGCATCAGCATGCCGAACGTGTAGCGGCACTCCTGCAGGATGCGATCGGCCGGAAGGGCGTCGACAACGTCGACCTCGTCTTTGTCGGCCACGGCGAGGATCCCTTCGATGCTCCGCTACGTCAGGAATCACCGGAGGGTCGGCAGTACAATCGCTCCGTCATTATTGATATCGTCTATCCCTAAGGCACACCCTCCATGGCACTCCTCGGTCATTCAGCTTGGCTTCGCATATCGTGCACCGATATGTCTGCATCGTGTCTTGCGTGGCAAGGCATCGGGTTCTTCGTCGTTGATGAGGCAGCGTCATCCATTCGCATGACTGACGGCCAGATCGCGGTAGAACTGGTGTCTGGAGACCCACAGCAGCCCACACTGATCTATGGCAACGCTGCCACGGCCAGAACGGCACAACAATGCAAGGACCGCGGAGCACCATCTACTGTTGTCGAGGGCGTTGTGACCTTCGAGCGCATCGGCGAACTCTCCGTCCAGGCCGTGCCTATGCCCGTGGGTAGCGTCGAGCATCCCGACGGAGATCAGAATCCTGTGCTTGGATACTTCGATAATCTTGTCGTTCATGTGGATGACCTTGATGCTGCACGGCGCCGGTGCGAGGCGATGGGACTCCTCGTTCTTGATCAGACCCACGGCGAGTTCCCGTCGATCAACGTCACAGATGCTATGATGACGATCTCGCTTCGGACGATGCCTGTTGCGGGATTACCGATCGAATACTCTGCCGATATCGATCGTGACGTTGTCGAGGATCTGCGCTCGATCCCGGAGCTGCACTGTCATGCAATTGACGATGCCGACGGCGAACCGATGCTCATCCGGTTGACGATGCCAGAGGGCACCGTCATTCTTGTTGGCCGTGATGACTGAACGACATCGACCCTCGTACGACTCTACAACCACCCTTTCAGGCGTCCCCATGGCCCGTATCGCCCTCTTCGACCTTGACGGAACGCTGATCGACTCACGTCGCGGCATCCTGCATTCGCTGCACCTTACGCTGGACTCATACGGGCTTGACCGCGTGACGGATGCCGACATGACGCGCCATATCGGCGCGTCGCTCTGGCGCATCTTCGAGCATTACCTGCAGACCACCGACAAGCACATCCTCGATGCTGCCGTGGCCAAGTATCGGCACATCTACCGCGATGGTCCCATGTTCGAGTACGACATATACGACGGTGTGATCCCGGCCTTGCAACAGCTCCGCGCAACGGGTACACGCGTGGTCATTGCCACGGCAAAGGCACACGAGTACGCGCGCGAAGTCATCACGACAGGACTGCTCAAAGACCACATCGATCATGTATATGGTTCGGAGCTTGACGGCCGCAACGTCGAAAAAGTCGATCTGATCAAGCACGTGCTCGCAACAGAGAACATAGAGGCATCCACGGCCGTCATGGTCGGCGACCGCCATCATGACATCGACGGTGCCGCTGCCAACGGCGTATCCAGCGTTGGTGTCCTCTACGGATACGGCACGCTCGACGAGTTGCATCGCGCCACGCGCCTTGTCGATCATGCCGATGAACTGCCTGCAGCCATTCAGGCGCTGCTTCCTGCCTGAGATCGTTGTACCTGCTTCGTAGCTACCACGCATGATCATCATCCTTCACGGTGCACTCGGCAGCCGACATCAGTTCGACGCTCTCCTAGAGCGCTGCGGATCGTCTGCCCGCTTCATCGAGTTTCCGGGACATGGCTCCACGGCCGACCAGGAAGCGCCGTGGAGCATTGCCGCATTTGCGGACCACGTAGCCATCGAGCTGGAGCAGATTGGGGGCAGGGCCAGGATCTTCGGATATAGCATGGGAGGATACGTCGCGATGTGCCTTGCAATGCAGCGTCCGGACCTCGTCAGCCGTATCCTGACGGTAGGCACGAAGCTGGCATGGACTCCCGCAACGGCAGCACACGAGGCAACGCGACTGGATCCCGAGGCGATCCTTGCCAAGGTCCCACAGTTTGCGACCGACCTGATGCGACGCCATGGTGCGGACCGGTGGAAGACGGTGCTGTCCAATACAGCGTCACTCATGCGTGAACTCGGCCGTACGCCGTTGCTCACGCCCGAACGCGTCGCGACGCTCGAGCAACCAGTACGTCTGTGTGTTGGCGATCGTGATGCGATGGTATCGATCGACGAGACGGCAGCGATTGCCAAAGCGTTGCCGCATGGACAGTTGGCAGTGCTACCCGGTACGCGTCACCCCATGGAGCAACTGGACCTCCAGCAGCTGATGTTTCACGTAACCACGTGGCTCGACAGCGATGACGCGGCATGAGCGTACACAGCGTGTGACCGGGGCGGCACTTGCCGCGGGATTCGATGCCGTAGGCATCGCCGAGGCCCTGCCCCTTGACCTTCCATTCCGTCGATACCAGCAATGGATCGAGGCTGGTATGCACGGTACCATGGCCTATATGGAACGGAATGCAGAGAAGCGACGCGACGTCACCGAGATCGTTCCGGGGGCTCGTAGCGTGATCGTGGTCGCCAAGACGTACGACACGCCGCCTCGACATCCCGAGGGCGCCGTCGGCAAGATCTCTCGGTATGCATGGGGCGATGACTATCACGACGTGATTCCCGCTATGCTGGATGCACTGTCGGCAGCGATCGTCGAGATCGACCCGCAAGCCGTGACGCGCCGGTATGTCGATACCGGCCCTGTATTGGAAAAGCAGTGGGCCGTCCGCGCCGGACTCGGCTGGCAGGGGAAGCATAGCAACATCCTGCGCCGTGATATCGGATCGTTCTTCTTTCTGGGTGTCATCATCACCACGGCCGACCTTGAGGCGTCAGAACCAATTGCAGACCACTGCGGCACCTGCACGGCATGCATTGATGTATGCCCGACACAGGCCATCGTCGAACCATACGTTGTCGATGGCACGAAGTGCATTTCGTACTGGACCATCGAGACCAAGCCGGATATCGAGATCCCCGTTGACATTGCTGCGAATCTGGATGGGTGGCTGTTTGGTTGCGACGCCTGCCAAGACGTTTGCCCATGGAATCGCTTTCGAAAAGAAACCGATGAGGAGCGTTTTCAAGCCCGTGACGGAGTCACCGTCATCAACCCGTCAACGGTCGTAACTTTGCAGCCCGAAGAATTCAGCGAGCGATTCCGAAAGAGCCCAATCAAGCGAACGAAGCTTGCAGGATTGCAACGGAATGCTCGAGCACTGCTAGACACTCACGATTCCAACGATTCCACTACGCCCTGACCATGCACACACAGATCGCCATCATCGGATCCGGTCCCGCAGGATTCACCGCTGCACTCTATGCCAGCCGCGCTAATCTCTCCGTCGTCGTCTTCGAAGGCACGCAGCCCGGTGGACAGCTGACGATCACCACGGATGTTGAGAACTATCCCGGCTTTGAGCATGGTGTTATGGGGCCCGAGCTAATGGACGTCATGCGCAAGCAGGCACATCGCTTTGGCGCTCAGTCGAAGTTTGAAATGATCACGGCCGTCGATTCATCGCAACGCCCCTTCACGCTTACCAATGAGCGTGGTGCTACGTACACGGCCGATGCCGTCATCGTTGCCACAGGTGCCACGGCGAAACTCCTTGGTGCCGCAGGTGAGCAGCAATACATGGGATTCGGCGTGTCGGCGTGTGCCACATGTGACGGATTCTTCTTCCGAGGTCTGAAGGTGTTTGTGATAGGGGGCGGTGATACGGCCATGGAAGAGGCGAATTACCTGACGCGCTTTGCGGAGTCAGTGACCGTCGTCCATCGTCGTGAAGAGTTCCGCGCATCCAAGATCATGCTGGATCGCGCTAAGGCCAATCCGAAGATATCCTTCATGCTGAACAGCGTGGTCGAAGAGTACGTCGGTACGGAAGCCAACGGCATGAAGAAACTCACGCATGTGCGGGTGCGAAACACGGTTACGAATGCGGAGCAGCTCATCGAGGCTGATGGTGCCTTTGTTGCGATCGGTCATCAGCCAAACACAGCCCTGTTTGCCGGCGTGCTCGACATGGATGATGTCGGCTACATCATAACCCAGGGTAAGTCCTCGTACACGAACGTGCCCGGCATCTTTGCCTGCGGCGACGCCCAGGACAGCATTTACCGTCAGGCCATCACGGCTGCCGGCTCCGGATGTATGGCTGCCATTGATGCGGAACGCTGGCTCGAGGCTCAGCACGGCTGACCAAGCTTGCGCGCACTGCATGTGAGCAACGGCGCGGTGCGTCAGTCCACGTATGCCGTGGGCACGTCATGCTGTGTGCGGACGACCTCGGCGGCAGCTTCGGCGTCGGCCTTGCTGGCATAGCCCCATAGCAACACGCGGTACAGCGGTTCTCCCTCTACCACCGATGCATCAACGTCGGCCTTGAACCCGCGTCCCTCCCACGTTGTCGCGAGCTCGTCGGCCTGCGTCTCAGTGCGAACCATTGCCACGACCACGTCGTACGGAAAGGGCTCTGTCTTGTATCGCCGCAGCTCAACGCGATTGTTCAGACGACGTTGCCACGGCATCAACTCGAAGGCATAGAGCGGCCTCATGTCACCTTCGCTGCGCACGGTGATCCGCTCGGGGCTGACTCCTTGGGCGATAAGCGCGTCGGCTACGCGCTGGGCGCGGCGTCGACCACGGGCCATCGCATCAAGGCTGCCCTTTTCGATGTGACCGACAAGGTCGATCACGTCGGTGGAATCATCCGATAGCGATTCGGCAAGGAGTGCCAACTGAGCACGGTAGGCCGATAGTGACGTATCGGCTGCATCGGAAAAACAGGCGAGGACCGTTCGCTTACGCTTGTACTGCCTGGCCTGAATCGGCAGACGTACCGTATCCGCGAGCGTCATGCCCGGCACCGTTACAGAAACGCCGATGCCAAGGTCCGGTGCTTGAGCGTAGGATGCAGGAACCGGTACCGTGAGTTCGATGTAGTTACGACGTGCCATCACGATCTGGCGTACCAGCTGTGCAACGGCGTGTGCGCTATCGCTATGTACCTGCATGGCGCGACCGCCGGTTGCACCGGCAAGGTAGCGGAAGACATATCCGAGGTTCGACTGCCCCACGCGGATCGTCGAGATGCGCACGTTGCGTTCCCGAGCTCGCTGCACGACGTCCGCAAGATCGTGTACGATCGAGGCATTATCGTCTGTCGCCGTTACCAGCACAACATCGCGATCGGACGCATTGCCACCCGATGCCGATTCGATGGCTGACATCAGAGAGGCATACAGGGCTGTGAGGCCGGTGGACGGACCGGGGTCCGTGATCGCCATTGGCAGTGCAGTGCCGGAGATCAGAGGCGATAGTTGCAGCCACGCATGATCAACCGCGATGACGCTAACCGAGTCGCGCTCGGTCATGCCGTAGCCCAGCAATCGGAAACCGTCAACCACGCGTTTCGCAAGCCCATTCGATGCGGCTGCATGATCGACGCACACATAGGTCACGCCATGCTGGGCGGCGTCGCGTCCCCGCGGGAGCGGCGCAACGTCCGACGTGACACCGGTGACGCTGTCGCGACACGTGACAGCGGCCGTCCATGTGCCGATAATGCTGGTGGACGGAACCCGACCGTCAAGATCGACAGCGGCTACGTGAAGCCGGATGCTGCTATCTTGAAATGCGGCATGCATGACCCTGATGCCAACGGCGTCAATGGACGGACCGGTCGCGATCTCTGTTGCGTCCGTTTGCGAATACGCGTTCGTGAGGGCCACCGCAACGGTTGCCGCCAGGAGTCCACCACGCAGTGCATTGATCATGAGGGGAGCTCGGTTGTGTCGGAATGTCGAACGGTGAACACGGCCTGACCATTCGCATCGGCGTCAAGCATTACCGTGTCACCCATGCGAACATCCGCACTGAGCACCTTGATTGCAAGTGGATCCGAAACATAGCGCTGGATAACGCGCTTTAGGGGGCGTGCACCGTACTGGACGTCGTAGCCTCGGCGGACCACCCAGTCCATTGCTTCGGGGCTTACCTCGAGGCTTATGCCAAGGTCGGAGAGACGTTGGCGTACGGCATCGATCTGGATGGCGGCTATCCGCTCGATCTCGCTGCGAACCAGGGGCTTGAAGACCAGGATCTCATCGATGCGGTTCAGGAATTCGGGACGAAGCTTTTTCCGCAACATCTCCAGGATGTCCAGCCGGAGCGATGCCATGACGGCATCACGTGTTTCCTCGGTGATCTCGAGAAGTCGTTCCTGCATGAGGTCGGTACCAAGGTTCGACGTCATGATGATGATCGTATTCCGGAAGTCGACCGATCGGCCCTGACCGTCGGTGAGTCGTCCATCGTCCAGCACCTGTAGCAGCACGTTGAACACATCGGGATGGGCCTTCTCGACTTCGTCAAGCAGGACGACGCTGTATGGACGACGGCGAACGGCCTCGGTCAACTGTCCGCCTTCCTCATATCCGACGTAGCCCGGTGGAGCGCCGATCAGTCGCGATACAGCATGCTTCTCCATATACTCGGACATGTCAATTCGAACGAGGGCTGCATCATCGTCGAAGAGAAACTCTGCGAGCGCCCTAGCCATTTCGGTCTTTCCTACGCCGGTGGTGCCCAGGAAGATGAATGACCCGATCGGTCGCTTTGCATCCTGCAGTCCGGCGCGGGAACGTCGAATGGCATTCGATACCGCGCTCACGGCATCGTCCTGTCCGATCACCCGCTCGTGCAGCCTGTCTTCCATGCTCAGGAGCTTCGTACGCTCACTCTCAAGCATGCGTTGAACGGGGATGCCCGTCCACTTTGCCACGATCTCGGCGATGTCCTCTGCATCGATCTCCTCTTTCAGCAGTGTTGACTCCTGCTGGAGTTCAGTGATCTCGTTGTTGGCAGACACAAGGCGACGATCCAAGTCGAGTAGCGTGCCGTAGCGCAGCTCGGCCACGCGACCATAGTCACCGTTCCGTTCGGCTTCGGCGGCTTGTTGCTTCACAGTGTCGATCTCTGCCTTTAGCTGCCGGATCGTCTGGATGTGTGCCTTTTCGGTCTCCCACCGTGCACGCAGATCGGCGTGATCACGGCGGAGCTCGGCCAGTTCGCGGTCGATATCTTCGAGGCGCCGCTTCGTGATGGACCGTGTATCGTCTGTCATGATGTACCCTTACCGGAATGTCAACGCCCCCAATGACGTATCAATTTCATATTCATTTGCCACGGAATCGTGACAGGTTTATACAATTCACCGACAAGAACCGTTGTATCATCGTGACACTTTGCTTTGACGAAAGGCTGACATGGAACCGCAATGGCGGCTGCTGTTCATCGTGCTCTCAAGTTACCTGTTGGGATCTATCCCAACTGGGTACCTAGTTGGGAAGATCCGATTCGGCATTGATATCCGAACCCAGGGGAGTGGCAACATCGGCAGTACGAATGTGCTTCGCGTTCTTGGCGCGAAGTGGGGATTCCTCGTTCAATTCGTCGATATCATCAAGGGCACCGCGGCAGTCCTGGTCGCGGCAGCGATCAACGATCACTGGTTCATGCCCTCCACGACCTCCATCCTGGATGATACCGTCACACTGCGCATCATTGCCGGTTCCTTCGCCGTCGTGGGCCACATATTCTCGGTCTTCACGCGGTTCAAAGGTGGTAAAGGAGTCAACACGTCACTTGGCATGCTGCTGGCCATCGCGCCCATCGACGTGGGTGTTGCTGCTACGTGGTTCTTCGTACTGCTATTCTCGACGGGCTTCGTTTCGTTGGGGAGTATTGTTGGTGCGGTGATCGTACCGCTGTCCGTGTTTGTACGCCATCAGTTCCTTGGTGCCGAGATCATCGGATATGATGTCTTACAGCCGTTTCTTTGCATTGTGGCTGCCATCGTCATGTTCGCCCACCGCGGTAATATTGTGCGGCTGCTGCATGGCACAGAAAATCGCTTCGAGAAGGTGCGCATCTTCAAACGATGACTCCAACGGATCTCATATCGCAACTTTCCGTCATCGGCGCCGGAGCGTGGGGGACTGCCCTTGCAGTCGTTGCTGCCGATGCCGGCTATGACGTTGTGATGTGGGCACGCGAGGAGACCGTGGTCAGCCAGATCAACGAGCACCACCGCAATCCCTTCCTTCCGGGCGTCGACCTTCCGGCACGGATTCGGGCCACGACATCGATGGTGGACTGTGCATCAAGCCCGATCATTGTCCTTGCCATTCCCACACAGTTCATCCGGCCCACACTTGGCCCCAATGTGGATGTGGTGAAGGGGGCTGTGCTTGTCGATGTCTCCAAAGGGGTGGAACGGGGGACGCACCTGCGGGTGAGCGAGATCCTTTACGATCTGGGAGCGCAACCCGATGCGTACGTCGTCATGAGCGGACCGAGTCATGCCGAAGAAGTCGGACGACGCATCCCCACATCTGTCGTTGCGGCCTCATCCAACGAAAAGGCTGCCGACCAGGTGCAGGACGTCTTCTGTACGGACGTCTTTCGCGTCTATACCAGTGCCGACGTTGCCGGCGTAGAGATCTGCGGGGCCATGAAGAACGTTATCGCTATCGCTGCGGGCATCGTTGACGGTCTTGGTATGGGTGACAACACCAAGGCAGCATTGATCACACGTGGACTGGCCGAGATCGCCCGACTGGGCTGTGCGCTGGGAGCCGAGAAGTCGACCTTTTACGGTCTTGCCGGTCTTGGTGACCTTGTGGTCACGTGCGACAGTAAGCACTCGCGCAATCGCTACGTAGGAGAGCAGCTTGGGCTGGGGCGCGCACTCGACGATATCCTGGCAGGAATGAGTGCGGTTGCCGAAGGCGTGCCTACCACACAAGCCGTCATGGAGCTGGCACGCGAACGCGGCATAGAGCTGCCGATCGCAACAAAGGTGTACCAGATCATGTTCGAGGGACTTGACGCGCGAACGGCCTTGTTCGACCTCATGTCACGGCCGGCACGGGCCGAGTGATCCCGGTCGTCATCGGATCAACATGTCATTTGGCCAGTTCTTCCACGCGAAGCTGTGCTTGCTCGAGTTCTGCGCGACAGGTGGCTGCAAGCGTCATGCCCTCGCTGTAGAGCTTCAGTTGCTCATCGAGTGGACGATCGCCGACGTCCAGGATCCGTGCGATCTCCTCTAATCGGCGTAGACGATCTTCCAGCGGTCTCTCGTCAGCCTGCGCGGCCGGTGCTACTTGGGTTGCCTTCTTACTCATCAGATGATCCTTCCGGTTGTTCAACGTCCTGTATATCCGTCACGGTTACATCAGCTGTCTGACTGTGTCGCCGTATGGTGACCCTATCACCTTGGTGCAGCGCCTCGCCCGGTGGCAGCACACTGCCGTCACGCTCAACCACGGCAAAGCCACGGCGGAGTGGTGCCAAGGGATGGAGTGAGGTCATCAGCGATTCCTGATGAACAACGCGCTGCCGCAGTCGATCGATTGACGCGCTGACGCTTCGTGCGTAGCGGGTTGTTAGCTCATCGATCCGCTGCTGCCGCTGCAGCAGTCGCTCCTGCAGTCGACGCATGGCAGAGCCGTCGGTAAAGCGCTGCACGAGCACACGAAGTTCGTCAAGACGTCTGGCTATGCTTCGCGTCATCCGCATTCGCTGGTCATCGATCGATACGACCAGATCATCAACCGTTACCGGCGTTGCAAGAACGGCTGCATGCGTTGGCGTTGCGGCCCGCATGTCGGCCACAAGGTCCGATATCGTTTCGTCGGTTTCATGACCAACGGCGCTGATCACCGGGATCGAGGATTCGATGATGGCGCGGGCAACAACTTCTTCGTTAAACGCCCAGAGGTCCTCGATCGAGCCACCGCCACGGCCAACAATGAGTACGTCTGCGCCGCTCGCTTGCATGTCCATGATACCGGCGGCCACGTCCTCCGCTGCCCCCTGACCCTGCACCAATGCCGGCCTGATGATGATCCGTGCCGCGGGAAAGCGCATACCGACGGTACGAAGGATGTCCTGCAGCGCGGCCCCCGTAGGTGAGGTCACCACGCCAATGGTTGTAGGCAGTACCGGCAGCGGTCGTTTCCGTTGCCAGTCGAACCAGCCGCGGGCAGCGAACAGACGTTTGCGCTCTTCAAGCAGGCGCTGCAGAGCGCCAACGCCGGCCGGGCGCATCCAGACCACGTCGATCTGGTACTTTCCCTGCGGTGGATACACGGTCAGGCGTCCGCCAAGGATCACGTGCATCCCATCCTGCGGCACGAAGTCGAGCGACCGTGTTCGCCACATCACGCAGGCGATCTGTGCGCCTGCATCCTTGAGGGTGAAGTACCGGTGGCCTGAGGAGTGTGCTTTGAAGTTCGAGATCTCGCCCTCGACGATCACGTCACCAATACCCTCGGTGAGCAGGGCACTGATGGCCGTCGTCAGTTCACTGACGGTCACGGCTTCATTTCTGGCGTTCGGCATAGGCATAGGTGACAAACCTCACGTATTTTGCTGAAACTGCAAACACCAGAAAGAATGAGATGGTCGGTTTCGGATATGATGTGCATCGTCTCGCACCCGGAGAGTCGTTGATCCTTGGGGGCATTGCGATACCCTCAGAGCTTGGTACGGTCGCCCATAGTGATGGTGACGTGCTGCTGCATGCCGTTGTCGATGCCATTCTTGGCGCGGTTGCCATGGGCGATATCGGTGAGCATTTTCCAGACACGGACCCACGCTGGAAGAACGCACCGAGCACGCACTTCGTCGAGCACGCAGTGCGGATGATCACCGATGCAGGATTTCGACTGATCAATCTCGATGCCACGCTGGTGCTGGAACGACCGAAGATCTTACCCTTCAAGCAGGCGATGCGCGAGCGGATGGCAGCAATCTGCGGTCTGCCCGTCGAGCGCGTCAGCCTTAAGGCTACGACCTCCGAAACCATCGGCTTCGTAGGTCGCCGTGAAGGCATCCAAGCATACTGCATCTGCGAAGTGCAGCCCGCATGAGCATCGCGGTCCATGTCGTCGCCATGGTCATGGCCGTGACGGCAGTCATGGCTGATGCGTCATATCCGTTTTCGTATCAACAGACGCGATCGATCGCAAGGGGCACGGCCTTGCCGCATCCCACACGGGGTGACGCCTACATTGTGTTGCAGCCACGGCCGGCATGGGAATCGACTCGGCCGTCCATCGTTATCCTGGATGCCGATCAGCGCGTGCTGCATGCGGCACTGCGTGGATCCGATGTGCAAGCGGCTGTGCTGTTTGGACGCTACGTTGTGGTTGCCGCGAACATTGAGAAACGCACCGAAGTGGTCGTCATGGACGATACACTTGGGATGGTACGACGCTTTGTGCTGACCGAGGCTGTCGACGGTGCATCGCTGTCAACGCGGATCGATCTAACGGCCGATACAGAACGCGGCATCGTGTACGCACTGGTTGACGGTGTGCTGTTCAGGATGGAGCCTCGGACCGGATCCATCAACGTGATCGAACGTGACGTGAGTGGCATGACTGTGCTCCGTCAGGCACGCCATGGTCTTGCCTACGTCTATCGAGCAGGGCCAGTCGGCTATCTGGCCGTGCTTGATACCGCGATGCGTGCCCGCGTTGCACCGAGTGTTCCGATAGCCGACGAAGCGCGGATCATTGAACTCTCCAAGACGCTTGTCGTTCTCACACCGCTCGACGCTGAGCGAGGCACGCAGATCACGATCGTCGATCCGGTTACGTCGTCAACGCAGTTCGCGACGGTGTCTGTTCCCATCGATCTGCTTCACGTGACGCAGACGTCTGTCGGGCCGACGGCGTACAGTGTACAACCGTACGGTAGCGGCTATGTACTTGAGGTATCCACCCTTACGGGCATCGGTACGGATGTTCGGCATCGGGAGATGCTGCCACCGATCCTTGGAAGACCACATGTCCTGCGACGGGTCGGCGAGCAAACCGTCCTACTGATGGATGCGGGAATGATGACGTTCGATGATGACGGTGATGCTACGAGCGTTGACACGATCCATCTGCCGGCTCCGTCGCGCAGCAGGATCGGTCTGGGCAGGCCTTCGCAGCTCTATGTAACCGATGGCCGATCCACGGTCGTGCTTGAGTCGGTGGCGCAGCCGCTGTGGATGGTAGCACGATTCGTCCGTGACGTTCTTGGTATCGCCGTGCCGCTGCTGCTGCTGGTTGTCATCGCTGTGCTTTGGCGACGTCTTCGACGTCAGCGTCGACTGATCGATGCCATGATGGAGTTACCCGGCTCCGGCGTTGTCCTCTACCTTGATGCCACCGGACGACTCATTCGCACGAATGACCGGGCAGCAGAACTACTGGGCATAACGGCAAGTGTACCGATGCGGCGCGTCTTCCGGAGTTATGCCCTGCATGCGAGCGTCAAGGGATTGCTCGACTTCGTTACGTCGGCGCTGGCGCAGCGGGGATCACTCACCGACAGGGTGACCATCGACGACCGTGGCCAGCAGCGCGAATACATGTTCACCTGGATCCCGCTACAGACCGGCCTTGGCAGGTATAACGGTGCCGTGGTTACGGGCGTCGATATCACCGAAGCGCTCGAGCGTCGCCGCCTGGTCAACTGGGCGCAGCTGGCGCATGACATGCAGACCAACCTGTCGACCATCAGGCTAAACGCCGAGCAGCTTGAGAGTTACCTCGGCAATGACGCCGAGCGTCGGCGACGCATTCTGTTCCAAGTGGGTATCCTGATCCAACGTGTGCGCGACTTGGTGAGCGTGGGCCGTTCCGAAGAGTTGCATCGAACCTTGGCACACTCGGCAGAACTGTGCACCGACCTTCGACAGGAGTTCGATCCTGCCGTCTTCCCGCACGTGACATTCTCCATGAAGCTTCGAGGCACCATGATGATGGTGGATCGCCTGAAGGTTTCGCGTGCCGTTCGCAATGCCATCGAGAACGGCATTAAAGCGCTCCGAGGTCAGCCCGGAACCATCGAGATATCTACGTGGTTCGACCGTGCAAATGTCTACATCAAGGTCAGCGATACCGGAGCAGGCATGGACGAGGATACGCTCTCGAATATGATGAAGCCATACTTTACGACGTCAAGCGACGGTTCGGGCACGGGCATTGGTACAATGATCATGCAGCACGTCGTCCAACAGCATCAGGGGTCCCTCCGCGTCACCAGTCAGCTCGGCCAGGGGACGCAGGTCGTCTTCCGATTTCCTCACGGCATGGAAGGACCGCGACTTCGAAACGCACAGTACGCCGAAGACGCCGTCATGGCGGAGGACGTGGTATGAGTCTGCGTGGTAAGCGCATTATGGCGTTAGACTATGGCGATGCTCGTATCGGTGTGGCCATATGTGACGAACTGCAGATCGTCGTCTCAACGCGTCCGGTCATTCTCAACGATGATGCCGTGTGGACGACCATCGAGCGACGAATCCAAGACGACCGGATCAACATGATCGTTGTAGGCGTGCCGCGACGCCATGACGATACGTCGTCGCCCATCATTGAGCGCTGCGTGCAGTTTATCATGCATCTGCGCGAGCGCACCGGCATTGAGGTGGTTGAAATGGATGAAGCGTTCTCGACACAGCGTGCTCGAGATATCATGCGTTCCAGTGGCATGTCCAAGAAGCGACGTCAGCAGAAGGGCGTAAAGGATCAGGTGGCGGCAGCCGTCATACTTCGAGATTTCATCGAGGAGCAAGGAACGTGAATTGGATAGCTGTTATCCTTATTGCGCTGCTCGGCACCGTGGGTGCCACCGGGCAGGGCCGACGCAGTGTTCAGCAGACGGTGTTCGCCGACAGTGATGATAAGATCTTCGCTGATGCCATCGTGGTGCCAACACAATCGAGTGACTCGGCCGTGGTGACCGTGTTCTTTCGGTTGTCGAACGACATGCTGACCTTTACCAAGGTAGTCGATCCGAATGACAATGGCGGCAACTTCAAAGCCGATATGAAGGTTTCGCTCGAAGTACGAGATGGAATCGGCGTTATCCGGCAACGACTGCCATGGAGCAGCGTTGCCTACGTGAACACGTTCGAAGAGACGAATGCCAAGAAGGCATTCCATTACGGCTGGATTTCATTTACCGTAGCTCCCGGTGAACACAAGGTTTCATTCGACGTTTTCACCACAAAGGAAAGCTCTCAGCGGAAGTTCACCCTGCCGCCGATCAAGGTCCGAAAGGCAGAAAAGGCCGCCGGCCTGCTGGCTCCGCCGATCGTTGCAGAGCCACTCATGAATGGCGATCCGGATAGCTACCGTCCCTTTGTCAACAACGGCAATGTGCCCTTCCAGCCGACGGACGTAGCAGCACTGATGATGGTTGGTGACGTCCGACCGCGCGTCTATGATTACGTGATCAAGCAAAAGCCGTATGCCGATCGCGAGATACGCTGGTGGCGCATTGGCGACGTTACCGGCGAGGCTCGCTCCGAACCCGGCATACGTCCGGTGGTGTCGGCTCGCAGTACCAATGACCGCCCCTTGCTCACGCTTGTCCACTCCGATGCTGCGTCCGAGGCTGCGCTGCTTCGTATCCCGATCCCCGTCACCAGTATGGTTCCGGGTGGATACACGCTTGACGTCATACCCCGCGGCGACGGCGATACGATCAAGCTCTCCTTCAACGTGTACTGGGAGATGATGCCGCTCTCGCTCCGTAACGTTGGCTATGCTGTTGAACTATGTAATTATGTTCTGACGGACGAGGAGTATGACAACATCATGGACGGTAATGATGTGGAACGTCGGGAACGTCTGATGGACTACTGGCGTAAGCGTGATCCTTCTCCGGCCACATCGTTTAACGAACACGTGGCGGAGTATTACCGGCGAGTGGATCAGGCATTCTATGCCTATAGCTCGATCCATGAGCAGGACGGTGCAAAGTCCGATCGCGGAAAGATCTTCATTCTGCATGGTCCTGCGACGTCGATCAGCAAGGCAATGACGGCGGATGGAAGGGCTATTGAGACGTGGACCTACGCTAACAGGGTAGGGCAGGATTTCACATTCGAGGTCGATGCTACCGGTGCCTATCGGCTAATGACCGTGACAAAGCGCGATAAGTAACCGTTTCCGGTTGGACGTCCGATCAGCGTGGCTCCCAGGCCTCGCCCTCGCAGGGTGGCTCCTCGCCCGTCACGTGCTCGTCCATGATCGTACACATTTGATTCGTTGGGTCGAAATGCCGGCATTGTCCGCAGAGCGTAGACTCGGTAAGCTCCGTCACATTGCTGTTGAACTGCTGGTACTGGCGGTATGCCGGATAGGCACCAAGCGCCCACATCAGGAACAGCACGGCATACCATAACGTCGAACCATCCAGATACTGGCGTGCCACGATGCCGCCCAGACCGACCAGCGCGATCCTCATAATGGCAGCCGAGACAATACTGCCTGTGGTGTAGAACGGCTGATGCGTGGCATAGTCAGGCTGCGCGGTACGCAGAAGCAGTAGGTCAACCCACTCTTCCGTGGTTGTCGGGCGTCGTTCCATGGTCATCGGCGATTGGTTGCGTAACTGCGGCCCTTCCAGCGCGGCCCGGTGGATGAATATGCCCAGCGGATCGAGTTGATGCCGATGAAGGCTGCGAAGGCAGCCGTGACCGGCTGCAGCAGACTGTGCCACCACGGCATGCGACATCGACCTGCGATTGCTAGACGAATGTATGCAGCCAGCAAAAGCTGTAGCAGCGGAAGCGGCCAAGCCAGCCCGGCAGCCAGCATCACAACCGGTGCCGTGTAGATCGCCAGGAGGTGGACGATGAACAATGCCGTCATCGGCAGATTGTAACTGGTTGCCGGGAAGAAATTCTTCGAGAATCCCGCGATCACCTCAGATGCCGATGTATACATCCGGCATGCAACGTGCGCCGTTCCGTCAACCAAGGCGATACGTAGTCCGGCACGCTTTGCTGCCTTGGCCAGGAAGACATCCTCAACCATGGAGTTGTACACGGAACCATGTCCGCCACAGGCATGATATGCCTCACGTCGAAAACACATGAACTGTCCGTTGGCGGCTGAAACGGACACCTGCTTACTCTTATGGATGAGGTCGTTCGGAAGGTAGGCGAAGTACAGCACGTGGACCATGGGTAGCACGGCATGTTCCATGAAGGTGCCCATTTCCTCGTACGGTATCATCGAAAACATGTCCAGCTTTGTGCGACGCAGCTGGTCGATCGCTGCAAGCACCATCATAGGACGATGGACCGTATCCGCATCTGTAAAGATGAAGACGTCACCCGTGGCGTGTTGCGACAGTGTGTGACAGGCCCAGGACTTGCCGACCCACTCTGGGGGCAATGGGGAGCCCTGCAGAACACGCAGGCGATCGGGATACTCGGCTGCAAGCCGCGCAAGGATCTCCGGTGTGGCATCGCTTGATCCGTCGTCTAGGACGAGGACCTCCATGTTCTGATACTGCTGTTCGCACAGAGATCGTACACACGCTTCCACGCCGCGCTCCTCATTCCGCGCCGGAACCATGATGCTTACCCGCGGTGCACCCTCGCCAACAGGCGGCGGATCGTCTGCAAGACGTTCAAACTGGACCAGATTCCAGGTGGTGATACCTGCAAGAACCAGGAGAATGCCGCAGACAATGATGTTGTAGATGGTCAGAGGGTCATGGATGTCGATCATGGCAATGTAAACCTACGACATCGGCGCGTGGTATTTTTGATGCCATGGCAACAACTCCACTGATGCAGGTATTCACCGGCTCCGCACATGATGTGTGTCACAGCCTCGACGCGCCCGGCGCTTATGAGTGGTGGTATGTTGATGCACGCTCTGATGACGGGGCATGGGGCGTTGTTGCGATTCTCTTCCGTGGGATGCCGATGTCGCCGGATTATCTGTCGGCGCTTGCCGCCGGAACAGCACCGGCACCCGCCGACCATTGCGGCTTTGCCGTCAGCATCTATCACAACGGCCAGCGCCTTCTCCAGGTGTTTCGCGGAGTGGAGTCCAACGACACATTCTTTGGAACAAACCAGTGTGATGTGCGTGTAGGACCATGCTCGTTGCAACGAACGTCAGATGATACATGGGCACTGCACATTGATACGCTGCATCCTGACTCTTCGCGACGTGTCGTACTTGACGCGACGTTCCGTCGTATCGGCACGGTGGTCGATGACGCCACGCCTTTCACGGCCGTTCACGGATGGGTGCTTGCCGCGCCCCTTGCCGAGATCGATGCCCACCTTACACTGTCCGAGTACGGTACCGTAAAGACGTCGACTGCGTGGCATGGTACGGCCTACCATGACCACAATATGGGACGACGAGCCATGCAGGAGGATTTTCGGACGTGGCTGTGGGGACGCGTTCACGACGGAACGTCCGGCATGGTGTATCTGGCTACGCCGGATGCGGCCGAGCCCTTTGCGTTTGCCGCTACCCTTGACGAACGTGGGATCACGCCATGGATGCAGGTTCATGTTACGGCCGGAGATCGGCGCTTGACGATGATGGGACTGCGCGCTGCGCGCCGCGTCGTTGTTGAGGGTGATGGCGGAGTGGTGACGATCGCCCAGCAACGTATTCTCGATGACGGACCGTTTTATCGACGCTACCTTGCGATGTTTGTCA
>JAULYI010000026.1:0-11088 GCA_032117915.1 Kapaibacterium sp. (SeqCode) | reverse complement strand
TAGCGCCCTGCGCCGTAACCTGCAGGCCTTCCAGGATGCTACGCAGCGCCGCATCGGTGATCACACGTTCCGAGGGATCCACATAGAGCATGCCCATAGAGAATCCCACGGCCTCGCCGTATGCATGCAGTGCGGCCGAGAGTGCATCATCCGTGGGGTTTGTCGCCGAGATCGTTTGCATCGTGGTCAGGATGTAGTTCACAACCGTAGCCATCAGGGCGCGCTCCCACGTTGTTCTGATGGTCGACAACGCTTGCTGCAGCTCTTCCTCGCGCTCGCCACCACGTGCCGCGGCAGCCTTGGCCTTGCGGAATGCCGTTGCCAGGGTTGTGTACATCCCTGCACCGTCATTCTTGTCACGCCGGGCTGCATAGCCAGCAAGACCGCGATCGGGTGTGGCGGCCTTGTCAGAGTTCGGAAACGACGGGTCGGCACCGTACCACGCAAGGATGCGATCAATGTCGGCAGACGTACCGCCGGCTTTCATCAGCTTGGCGGCGGAAGCGTACATCATTGCCCCAAACAGTCCCTTGTCGATGATCTGCTCTAGCTCCAAGCCCGTTTCGTCGAACAGGTAGGCACCATACACACCACCGTGTCCATTGTCTGCAACGGAACGGCGTGGGTCATACGTACCGCCGGATGCCTTGGCCAGCTCGGGAATGGTTGACGTTACCAGGTCCGCAAACGACCCCGTAGGGAGCTTTGTGGCGATGGAGGCCATCTGATCAGCGTCGATGACCGTGCCCTGTGTTCTTCCGGTGCGCATCAGCGTCACAAGGTCGGCAAAGTCGCGTCGGACCTGCAGCTCGGCTGCTGCATTGGACGTAAACGATGACGCATCGTACACTGATGGTATATCGAGCGGATCAACGGACTGGCCGCACGCTGCCAGGATGGCCGAGGCTACACAGATCACAACAGCAGGTCGCATGAGCATCTTGCGTCAGGTGCACGGTTAAACAGGACTGAACTAGTCCGAAATTAATCCTTATTTGGATTTAGTCCAAATAAAGAAAATGTAAAAGACACATACCTGTCCCGTCCTTCGCAGGAGCTACGGTGCAAGGAGGGCGTACGAGGTTAGAACCGAAGATGCAATCCGACACCGGGCGTGAATTGGCTGGCCATCGAGGGGACAAGCACGGGGGCAAGCTCAAGCATTGCCGTTGAGGCAATGCCGAGTGCATCACGAAGGTCATTGTTGAACCGTGAGATTCCGAACGTATTGATAAGGGGACGACACGCTGCATAAGCCATGAGCATAAGCCCCGGAGCTGCATACAGCCAGTTAGCATCAGAATACCCTCTGTCAACCAGATTTGGCATAACAAATGGATAAGCAATGAGACCACCAAGAAAACAAAAACCAATGCCTGCCCAATCACCCGTGATCATGCTACCAAGCAAGGGGATGGGCCAGAAGTTCAGCAGAAAGGCCCATGCTGTCGGTGTTTTTCGACCTCGTTCAAAGAGATCGGCTCGCTGCATTGGTGTTAGCTGCGGGGCAACTTCACGAATACGCGTTAGGAGTCCACGATCTTTGTACGCAGCATCCGCCAGTAGACGCAGCTCATAGTATGCAGCGGACTGACGATAATGCGCCTGATCATCCTGTAATGGTGTCGAATCCACCATCGCCGGAGTAGCGATATCGGTGGCGGCGATCACGTCATCGCATGCAACATCCTAGACCGCTGGACTCGACCATGCCTCGGCAACGCCGGCAATAGGCTCGAAGAACGGTTCCGGCATGGCATTACCGTCGATGGACAAAGTATGCTCTGCCATACAGGCGTCTGTCTGGGCTACGACCGACGTTTGGAACAGCGCGAGAGCGATCAGACAGGAGACAACGTAGCGCATTTCAGTACCCATTTTGACTATAACTATCAATGACGTTTAGAGCCAACGTTATGAAAATTCAGTGAAGGGGCAAGGCACGTTCAACGGTATCCAACAAGTAGCATATGCGCAGTCAGTCGTACTTGGTTCAGTGATGAATGTTGAGCATCGTTGCCCTGGGATCGTGACCGGCACGGGGTGTTGCGCGCGCAGCGTGCAGCCATGCACGGATCACTGCCGGATCATCACATCGTGTTCCGTCAACGTACCACGGCACGTGCAGCGCTGCGAGCAGGTGATCGACAAGCTCCGGCATCCACGGTGCACCTACCTGCAATGGCACTTCGGCAAACAGTACCTTACGAGCTCTGTCGCGGTAGCGGATCTTCACCACATAGCCCTGCACCGGCGTTAGCCAACGGTCGATCCATGACCGCTTGGGCGACAGACAATGCACGTCACGCACGTCGGCCAGCGTGACCCTCATCGCCCCTATTCCCTCAAGCTCGACGATCATGCGATCCTGCTCGACCAAGACACTGAGGACGTTGCTTTCGATGTGATGTCTTCGCCGCATGATCAACTGACCAACGCCACTCGCAAGAGCCATGGCACCCATTGTATACAGCAACCATAGTGGTGCGGCGGTATCAAGGCGAACCAGGGCGGCAGTGCTCAGCGTCGACACAATGGTCGTACCCTGCAGGATACGTCGCTGGAGCGTTGTGAGACCGAATCGCTTCATATGGCAAGTTACACGTGAACGATGAGGACTCGCACGTCATGGATGCCACGGGCGGTTCATGTCACATTCCACGCTGTTCAGATCACGATGCAGATGTAACCCATTCTTCACCGTTGTTGACAGGGAGTCATCATGCATACGTTGCCACATGACGAGATCGGCGTTCATCTGCTACTCACGCCGGAACTCAGTTCCGGAAGTATTCCGATGGGAGCATCCGAAGCGCTGGAGCGTCTAGCGGCGGATATCGCACGCCTCAGCGGATGCAGCTGCAAGGCCGTCCACGTGCGCGAGGACCACATGCACATCCTCCTTCGCTGTACCGTCGACGAAACGATCGCACGGTTCATCGATGCCTTCATTCCGCGGGCACTCGAGACAGTTCGCAACATCAGCGGACGCACGCGATCCTTCGACTTTGACGACCGCATCCATGTCACGCTCCTACCACCGTGGAACATTGACCTCTTCACAGCATTCGTGCGTGACCAGGAGCACTACCACAGCACGCACTCCCTGTATCAGGAACTTGAGGAAATCTTCATTAAGGGGGCAGCGAATCTCACCGACGGTGCCAGACGTGAGATCCTCGATACCGTGCACTAGCGATCGTACCTGCGGTAGCCTCGTGCGCTCTGTACATCGTTAGTCGAGCTTCACGGTTCCCTTCGCAACGGACTCCATGGCATCGGCAAAGCGTTCCATATCACGACGCGTCGTGTAGATGCTCGGGCCAATGCGTAGCCCCTTGAAGTCCTCGTGGGCAATGGCTACCGTGAAGATGCGATGCTTCTCGTACAGCCATGAGGTGAGCTTATTTGGATCGGTTCCGTCGATATGGACGAGAACGAGGGCGCACTGGTTTGCTGGATTCTCGATATCC
This sequence comes from Kapaibacterium sp. (SeqCode), assembly GCA_032117915.1. GTDB lineage: Bacteria > Bacteroidota > Ignavibacteria > Kapaibacteriales > Kapaibacteriaceae > ZLKRG46. Next base: position 7,615 of record JAULYI010000026.1, on the reverse strand, counting down.
GTCATAAACGAGACATGTTCGTACTTCTTCAGTCGGTCCGTCCAGATGCTATGGAGATACCGATAGCGAGCGGCCTTGCGATCTAGGCCGAGGGATACGTTGAAGTCGATGGCCTCGGCAAGTGCGTTATGGATCGGAGCCGGATTGGTGCCGATCTCTTCGAACTTCTTGATGTCGGAGGCCATGTCGGCCGGTGCCGCCATCAGTGGCCAGATGTCGCTAATGCGTTCCTTGCGGATGTACAGCATGCCCGTGCCGATCGGTCCGCAGAGCCACTTGTGGAGTGACGTGCCGAAGAAGTCGCAGTCCAGTTCATCACGCGTAAACGGGAACTGTGCGAACGAGTGGGCACCATCAACGATGCACGGAATGCCACGCCGGCGTGCCATACGACAGATCTCGCCCACGGGCATGATCTGTCCGGTAAGGAAGACAACGTGCGAGACATGGATCACCTTCGTGCGAGGCGTGATGGCGTCTTCGATGGAGCGGACGAGTGCTGCCGTGTCCTTCAGTGGCGTCGGTACAGGCACCTTCTTGAGCACGATACCGTCCCGACGAACACGTTGATCCCACGTCGTCAGCATTCTTGGGTAATCATGCGTTGTCGTGAGCACCTCGTCACCGCGTTGCAGCGTCATGCCGAACTGAATATTCTGCAGCGACTCACTGGCGTTGCGAGTTATGGCAACTTCGGTCGGAGCTACGCCAAACATGGATGCCAGCCCTAGGCGAACCGTCTCCTGCTTGGGCTCCATCTCCTGCCATAGGACCTTGGCAGGCAGACGGTTGGTCTCTTCCGTCATCCGACGTAACGCGTCTTGGACCGATCGTGGACTTGGTGACACGCCACCGTTGTTCAGGTTCGTGATCGTGCGGTCGACGGCGAAGGCCTCCTGCACGGTACGCCAGAAGTCTTCGTTGGAAGCGATGGAATCGACATTGGTATCAGGGGGCAGTGTGCGCAGCCACTGTGTGACGGAACGCGCCGATGGCGATGAAAGCATGGTGAGTGGCGCTATCGCCAAGGCTGAGCGCATGAGATCGCGGCGAGAAGTCATTGGTGTCCCCTATTCTGTTTCGTCAACGCTGGTGCAACGAGATCGCCGTCAACATACACAACTGTGTTACAAAAAAGGAAAGGCCCGGCAGGATCAACCTGTCGGGCCTTCCATAATCAGCCTTCAGCAATGCGAGGGATCAGTCCCACCACAGAGGATCCGTGAATGCCGAGCCGGCTTCATAGTTGTCCGTGTTGTACACGCGCTCATCCTGAGGATAGGGCCAGCGACGCGGGATCGACTTACCTGAAGCGGGTGCAGGCGTAAGAGCCGGCAGACCCGTGCGGCGCCAGTCGGAGTAGGACTCCACGTTGCCGTACATAGCGATGTACTTCTGCGTCATGATCAGCTCAAGCGTGATCGCATCGGCACCCGGATCGACGGATGCCTGCTTGACGTATGTATCCGTAGCTGCTGCGTCAACACCGGCAGCACCGCACGATGCCTTGATACCTTCGAGGTAGGCCGCGTGAGCGCCGTTCTTGTTACCCTTGGCAAACTCGGCTTCGGCCTTCAGGAAGTTCACTTCGGCAGCCGTGATGAACGTCACCGGTGCGTCGATGCCGGCCAGATACGAGCCAACACGGATCGAATCAGCATAGGCAGCGGCGCGGGGGTCGTTACGGTCTGCAAGCAACTTGGCAAAGAAGCCGTTGAATGCAAGATCTCCATCTCGCTGCGTCGTGAACTGATACCACGGATTCGCATTGTTCTGAGCCGTACCGAACTTGAAGCCGAAGTTCTCAGCATTCGCAGCGATGCCGGCAGAAGCGTGCGTGATCACGTCATCAAGCGTGGCCTTGCCCGACTTGACCATGTGCATGGACATACGAGCCATGAGTGACTTTGCAGCCTTTACCCAGTTGGCACGGTTGCCGCCATAGACAAGGTCATCCGTACGAGGACTCGTTGCACTCGTAGCGGAATTCAGGTTGCCAATAGCGTCGTTCAGCATCGTCATCAGGCTTGCATAGATGTCGGCCTGCTTGTCGTATCCAGGTGCCGTGCTGCGACCTTCTGCGGCATCGCCCTTGAAGGCTTGGGAATACGGTACATGACCGTAGAGGTCCGTGACGGTGCACATCGTGTAGGCAAACAGCACTTGAGCAACGCCCTTGTAGTGCGGTGAGTTCGATGCATCGGCCTTGTCCATCAGGATATTGAGATCCTTCATGGTGCCGCTGTACATCGTGCTCCACGAGTTGTCGACGTCCGACTCCGTAAACGTGTAGTTGTAGATACCAAGGTGCTGACGGTCAACACCTTCGTTGTGTTGCGTGAGGAGGCTGGAGTAGCGACCGATGTCGCCGCCCATCACATATGCAAGCGAGGCCTGTGATACGGGCAGGATAACGGTGGATGAAGCCTCGGCCAATGAATTGGGATCAATGTTGATCGCCGGATCGATGAACGGCGTGTCGCATGCTGTTGTGAACAGCATCGCCGCCGTCGAGAATCCTATGAGTAGTCGTTTCATTGTTGGTATTCCGTGTTCGTTGGTAGGTAAAACATCAGAAGTTCAGGCTGAGCGAGAACACGTAGCTCTTCGTATTCGGCATGTTGAAGTACTCGATGCCTTGGGCATTCGAAGCACCCGTCAAGCTCGTCTCAGGGTCGATACCCTGGAATTCCGTGCTCAACCACAGGTTACGACCCGTGAACGTCAGCGTGGCACCTGCGATCGGCAGCATGTTCACGATGTCTGTCGGCAGGGCGTAACTTAGCGTCAGCTCGCGCAGACGAACAAACGAGGCGTCCTCGATGAAGTCTTCGGAGTTGCTACCAAAGAAGCCGTTACCATTGCCGAACACAAACCAGTTTTCGTCGAGCGTAGCAACGATATCGTTCGGCTGGCCGGTAGATGCCTTGACACCATCAAACACCTTCGTCGTGCCACGAGCTTCTGTCTCCTTGGCTGTACCGAAGAAGATAAGTGCCGAGCGCGTACCGTTCCAGATGTAGCCACCCTGACGGATGTCGAACAGGAAGGACAGCGTCAGGCCGTTCCACGAGAACGAGTTGCGGACACCCATCAGCCAATCGGGGTTAGCCGAACCGAAAGCACGCTCTTCGGGGTCCAGGATGGGCTGCCCATAGGAGGGTGAATTCGGATCATCGTCGATCAGGATCTTATTCGAAGCGCTGTCGCGAGCCCAGCCAAAGCCGTAGATCGAACCGTAGGCCTTACCTGCAACGGCACGGACCGAGGCACCAAGGAAGCCACCAAGGAAGATCTGGTCAACGCCCGGAGCGAGCGACTCAACCTTATTGACGTTCTGCGTGAAGTTCAGGTTGATGTCCCAGTTGATATCGCCACGAAGCGGCGATGCGTTGAACACGACTTCGAAACCGTTGTTGGAGATCGAACCGGCGTTACGAACTTCTGCGCCGAAACCGCTTGATGCTGCGATCGGCACGGAGAAGATCTGATCTTCCGACAGCGAGTTGTAGTACGTGAAGTCGAGGCCGAACATGTTGTCAAGGAAACGAACATCGAAGCCAACTTCCCATGACGTCGTCATTTCCGGACGCAGGTCAGCAGCACCAAGGGTATTGCCCTTCGAGTAGCCGATCACGCCGTTGAACGGGAACGACACACCATCTGTCCAACCGTCTGCAGCACCGCCCTGACCGTAGGTCGTGACCGTTGCGTAGATCGGAGCGTCCTTACCAACCATAGCGAAGTTGCTGCGGACCTGCATGTAGCTTAGAATGTCATTCTTCAGCTCAGGAATCAGGTCTGTAAGCACTGCAGAGACACTGACGGCGGGATAGAAGAACGAATTGTTGTTTTCCGGCAGCGATGTTGACCATTCGTTACGAGCCGTCACGTTGATGAACAGAGCGTCCATGTACGACAGGCGAACGTCACCGTACATAGCCATGGTGCGCTTCTGACCGATGCTCTCGCGAGCAAGAACGCTGGAAGCATTCGACAGGTTGAAGAAGCCTTGGGCTCCCAGACCGTCACCCTGCACGAAAACCTGCTGACCATAGGTCGAGAACAGGTTGTTACCGAGCAGGACCTGCAGGTCCCAATCTTCGTCGAGCTCCTGCGTGATCGTCAGGATAAGGTCTGACGTAATGTCACGGTTGAACTGCTGGTCTTCGAACACGCGGCCAGTCGGCGCCGAACGGCTGTTGATCGCGAAGATCTGCTTGCGGCGGTCGCTGTAGACGTCAGCACCAATGCGGTACATAAGGTCAACGCCCGTCATCAGACCCCAGTCGAGCTGCACGTTACCATATAGGCGGTTCACGTCGTCTGTGAAGGGGTTCTTGTTAACGGTCCAGAACGGATTGTCATAACCGACACCGGCACGATAGGTGCGCTGTGTACCGGCAGCGGTCGAGTACGCGTTAGGCGTATTGGCAGCATCTGCGCCAAAACCATAGGAGTTGTCATACGACGGCGGTGTACGCAGCAGACCAAGCATCACACCGGAGACGTTCGAGCCCTGCTGAATACGCTGGCCACCCGAGTTCACATACGTCATGTTCGCACTTGCGCGCAGATCCGTCGAGATCTGTGCAGCGCCGCTTGCCTTGACCGTGTTACGCTCCCACGTGCTGTTCGGCACGATACCGTTCGACGTGAGGTTGCCGAAGCTGACGTAGAACGTTCCGTTCTCGTTGCCACCCGACATGTTGACGGAGTTGTCATACGTATAACCAGTACGGAAGAAGTCCGCGAGGTTGTCATGCGGAGCCATCTTCGTCTTGGCGCGCGGATCACTTGCACCAACGATCGAGCCACGGCTATCGAAGGCCGTAGGCACGTCGTCAAAGAACAGTGTATCGATCGCAGCGCCCCATGAGCGCGAAGCACCGGGAGCTGGATTGAGAAATGCTCCGCCGGAACCCTGCGAGTACTTGTTCTGCAGTTCGGGCAGGCGGTTGACCTGATCGATGCTCATCGTCGAGTTGAAGTTGACGTTCAGCTTGCCATCGGCCTGGGGACGTCCCTTCTTCGTGGTGATGATGATAGCACCGCCGGCGGCACGGATACCGTACAGGGCCGTAGCGGCCGGGCCCTTCAGGACCGTCATATCCTCGATATCGTTCGGATTGAGGTCGATCGCACGATTCGAGTAAGCAACACCGTCCAGGAGGTTGTTGCTTCCGTTGTCGGGATTACCCGAGAACGACTGCGAGTTGTCAATCGGAATACCGTCGACAACGAAGAGAGGCTGGTTGTTACCCGTAATCGAGTTGTTACCGCGGATGCGGATGAACGCGGATGCACCGGGAACACCTGTGGAGTTGATCACCTGAACACCGGCAACCTTGCCGGACAGAGCGCTAACGACATTTGTCTCACGCGACTGCACAAGAGCCTTGCCATCAACTGCCTGCGTGGCATAACCGAGCGACTTTTTCGAGCGCTCAAGACCGATGGCCGTGACGACCACTTCGTCGGCACTCACGGCATCATCCTTCAGCACAACGTCGATCTCGGTTTTATCACCGATCTCAACCTCTGTTGTCTTCTTGCCGACCAGCTTGAAGACCAGAGCTTTCACCGTATTGCGCACCTTGATGGAGTAGGTGCCATTCGGCTTTGTAAACGTACCAACCGTCGAGGCCTTCCCTTGGACAACTGCGCCGCCAACCGGTTTCCCGTCTTGGTCGGACACTTTACCAGTAATGGTTCGGTCCTGGGCGGCGGACTGTGCGATCGCCAATAGTGCGATCACAATCACGTACCCTATCCGTAGCATAGGCGTAATCCCCTGCATATGTGAATGATCGGCGCTGCCATTATCTGGCATACGCACTCGTTGATTGTCCCTAGTCTCGAGCGATCTCCACGCTGCATCAGCACATCGTCCGCAGTATCCCTCTGCATCTATGCGTTACTGTTATGATTCCGTTTCTACGTCGAATGTCGTAGCATCAGATATCATCATGCAGTGTATGACTTTCGCTGTGGGTGATATTAGTAAATACTAGACTATGCGGCGTACGAAATATCTTGGTGTGCATAAATAAAACGCTGATCTGCGTGGCAGCGTCGGCACCAAAAAAAAACCCGACGGCACCACCCGTCGGGCTTCGGAGACCGGGTTATCCCTGTCTTCCACGTCCCACCACACACATTCTAACGAAGTAGCAGAATCCTGCCGCACCAAATGTAGTAAATATGCCGTAGGGTAGGCAAGCAGAATCTTGCATCACATTAGCAGGCAGCCATCGGAAACGATTTCGGGCAAGGCGCACGTTACCGCGTATATTTGCGACCCTTATCTCTTCCGAACAGGAATTCCATGAAGACCACACACTTCCATGCCATGCACCAGGCCGTCGGAGCCAAAATGGTGTCATTTACCGGCTTTGAAATGCCCATCCAATATCCTAAGGGCATCCTTCATGAGCACAACGTTGTACGAACCGGCGTTGGGGTGTTTGATGTGTCACATATGGGCGAGTTTATCATCAGTGGTCCGAACGCACTGGCACTGATACAGCAGATCACCATTAACGATGCGTCCAAACTCACACCCGGCAAGGCACAGTACTCGGCCATGTGCTATCCCGAAGGGGGCATTGTGGATGACCTGCTGGTATATCATCGTGGTGATGATTACATGCTCGTGGTGAACGGAGCATGCAAGGACAAAGACCTTGAATGGGTCCTACAGCATGCTGCGGCCATGGGTGACGTGACCGTGGTGGACGAGAGCGACGACTACAGTCTTCTCGCGGTACAGGGTCCCAAGAGCCTTGATGTTGTGCAGCGCATCGCAGACCAGCCACTGGGAGACGTGGCCTTCTACAGTTTCGTCACCGGTTCGGTCGCAGGCGTGCCGGCCATCATCTCGCGCACGGGATATACGGGTGAGCTTGGCTTTGAGCTATACTTCAAGGGTGATGCAACCGTTGCCGCCACTGTGGTCCAGGCACTGTTCGCCGCCGGAGAGGCCGACGGTATCGAGTGGATCGGGCTGGGTGCCCGCGATACGCTCCGGCTGGAGAAGGGCTACTGTCTGTATGGTAATGACATTGACAACACGACCAATCCCATCGAGGCAGGCCTTGGATGGATCACGAAACTTGCCAAAGGGCCGTTCAACGCCAGTGATGTGATCCAGCAGGTTAAGGAGGCAGGACCAACACGGAAGCTCGTTGGATTCGTTATGCGGTCCGAAAAACTGATCCCTCGTACAGGCTATCCGATCACGCTGGGCGGTGAGACGGTTGGCCGCGTTACCAGCGGCAACACATCACCCGGCCTGGGCACAGGTATTGGCATGGGCTACGTTCCTGCCAACCTCGCAGCACCGGGAACGATGATCGAGATCGCTGCTAGGAACACGACCTTCCCGGCCGAGGTTGTAAAGCTGCCCTTCCTGTAAGGCCGGCCCGCAGACAGCGACTAGACTCTCAGTCCGCAGCCTCTGTAGTGTCAGCAACAACCTCGATGCGCACCCGTGCGGTGCCGTCTCGTATCATGTCGAGATCGATGGCAGCGGCTTTTGACACGTCAAGCAGACGTCCGTGTTTCCACGGGCCCCTGTCGTTGACACGAACAACGACACGCTTGTCGTTCTTCA
>JAULYI010000025.1:0-6759 GCA_032117915.1 Kapaibacterium sp. (SeqCode) | reverse complement strand
GTGCCATCGAGGGCTTCCGCGAGGTAAAGCCCATGGTGTTCTCGGGTATTTACCCGGCCGACTCCGATGACTTCGAAGATCTGCGCGAAGCACTGGGCAAGCTCACGCTCAACGACTCGGCCATCACATTCGAACCGGAGTCATCGACGGCTCTGGGCTTCGGCTTCCGCTGCGGCTTCCTGGGTCTGCTCCACATGGAGATCGTCCAGGAACGCCTGGAACGCGAGTTCAACCAGGTGATCGTTACCACGGTGCCCAACGTGCGCTACCGCGTGGTGACCACAAAAGACGAAGAGCTGTGGGTGGATAATCCGGCGCAGCTGCCCAACCCGACACTGATCGCGTCGCTGGAAGAACCCTTCATTCGTGCACAGATCATCTCGCCGACGGAATACATCGGCGCGATCATGAAGCTCTGCATCGACCGACGTGGGGTGATGCTCGGACAGACCTATCTGTCGTCGGACCGTGTGGACATGACCTTCGAGCTTCCGCTTGCCGAGGTCGTGTTCGACTTCTATGACAAGCTCAAGAGCAATACCCGCGGTTATGCTTCGCTGGACTATGAGTACAGCGATTACAAGTCGGGCGACCTTGTGCGGATGGACATTCTGCTGAACGGCGAACAGGTCGATGCTCTGTCATCGATCGTTCACCGCCAGAAGGCCCACGAGTGGGGCAAGAAGCTCTGCGTCAAACTCAAGGAGCTCATCCCCCGCCAGATGTTCGAAGTAGCGATCCAGGCCGCTATCGGCTCGAAGATCATCGCCCGCGAGAGCATCAGCGCCATCCGGAAGAACGTGCTGGCCAAGTGCTACGGTGGCGACATCTCCCGTAAACGAAAACTTCTCGAGAAGCAGAAAGAAGGCAAGAAGCGCATGAAGCAGGTAGGCCGCGTGGAGATCCCGCAGGAAGCCTTCCTTGCCGTTCTCTCCATTGACTAACATCCTGCACTATGCCCCTCTACGATCACCTCATCAAGCCCATACCCGGCGCGTTCGGCAACTGGCTTCGCACGCGCCGCGAGAAGCACCTGAATGCCAAGCCTCCGGAGACCGTGACCGAACATCTGGTTGCATGGGTGAAGACCATCGTATGGGCCGTCAGCGTGGTCACGATCGTCAACGGTCTGGCTCTGGCCTCGTTCACCGTCCCCACGGGCTCCATGGAGCGTACGGTGATGGCGGGCGACTACGTGTTTGTGAACAAGTTTATCTACGGACCGTCAACGCCGCAGATCATACCGTTCATCAACATGAGTCTGCCGTATTACAAGCTTCCGCCACTCAGTCCGCCGGAACAGGGAGACGTGATCGTCTTCATCTTCCCGGGCAACCGTGATCAGGACAAGGCAGAGAATTTCGAGTACTACCTGAAGCGCTGCATTGCCGTTGCCGGTGATACCCTGCACATCCGCGGTGGCCGCACCTACGTCAACGGCGTTGAATATGGCCTCCCTGCCGAGGGTCAGTTCGCGAACTGGCCGCCGGAATACCGTCAGGCACGCTGGGAAGAGGATCGCTATCTGACCTTTCCTCCCGGCCGCGGCTACACGCGCGACGACTACGGTCCGATCCGTATCCCTGCAAAGGGCGACGTGATCACGCTCAACCAGCAGAACATTGGCGAGTGGTCCACGTTCATCCGCCGCGAGGGCCACCTGGTCGACGAGGTCAACATCAGGATCGACGGTGAGCCGGTTTCCCAGTATGTGGTCGAGCGTGACTATGTGTTCGGCATGGGTGATAATCGGGATAACTCGCTGGACTCGCGTTACTGGGGCTTCATACCCGAGGCAGCGGTCGTTGGAACGCCCATGATCGTGTACTGGTCCTGGCAGAATGTCGACGAGATCGCAACCCGTACAGCCCAGATGCAGGGATATCACGGCCAGGTCGAGTATCCGGTCTCCGAGAAGATCAAGCGCGTCCGCTGGTCACGCCTCGGCACGATCATCCGCTGACGCCTCGGCACGACCTCCGAAACGCTTACGTACCGATGACCATCGCACGAGACATCCTATCGAGTGCCGTAGCGGCCATCATTGTGGCCCTTGTGCTGCGCGTCTTTGTCGTTGGCGCCTTCCGCATTCCGTCGCACTCCATGGAGCATACGCTTCAGGTGGGCGACCAGATCGTGGTTAGCAAGATCGCCTTCCTGCTACGTGATGTTCGTCGTGGCGACGTTGTCGTCTTTACCCTTTCCGACGATCTGCCCGGTGTTCCGTCTGGCCAGCCGTTGATCAAACGCGTGGTGGCTGTTGGCGGCGACACCGTGAGGATGACGGCCACGTCACTCTTCGTGAACGGACAGCGACAGCCCGCACCGCCGCAGAGCGCCGCTCATAGCCCCATTCGAATCTCAGAGGATGCGTTTGTGCAGGAAGTGTTAGTCCCGGCAGGCCATGTGTACGTCCTCGGCGACAATCGGGCGAACAGCTACGACTCGCGGTTCTGGGGTCCGTTGCATACGGATCGAATTATCGGCATGCCGCTCTTTGTGTATTGGTCCTATGGTCCCGATGACGCCAACACGGAACCGCACCTGCGCCTTGGGCGCTTTTTCGCTCCGGTTCGCTAGCATGCAAGGGTTGTACCTACACATTCCATTCTGCGAGAAGAAGTGCGTGTACTGCGACTTCTACTCGATCGAATCGACGGGATTGATCGATGCCTTTGTGGATCGGCTGCTTGTTGAGCTCTCCATGCGGTCCGACCGTTCAACACCCTGCACAAGCATCTTCTTTGGCGGCGGCACTCCATCGTTGCTCACACCACTGCAGATGGAACGTATCCTCGACCGCGTACATGCATGCTATTCGGTAGCACCTGACGCAGAATGCACCATGGAATGCAATCCTGGCACGGTTACGATCGAGAATCTGCGAGCGTATCGTTCCCTTGGCATGAACAGGTTGTCATTCGGCGTCCAGAGCTTCAACGAAGTCGAGCTCACATTCCTGGCTCGTATCCATAATGCCGACGATGCAGACCAAGCGATGCTGCTTGCTCGTAAGGCCGGCTTCGACAACGTGAACATGGACCTCATGTTCGCCCTACCGCCGCAGACGATGGAGTCTCTTGCCTACTCTGTTGATAGGATGCTCGCACTCGAGCCCGATCACATCAGTGCCTACTCGCTCATCTTTGAGCCCGGCACTCCCTTGTACACGCAGTGGAAGAAAGGCACCGTCAAGCCCCATGCAGAGGAGTTCGATGCTGCGATGTATGCCCACGTCATGGATCGTTTGGCAGGTTCCGGATACGAGCAATACGAGGTCAGCAACTTCGCACGTAACGGCCGCACCTGTCGCCACAACCTTACCTATTGGCATGCAGAGCCTTACATCGCCGTTGGCCCCAGTGCTCATGGCCTGCTCGGGAACACACGATACTGGAATCATCGCTCACTCACGGCGTGGGGGGCAAGGGTCGACGCCGGCGAGGTACCACAGGCAAACACAGAAGTACTCGACACCACTGCTCAACTGGTAGAGTACACGTTCCTTCACCTAAGGGCCGACGGCCTACCGGTACACGCGTTCCGGCATCGCTTCGGCATTGATGCTCGCCTTGCCCTGCAGCCGCATCTTCAGTACTGGCTCGATGCAGACATGGTGCGGGACACGGGCGATGTGCTTCGGCTAACGCGTGAGGGCTATGCCGTGTGTGACGACATCACGGTCACGGCCATCGATGCACTCGAGCGTGCATACTTGGGCTGACGGCTGCATAACGGCGTCAGTCAACACGGATGCCGTCGGCAACAACGGCGCGCGCTGCGCGCCGCGCCGGATAGACCGCTGCTACTCCGGCCAGGCACAGTCCCGTAACAGCCGTCAGTGCAACATCAACGAAGTGCAGCTCAACAGGCAGTGCCGGCACCAGGTACCCGGCAGTTGGGTCGAAGGCGATCCACTGAAATGCACGCTGACCAAGGACGAGGGCCGATCCGGCTGTCGCACCGACAACCACGGCGATGGCACCGATCATGATACCCTGCAACCGGAAGATGCGCGCCACGTCGCCGTCGGTGGCTCCCATGGTCTTCAGCAGGGCGATATCGCGACGCTTCTCGCCGACACCCAACGTGAGCGTTACCAGCACGTTGAACGCCGCAACAACGATGATCAGGGCCAGGACGATGAACGAACCGATGCGCTCAAGCTGCATCGTGTTATACAGACCCTCGTTGAGATCGTTCCATGTGAGCACCTTTACGTCATCGCCTACCTGCGTTCGGAGTGCTGAGGCAACATCATTGGCCGACTGCGGATCGTCCACCAGAATATCGACAGCGCTTAAGCCCGTGCGACGTGTGAGCGAGTGCAGAAGGTCATCCGCAGTGAACAGCGTCGCGTGATCGATCTCGCGTAGTGTATTCGCTTGGTAGATTCCCTGTACAACGGCGCGACGTCCGGATGGCCGCACCATGGATGTCAGCGCCTGCTCTATCATTTCCGGTGAAAGCAACGTCACCGTATCACCGATATACGTCTGCAGTTTCTCGGCCAAGCCGATGCCCATGACCAACCCGGGAAGATCGCCGGCCGTCTGTCCATGCGTACGCACGAGACCGGCCACGAGACGCTGTCGCACACCGCCAAGTGGTGCCGACGGCGGCACACCGTTGGCCGTTGCAACGGCCGTGATGCCATCGCGCTGGATCACCACGCGTGATGTGACCACCGGCATCGCACTGCCAATACGTTGAGCGGCAGCAACAAGGCTCGCCGCGTTGTTGAGCACAGACCCCTGGGTAGGAATGATGCGCAGATGTGGACCAAACCCGATCATGACCTGATCGGCCACGGAACGGAAGCCGTTAAAGATCGACATGACGACGATGAGTGCCGCAGTACCGATCGCAATGCCGATCATTGACAGCATGCCGATGACGCCGATAATGTTCAACCGACGAGGTTTGAGGTATCGCAGGGCAATGACCGTAGTAAGCTTCATCGACGGCGCCGGGGTGCATCAAGCATGGACAGTTGAACGCGGAACGCATCATCGGCGGACGTAACACGGTCATACGACCCGTCAGACCGCAACACACGTGCCTTGACATTGTCCCGCAAATATGCCTCAAGGATGTCCTTCAGCTGCTTTTTCACGCGCTCGTCATAGACGGGAAACATCATCTCTACACGCCGATGCATGTTGCGTGTCATCCAGTCGGCACTTGAGATGAAGACCTCGTCATCACCGCCGTTTCTGAATAGAAAGACGCGGCTGTGTTCCAGGAATCGATCGAGGATGCTTCGCACAGTGATCGTTTCGCTTACGCCGGGGACACCCGGACGAAGCGTACAAACCCCGCGCACGATCAGGTCGATCTTTACGCCGGCCTGCGAGGCCCTGTACAGCGCACGGATGATGTCAGGGTCGATCAGAGCGTTCATCTTCGCAACGATATGCCCTTTTTTGCCGTCCCGTTGATGGTCGGCCTCACGATCGATGAGCGCCAGCAGTTTTTCACGGAGATTTACCGGTGCAACACCGATATGCTGCCATGCTCGGTGCTTTGAATAGCCCGTAAGCAAGTTGAATAAGTGCACGAAGTCGCGCTCGAACTCCTGACGCGCCGTGAAGATTCCCACATCGGTGTACAGGCGTGATGTTGACAGGTTATAGTTCCCTGTTGCAACATGGGCATACGTCAGCACATTGCGCCCTTCTTTGCGGATCACCAGACATACCTTGCAGTGGGTCTTCAAGCCGACGATGCCATAGACAACGTGTACGCCTGCCTGTTCAAGTGCACGTGCCCAGGCGATATTCGTTTCCTCGTCGAACCGGGCCTTCAGCTCAACAAATGCCGTGACGTTCTTTCCATTCTCTGCTGCCTCGCGCAGCGCGTCGATCACCGGCGACTTGCCGCCTGCGCGGTACAGTGTGATCTTGATGGCCAGCACCTGCGGATCACGCGCAGCCGTCTTCAGAAACGTCACCACCGAGTTCGTGAACGAATCGAACGGATGGTGCACAAGAATGTCGCCTTCCTTGAGCACGTCGAACATGTTCTCGCCGTCCTGCGCCAGCTCGATGGGTACCCGCGATACCAATGGCGGATCTTTCAAGCGTCGCTTGTCGAGCGACATCAGCGTCAGGAAGTCCTGCAGATTCATCGGCACATCCGTCTGATAAACGTCCGATGGTTCTAGGTCTAACGACCGACAGAGGAACTGCGACAGGAATCGCGGCATATCCGGACCTATCTCCATACGCACGGCATCGGTACCCCACCGGCGCTGACGTATGCCTTCGGCGACAGCGGTGATCAGATCTCCGGCCTCATCGTCGGCGATCTCGACATCGGCATCACGCGTCACACGGAAGACATGTGCCTCGCGAAACTCCAATCCGGGAAAGAGGACGCCTGCATTTGCACGGATCACATCGTCCAGCAGCACGAAGTGGTGCCCGCCCGTCCGCGGCAACCGCATCAGTCGTGGCAGCGCGGACGGCAGCTGCAGAACGGCGATCTTGGTCTCCGTCTGCCCATCAACATGATCGGTCAGGACAAAGGCAATGTTTATGGAGCGGTTGAGCAATCGCGGAAACGGATGCCCCGGGTCGAGTGCCAGCGGTGTAAGCACCGGCATGATGTTATCAACAAAGTCCTGATCGAACTCTTCGCGCTCATCGACCGTGAGTTCATCGACAGCGTGGAAGTGGATGCCCTCTTTTCGTAATGCAGGAAGGATGTCCTGATGAAAGATCCGGCTTTGCTCGGCATAGAGTGGACGCAACAGTA
>JAULYI010000024.1:0-4040 GCA_032117915.1 Kapaibacterium sp. (SeqCode) | reverse complement strand
TGCTGGAGCACATCCTGCCCGCTCAGGCTGTTCACCGTGCCGACGAGCCGGAGGATATCGCAAATGTCGTGGCGTTTCTCGCGCTGCCAGCCTCCGGCATTATCACCGGACAGACGATCAATGTGGACGGGGGCGTTGCCCGACATTGATAGCGTCTGCATGCGTATTTTCCTGCCCCAACCACGGAGAATACGACATGCAGTTTGCTCTACGCTGTTCCCTTGCACTCGCCGTTATGCTGCTTGGCGTAGCATCGGCCATGGCCGGTGACACCATTCGCGTTAAGACGCTCACCTTTGACGACATCACGAAGCGCTCGGGCACATGGGCCTTCCCGCCAAAGCAGCGCTACGAGAAGGTGCTGATGGAGTACACGCTGAAGTGTGACCCACGTACCACGCAGGACCGATTCGACTGCGGTGAATGGGACTATCTGACGTATACCTTTGTGACCGACTCGACGGGTGAGTATGATTCGACGATGCTGTCGCAAGTGAACTACGTTGTGCGACGCTCCACGCCTGACTCGCTCAGGTATCGCCTTGACCCGCTTCCGCTCAAGCGGAAGTACCGCACGTTTTCGGCAACGCGAGCAGCCGGCGCTACGGGCGACTGGTTCACTGTTGGTGCCGGAGGCCAGAATAACGCAGCCATCCTCGACCCGAACGGAAGCCGAACCCGCTACGTGTACACGGCAGCCGAACTCAAGGCCGCCGGACTCTCCGAAGGAAGCATCAAGGGCATTCGTCTGCGTGGTCGCGCAGCGACGACGGCCACCTTGCTTACCGTGAACATGAAGCAGGAAGCCAACGCAGCTACACCCAAGACGTTCGACAATGCAGGATTCACCACAGTGATCCGACGCTCCGTGACCTTCGGCGACAGCCTGCAGCCACTGCCCCTTACAACTACCTTTGCGTGGGATGGCACATCAGACATCATTGTTGACATCACCTGTCTTGGCACGACCGCGGCCCAACCCGTTGCCATCGAAGCTGCGGGTGGAACCGGTCTTGTGACAGATGCTTCGCGCTATGCCTATGCCTTTACGAATGGTGACGTGATCGTGGTTGATTCGACGATCGGAACCGACATTGACAAAGAACTGACGATCGCCTTCTGGTCATGGGGCAATGCAAAGCTGATGCCTCGTGCGCATAACACGATGGAGGCCTATGACTCGCTTGGACGTCGCGTGGTGAACATCCACCTGCCGTGGGACAACAGCGTTGTGTACTGGGACTGCGGATACGACCCTGCCAGCGGTGCTGTTGACCGCATCGAAAAGGGAACACCGGTAGAGACGTTCGAAGGACAGTGGAATCACTGGGCCTTTACGAAGTCGGCCTCCGGCATCATGCGCGTGTATCACAATGGCAAGCTGTTCCACGAAGGCAATGGCAAGACCCGTTCCATGAAGGGCATCAAGAAGTTCTTTATCGGCTCAGGCGGTTCTGCTTCATATGAAGGTTTCCTTGATGAGTTCCAGGTGTGGAACAAGGCGCTCGACTCGGCGACGATCGCATCGTACATGCATCGAGGCATCACGTCCTCGCATCCCTCCTATGATAATCTGATCGCCTACTTCACCGGTGAGCAGGATACGGACCCCAATGTTGCTCGCGACATGTCGAAGTCCGGCTATCATGGCACGCTTGTTGGACGCCCAACGCGCTTCAAGCTTCGCGATGCTGAACTTGGGCACATGACGGCGTCTAACGGTGCACGACCCGTGATGGGCTTTGAGACGGGTGACGTGACGACAACATCGACGCGCCGCGACATCGACGTCGAGATCGAGCCCAAGATGACCAGTGTCATCCTGTATGGCCGTCCTGTCCAACCGCGCATCTATCGTCCGGATGCCACCGACCATCCCAGCGTACCCACGGATACGATCCTGGTACAAGAGGCCGGCATGGTTCAGATCCTTGACGAGACGGGCGTCGTACAGGACTCAATGATGATCCCCGTCGTCGAGACACTTCGCAAAACGACAAGCACGTACTACAGTCCGATCGTAACGTGGGAGATCGGCCGCTACATTACACCGTATGGCATCGGTCTTGACCTTGGCCCGAAGGGCTTCAAGTGGATCTTTGACGTAACAGACTACGCGCCGATCCTTCGCGGCAACGTAACGCTGAGTGCCGGTAACCAGCAGGAGCTGATCGATCTTACCTTCGTCTTCATCAAGGGTACACCGATCCGCGACGTCAAACAGCTCGATCAGTTGTGGGGCGTGTACGGCGCATCGTTCAACAGCATCCTGCAGGATAAGGCACTTGCACCCGTTGATGTTCCCATCCGTGCTGATGCATCGAACTTCCGTGTCAAGACATGGACGAGCGGACACGGATTCGATAACCCAACCCAATGCGCGGAGTTCTGCCAGCGATTCCACAACATCTCCGTCAACGGCGTAAAGCGCAGTGAGTGGCTGCTGTGGACGGAGTGCGGCGACAATCCCGTGTTTCCGCAAGGCGGCACGTGGTTGATCGACCGTGCCGGCTGGTGTCCTGGTGCTCCGGTCGATCTGTATGACCACGAGATCACGCCCTGGGTGAAGCCGGGCGAGATCAACACGATCGACTATGGTATCAAGCCGGATACTACGGCTGAGAACTGGGGTGACTGGGTGGTATCGGCACAGCTCGTGGGCTACGGCAACGTCAACCATCAAGTCGATGCTGCCGTCGACCAGATCATCAGCCCGAACACGTATGAACTTTACAGCCGCCTGAATCCCATCTGCGGTAATCCCGTTGTCGTCATCCAGAACCGCGGTTCGCAGACGCTCACAGCACTCAAGGTCACCTATGGTGTCGACGGTGCATCGCCTTCTACGTTTGACTGGAAAGGCTCCTTGCCCTTCCTTGGCAAGGACACGCTATCGCTACCTAGTCCTGCATGGGGTAGCAGCGAAGAATCGGCAACGTTCCGCGTGACGGTGTCTGCGCCGAACGGCGGAGCCGACGGCTATGCCGATAATGATATGCTCACGACGACGTACGAGCCGGCACCGCAGTACTACAACGATGTGACCGTGGTGCTCAAGACGAATAACTTTGCGAACGAACAGTATAGTTGGACGCTCAAGAAGATTGACGGTACTCCTGTCGCATCGGGCTCGAATCTCGAGAGCAATAAGCTCTACGAGCTTTCATACAAGCTTGACGATGGATGCTACGAGTTCATTCTCGAGAATCGACTTGGGTACGGCCTTGACTTCTGGTTCCTGCGCAGTCAGCTGGGTAGCGGTAGCCTCTCGCTTCGCTCCGGCAACCTGCCGCTCAAGAACTTCGATCCGGATTTCGGTAACCGCGTGTGGCATCAGTTCAGCGTGGGCCCGAAGGCAACGATCGCGACCTCGACCGATACGCTCAATTTTGGTCAGACTGCTCCGGGGGGCAAGGTCAAACGCACGCTGCGTGTGACACCCGAAAACTCCATGGGTCTGCGTATCAAGAGTCTGATCGCTTCATCACTCAAAAACTACTTCACGATCACGCGGTTCTCGCGTGATACGGCCGGAGGCGTGACGCTGGCCTTTGGCGACACGCTCGACATCGATGTCGAGTTTTCGTCAGTCGATGCCGGACGTCGTACGGGAACGCTCCGCATTGAAAGCAATGACATGCGGATGCCGACAAAGACGGTGCGCCTCGTAGGCGAGGCCACGAATGCCTCGTCGGTGCACGACATGGTTCCTACGGAAGTTGTTGACGTAGCCGTTGTGCCCAATCCGATCACAACGGAAGGCGAAGCTGTCGTGGAACTCGCCGATCTTCCGTCAGTCCTTCGTCTGTCCGTGGTCGATCAACTTGGCCGCAGCGTGGCCGTGATCTTCAACGGTACGCCGTCGGCCACCGCATTGCGGTATCCCATGCCCGAGGGCATGGCGGCCGGAGCATATACCTTAACGTGCGAGACACCCACGGGAATCACGACGATTCCATTCGTTGTGACGCGCTGATGTACTCGCGCGACCCCGAACACGACCCACGAATAGGTGACCTGCTGGTGCCGCTGCAAGCGGC
>JAULYI010000023.1:0-20353 GCA_032117915.1 Kapaibacterium sp. (SeqCode) | reverse complement strand
CCGAGGAACGTTAGGGCGTCAATAGCTAGCCCCGGGCGAGAGCCCGGGGAACGTGATGGGCGTCAATAGCTAGCCCCGGGCGTCAATAGCTAGCCCCGGGCAAGAGCCCGGGGAACGTTAGAGCGTCAATAGCTAGCCCCGGGCGAGAGCCCGGGGAACGTGATGAGTGTCAATAGCTAGCCCCGGGCGAGAGCCCGAGGAACGTGATGGGCGTCAATAGCTAGCCCCGGGCGAGAGCCCGGGGAACGTTAGGGCGTCAATAGCTAGCCCCGGGCGAGAGCCCGGGGAACGTGATGAGTGTCAATAGCTAGCCCCGGGCGAGAGCCCGAGGAACGTGATGGGCGTCAATGGCTAGCCCCGGGCGAGAGCCCGGGGAACGAATGGCGAACGAATCGTTTCGATCCGGAACGATTCTTATCGGGATCTGAACGTCTGTACGTCGATGTCGTACTTGCGGATCTTGTTGTGCAGGGTCTCGCGGCTTACGCCAAGAATGGCGGCGGACTTACTGACGTTACCGCTGGTGCGTTCCAGGGTCTTCTCGATCTTCAGCTTATCGACGGCCGCAAGGTCATCTTTCAGTGAGCGATCGTCCGACAGGACGGTAGCATCGGAGGGCTGCTGCGCATGCTCGGCGGGACGCGGTGCAGCGTGCGATGCAACGCCCCCAACCACCACTGGTGCAAAGGAGGTGCCGCGCGTGAGGATGCGGTGCAGGTCTGCAACGGAAAGGGTATCGGATGCCGAGGTCTGCAGCGCAACGCGCATCACGCTGGCAAGCTCACGCACATTGCCCGGCCATGCGTACGCGGTAAGGTAGTCCATGGTGCCGGGCGCCATAGACTTTGCGTCACCCATTTCGCGGTTGTGCTTGGCAACATAGTAGTCAACGATCAGGGGGATATCCTCGCGGCGCTCACGCAGGGCAGGGATATAGATCTCGCACTCGCGTAAACGGTGATAGAGCTGCTCGCGGAATCGACCTTCCTGCATGCCGCTGACAAGGTCGCGGTCCGTGGCGGACACGAAGCGGATATCGACCTCTTCCGTCTCTACGGAGCCCACGCGCCGCACGGCCTTCTGCTCCATTGGCAGCAGCAGGTTGGCCTGCAGTTCCAGCGGCATGTCGCCGATCTCGTCCATGAAGAGCGTGCCGCGATGCGCCTGATGGAACAGACCACGCTTTGTTTCCATGGCGCCGGAGAAGGCACCTTTCATGTGACCGAAGAGTTCGCTCTGAAACAGATCGCGAGGGATGTTGGGAATATCGACCGTGATGAAGGGATACTTGCCGCGTTTACTGACGTTATGCAGGGCGTTTGCTACGAGCTTCTTACCCGTTCCCGTCTCACCGGTGATCAGTACGTTCAGGTCTGTACGGCCATAGCGCAGAATCTTGTCGGCTACGTCCATCATCACGCCGCTGCGGCCGATGATGCCCTGTGCCTCTATATGTTTTCGGAGCTCGTCGTTGTTGCGATCTGCCGCTACGCGCTGCATAGCGCTGGACAGGACCTCTACCAGACGGTCGTTGCTGAGCGTTGATTTGTCAATAAAGTTGAGCGCACCCAGCTTGGTGGCTTTCACAGCGACTTCGATCGTGCCCTTGCCCGAGATCATGATGACGGGTACCGACGGGAACTGCTTGATGGAAGTCTCGAGCATATCGATGCCGGTCTTTGTTGACTCGCTGCCAAACTCAATGTCGAGCAGCATCAGCGCTACATCGCGTGCAGACGTCTGAAGGTAGGCCGTGGCGGCTTCCGGACTGTATCGCGTCTCTGTTTCCCAGCCTTGCCGTTGAACAACATCGGCAATGGTTGCGCAGTAGTCACGGTTATCGTCGACAATAAGGATCTTCATGTGTATCAGTCGGCAGGGATGTGAGCCATGATCGCATCGTATTCTGTCCTGAAGTATCGACTCTGGAAGGTTGACAGGTCAGGGTTCCATACCACCCGTAAATATACGTCCGCACTCGGATTCGCATACTCCATGAAGCGCGCTCGTTGTCCACGCACATTCATGGCCTGCGTCTGCAGAAAGGCATCCTTGATGGCGGCAGCACGTTCGCAATAGACCGTCTGGTCTAGATGCGTGATGTACTTCGGCTCGGTCTTCATTCCAATGGGGCCTGAGACATCGAAGATCTCGCCCATGGTGTTCATCTCATAGGCCTGCACATGTCCCGTAGCCTCCTCTGTACCCCAACGGATCACAAGGCCTTTCAGCTTGTCCGTGATGCAGGGGGCAGTGGTTGTAGGACGCGGCGCACTTGCCGTACAGCCGGCGAGAAGCACGCAGACGAGTGCCGTCAGGACAAGAAGGCGTCGATCCTTGCGATACATCGAGATGATCCAAGCAGTTGCAGGGTGGGGTGGAGGTCGGCACCGACGTCACGGTGGGTGACAACGATGCGCATTGGCTTCATGAACTTGCCCATGGCAAGGCCGGCCGCCTCGGCGCTTGCCTTGGCGTGAGCCTTAAAGGCGTCGGCATCGGCCAGCACAGCGTCTGTAAGTCCGTCGCGGAACGCGGCCAGCGCCGCCCGCAGGGCGGCGTCATCGCGAAGCTGTGCTTCCGTTGCCTCATCAAGCGGTGCCAACGTATCACCGAACAGGTAATCGCCGAAGGTGGCGATGTCCTGCAGGAAGGTCACGCGCTCGCGTAGCAGTGCAATGACACTGGCAACGAAGGCCGAATCACGATACGTGTAGCCCGCCTGTTCCAGTGTCGGCATAAGATCGGCAGCCAGGTCTGCAGGGGCCTTCGCACGCAGGTACTCGGCATTCATCCATTCGAGTTTCTTGTAGTCGAACACGGCACCCGCCTTGTGTACGCGGTCAAGCGTGAAGCGGTCGATGAGTTCGTGCATCGCATAGATCTCGCGATCCTCGGCGGGATTCCATCCGCACATAGCAACGAAGTTTACGAGTGCGTCAGGGAAGTAGCCCTTGCCCGCAAAATCACGGACCATCACATCGCCATGACGCTTGGACATCTTTGTGCGGTCGGGGTTGAGCATCAGTGGTACGTGGGCAAACGTCGGCGCCTTCCAGCCGAACGCCTCGTACAGCAAGACGTGCTTCGGTGTTGACGGCAACCACTCTTCGGCGCGGATCACGTGTGTGATCTCCATCAGGTGATCGTCGACCACGTTCGCAAGGTGATAGGTCGGGAAGCCGTCGCTCTTCAGCAGGATCTGGTCGTCGATCTCGCGGCCGTTCACGATCACGTCACCGCGTATCTCGTCATGGAAGCGCACGTCTGACGTAAGCGGCACCTTCAGGCGGATGACATGGGCGGCACCTTCATCAAGCAGTCGCTGCGTCTCCTGTTCGCCCAACGTGTACTGATTCCGCATCGACGAACGGTCATACTTGGGAGCAATGCCCGCCGCCTGCTGGCGCACGCGCATGGCGTCAAGCTCCTCGCTCGTATCAAATGCATAGTAGGCGTGTCCGCTCTCGACCAGCTGCATGCCGTACTGACGGTAGAGGTCGAAGCGTTCGGATTGGATGTACGGACCATAGTTGCCGCCAACGTGCGGACCCTCATCGAAGGTCACACCGGCCCATGCCAGCGATGCGATCTGTTCCTCTATCGCCCCTTCAACAAACCTCGTGCGGTCGGTATCCTCGATGCGAAGGATGCATACACCGCCATGATGACGGGCATAAAGGAAGTTGTAGAGGGCCGTGCGCAAGCTGCCAATATGCAGGAAGCCTGTGGGGGAGGGGGCAAAGCGGACGCGTACCATGGTTCGGTTGAGTGGCGTGATCAGATGGATCGCTCGACCTCGGCATAGGTCTTTTCGGTCTCGAAGACGCGGACCCGGACGTGGTCGATACGATGATGTGCAGGCAGTCTGGCAACGACGTCGTCCACCAACATACGGGCAATGTTCTCGGCCGTGGTTGGCATATCTACGTAGAAGGCCTTGAGGTTGCTCTCGGTCAAAAAGGACACCATGAGTGTGTCCGAACGGTCGCAGATGAAGGCATGATCGAGCGCATCGATCGTTGGCATGATCAGCGTCTTCATGTCGTAGTAATCCATCACCATGCCATTCGCATCGGGTTCTCCCGACAGGATCACATGGGCCTCGTAGGAGTGGCCATGGACGTTCTTGCACAGCCCCTCGTGGAACGGAAGTCTGTGCCCCATTTCCCAGCGAAACTGTTTGGAGATGGTGGTGCGCATGTCAGGGACGACGGTGGGTTACTTCGATGACGCTGTGAATGCCGCCCCGTGCCTTCCACTCGGCTGTGACGGTCATTTCAACCGGATCGCATACTGCCACGAGATCGTCAAGGATCTTGTTGGTGACGGCCTCGTAAAAGATGCCTTTGTTGCGGAAGTCCAGGTAATAGTATTTCAGCGCCTTAAGCTCGATGCACGTTGCACCGGGCGTGTATCGCACTGTAATGGTCCCAAAATCGGGCAGGCCCGTCTTCGGGCACACTGATGTGAATTCCGGGTTAACGTGGGTGATGGTGTAGGGGCGCTCTGGGCGCGGATTCGGAAAGGTCTCAATGTCCATGACGTATCGCTCGATACATGTGAAACGAACCGCAAAACTACGGAATCGGCGTGGCTTGGCTGTGCGCCGCGCTCATAGAACGAACATGGGTGCAGGTGATTGGATGGACGGTCGTTCGTCCATCGTCACCTGCACCCACGTGCAGTGATACGTACCCTACCACAGCAAGGCGGGGTAGGGGGCGTGGTCTGTTGCTATGCGTTAGTCCACGGGTACCAACGCCGGCAGGGCAACCATGGCATGTTCGCGTCTGCCGAGTTCCATCAGTACTGCCGTATGCTTGATCTGCTGGCGTGCCGACGGCGGAAGTGTCTTCCAGATCTGTCCGGCAGCGGTCTCGTCGGCAACAGCCTTCGAAACGAGTCGCTGTGCGAGGGCATCGGCCGTGATATCGGCTTCACCTTCATCCTCGTCGGGCTGGCCCATGCCAAGGAGTTTCAGTAGCGCGGCGAACTCGTCTTTCTTTTCGGGATAGGTGTGGATCTTGACGTTGTCCTCGGGCTTCACGCCGATGCGCTTCTTCATCATGTTGATCGCAACGTCCAGTCCACCGGTTGCATCAATAAGACCGGCATTCTTGGCTGCCTCACCGGTCCACACGCGGCCCTTTGCGACTGCTCGGGCATCCTCGAAGGACTTACCGCGGGCATCGGCCATCTTCTGGACAAACCGGCGGTAGATCGGTGATGCCGTCTGGTCGATCCGACGCTTGAACTCCGGTGTGAAGGGCATGAGCGGATTCATCAGGTTGGCAGAGCGGCCAAGGTTGATCGTATCGACCGTGACGCCGAGCTTGCCCATGGTGCCGGACAGGTTGGGAATCGACAGGATGACGCCGATGGAGCCTGTGATCGTCGCAGGGTGAGCGATGATGGTGTCGCATGCCATGGCGATGTAGTAGCCGCCCGATGCTGCGACATCACTCATCGACGCATAGATGGGCTTCTTTTCGCGCAGCACGCGGATCTCACGCCAGATCTCGTCCGAGCCGATCACGGAGCCGCCGGGACTGTCGATACGTAGGATGATGCCGTTGATGTCGTCGTCATTGGCGGCACGACGCAGATCGGCGATGAGATTCTTCGGATAGATTCCCTCGCCGTCGAAGGGGTCGGTGTTTTTGCCCATACCGATGGCGCCGGAGGCATAGACGATGGCTATCCGTTTGTCCGCCGCAACGTCGTCGATCGTCGGTTCGTCGCTGGCAAGGTACTGGCTTACGGTGACGTGACGCATCTTGCCCCGACTCTTGACGCCGGCGGTATCAAGGCGCTTGCTTACGAATTCGCGAAGGTCAGCTTCCATCATCAGGCCGTCGATCAGTCCAGCCTGCAGTAACTCTTCGGCAGCCATGAGTCCCGTGTCAAGGTGGTTGATCACCGTCTGACGGTCAAGCTTTCGTGCTCCGGCGACGGCATCAACAAAGAGCTGCTGACGCTGTGCCAGGAGTTCGCGGACCTCGAGCTTGGCAGGCTCGCTCCATGACGTGCGGCTGAAGGTCTCGGCAGCCGACTTGTACTCCTCGTACTGCTGCACGAACATCTCGACGCCAGCCTTGTCGAGCAGACCCTTCAAAAAGGGCGCATTGGTTCCGAAGGCCGAGAACTCCAGCATTCCCTCCTGCGGCATAAAGATCGAATCTGCGACCGAGGCTATGTAGTATTGGCTCTTGGAGCCGGCCTCGATAAAGGCATACATGAACTTGCCCGACGCCTTGAACTTGATCAGTGCATCGCGGATCTCCGACAGCTTGGCGAATCCCATACCGTCGCCACTGGCCCTGTAGTAAAGGCCGCGGATCTTCGGATCCTTGGCAGCCCTGTCCAGCACCGTCAGCACATCGCGTAGCGTGGGACCGCTTTGCTCTCCGCCAAAACTGAACGGTTTGGGCACGCTATACTCTGGCACACCACCCGTCAGGTCCATAAGCAGGACGGTGTTGTCGCTCACAGAGACCACGTCATTCTTTGTGGACACCTTTTCGGAAATGATCTCTACAAAGAGTGTCACACCAATGATGCCAGCGATGATAACTCCGGCGATCACCGCCAAAGGAATCCACCAGCGTGACCGCTTTCGGGGTTGGTTATAGGTAGGGGGCAGTGGTGGACCGGGAGGAAATGAGGCGCTATCTTGCATCGTTCAGACTCCAAAAAGTTGTTCTCATCGCTTGGAATGCAGCCCACGTACGGCCGCGATCCAAGAAAGTTGCACAACGGCAATTTACTCCCTTCCCATGCCTCACGGAATCCCCCCGCTACAACTACGAGATTACACGTACGACCTGCCCTCGGGCCGTATCGCCATGTATCCGCTTCCGGAACGCGATGCCAGTAAACTGCTGGTCAGCCGATCGGACGGCATCATCGACCATCGCGTGTTCTGCGAACTGCCGGAAATTCTACCGGCAGGGTCAACGCTAGTGGTGAACCGCACACGCGTGATCCATGCGCGGCTACGGATGCAAAAACCTACGGGTGGCATGGTCGAGGTCTTTCTAACGCGCCCCGTGGCACCGTCTGCCGATCCGTCCGTTGTGCTTGCCTCGGCCGATGTCTCGACGTGGGAGTGTCTGCTCGGCGGACGAAACATCCGCGAAGACATGGAGCTGATGCATGAGGCAACCGGCCTTCGCGCAACCGTGGTACAACGCCAAGGCGCCGAAGCACACGTAACGCTGACATGGGCGGACGATCGCCCCTTGGCCGAGATCCTTGTGCACGCCGGTGACATTCCGTTACCGCCGTATATCAAGCGCGAAACGGATAGCGACGATAAGCAACGATATCAGACCGTCTTCGCGCAGGTCGAGGGGTCGGTTGCTGCCCCGACGGCCTCGCTGCACTTCACCGATCGGGTCCTGCATGACCTTGATGCCAACGACGTGAAGCGCGTGGATGTGACGCTGCATGTGGGCCTGGGGACCTTTAAGCCTGTCGAGGTAGAAGACGCTGCCGATCACGATATGCATCGCGAGCGCTTTGGCATAACGCGGCAGTCCGCTGCGTTACTCGCCGAACGTGCTCGGAGCCAACAACCGTGGTTGACGGTTGTTGGCACGACGGCGCTGCGCACCGTCGAGTCACTCTTCTGCGTTGGGGCCCGCATTGCGCGAGATGGTATCGAGACCGTAACCTCGCTGGACGTTGGTCAATGGGAGGCATTCGACAGTTCGTTGGACAGCGTGTCTCGCGCCGAAGCCATGGCGGCCATCGTTCAATGGCTCGACGCGCATGGCGTTGATGAGGCATGGGGTGATACGGGTATCATGCTGGCCCCGGGTTGTCGCATCGCTATGGCCGATGCGCTTGTGACCAACTTTCACCAGCCCGGTAACACGCTGTTGCTGCTTGTTGCCGCGTTCATTGGCGAACGATGGCGTGACGTCTACGCATCAGCCCTTGCGAACGATTATCGCTTCCTGAGTTATGGCGACAGTTCGCTACTGATACGCTAAGGTGCGCATGTTGCGCGCCTCACTAGCGTAGGCGAACGAAGGGTCGTCGTGCCAGTATGTTGCCGTTACTATCGAGGGTACACAGCGTGTAGGTCCCGGTGGGGATATGCTGCACGTTCATACTGATGCTGACCGATGTAGACATCGTCCACGACGGCATCGGATAGGTCGTACCCGTGACATCGATGAGCACGGCACGATGAGCAAGAACTCGCTCCACGTCGCCCAGTAGGACGGTACATTGATCGTCTGTGACCGGATTCGGCATAATGTCTGTGATTGGCGCATGGTCCTGTGCGACGCTGACAGTTTCAAACACGATGGGGCGGTTGACGCTCACATTCTCAGGATGGGTGCTGTCACGACCGTCACACGGAAGGAGCTCGTTACGGTAGTACTGCGTCAGAACATGGTACTCACCACTAAAGCATGCCCCGTCTTCATTGTACACGACGAGGTCGCCATCGACCTTCACATCGCCCCCTAAGGTGTAGTTCAGAACCTGTGAGCATCCTCCAAGGATGGCACCACCACGGAGGGAGTCGTTAACAGCCAGACACTGATCGATGATGCGGACCGAGTCGGTTGCTACGCCGCCGAGCATGAAGGCATTGTCTGTGACCACCACTGATCCGGAGATTTCTGCGTCCTGTACGTAGGCATAGCCGTCGATGCGCGTGTTGCCTGTGATCCGCGAGGCACCCGCGACGATGGCTCTTGGTCCGACAAAGACGGAGGCATCGACCACGGAGCGGTTGTCGACCCAGCCACCGCCGTTTGGATGACGCTTGCCGGGCGAGGTGCGCAGCTGAGGACGTACCAGTTCGGGGTCCTGATATCCTTCCGGCCGTGCATTTCGAAGGCGCATCTCCCACGGATAGTGGTATCGTTTAGGATTGCCGTTCCATGTGTTATGCAGTTCCGGATTCGCATGCATGGTATCGACAGGTGCGCCAAGCACCACAAGGTAGAGCATGGAGTCCTGCGGTTGCAGCGCCATTGCCAGTGTTGATCTTGGGTCGCTGGACATGGTGCCCCTGCGCTGCGTTGCGCCATCCTTGCCTACGGCTACCAGTCCGTAGCGCCATCCGGCGTGATCATTGACCTCGGTATGCCCGATGAAGTCAAGCTCCACAGGCTTGGAACGGTCCGTCACATAGAGCGGAACAACGTTGTAGCCGTAGTCCTGTGGCGCATTGTACGGATCCGAGTAGTAACGGCCGATGGTCGTATCGATCGCGCGTACCACATCGAACGTACGCTGGGCCCATATACGTCCCCAGTCGGCACGCATGCGCTCTGTGCGGGATGCGCGCAGGTATGGTCCCCACGGGTCGTAGTCCCACGATACGGCCCGGCAGGCATAGTCGTACATGTAGTCGTTGAATACTCCTTGCGTCATTCCCGCAAGGCGCTTGAGCGTCATCAACGGATACTCCAACGGCAGCCACTCGGTCCACATCCGACTAACCATATCAAGACCGAGTGTCTGGTGAATGTGGAGCAGGAAATGATATCCCTCGTAATTGAACTTCCAGTCCGGTTCGAGCATGAGATAATGATGAGCATCGATATCCGAGGTTACGGCCTGGGGATAGATCACATTCCGCACATAGTTAGCGTGCGTCTCATAGAACAGACCATCGTTATCGTAGATCGCCTTTGGGCCACGATTCGGATTCTGTCCGTCGATGTGATACATCGCCTGCAGCGAGTGCGTGAACTCGTGGGCGATCACGCCACCGTCGCGTGTGGCACCGGGATGTACCCAGAATGCACCAATCGAGTCGTCGACGGCCCAGCCGTTGGCCCATCCTTCGGGGCCGCCCGGACCATACGTGTTGTACATCACGATCACGTACTTGTACACATTGGCTAGTGATGCACTATCCTGGTTGATCATACCCATGTCCTTGCACCGGCGATACACGTACTCCATCGTATCCAGTACGCGTGCAGGATCGAAGCGCAGATCGGGATTCTCGTAGATCGATGGATCGTTACCGACTCCGGCACCCCAGATCATGAAGAAGTTCGCACTCTGTGCGGTGCGTTCCCAAGCGAACTGCTTTCCCTCGACCGTATTCGTGTCGCGGATATAGGCTGGTACGTAAGCGCTCTTTTGGGCTGAGGCAACGCTACATGCGAGTAGCAAACAGCATAGGAGAAGGCGTACGGTCATGGTCACGTCTCCAAATCAGCGGGTGATTGAATGTTGTGCCTGGCACAAGGTAACGGGAACTTATCGTGCGTCGCTCGTTATCTGTACGATGGAAGGGATGGTACCGATGACAACGACGGTTGAAGGAGCTTCGATGCGAGGTCTTGCGAGGCCTGTGGCGAGCGATGTTGAATCGTCGATGATCGCGCGGAAGTGGCGAGCCGTTAGTCTCGACAGATCTGCGATGCCACCCTTGACGATCACCGACACGCGGCTCGGTCTGATCCGGAAATCATTGCGTCGGTTGGTCGCGACATGCTCAACGGGTATACCGTCCACAACAAGGTCTGCACTTTGCTGAACATCGGTCGTTACGCGAACGGACCTCGGTGTAACGCTCATCAGCGTTGACATGGAGTCGCTCAGTGCGATCGTTACCTCGCGGCCCTCGTGCTGATCCTCGAGCACAAGTAGCTCGGTAGGCCATGAGCTGATCTTATCGATCATGGCAGCGCTTCCGCGTAGTTCCACAGTCATCGGTTGTACTCGAGGCTCTCCAATCGTCATGAAGCCATCGCGGCACATGATGGACGAGCGAAGGCGCACGGGTACGCGTCGCACGGCTACGTCTCCGGTGGCCAGCGTCATCGACCCTGGGGTGACGTCAAGCACCTGCGTGCCGGGCGTAGCAACGATGGACCGCAGCAGATCGGTCTTGGTGACGACGTACGTCATTTGATCCGTCGGCTTCAGCAGTGACAGATCGAGTGTATTTGTTGTGGTGTTCGAGATCAGACGCATGTTCAGAAGCTGCCAACCGGTACCGCGCACGCGCACCGTCACGCGATCGGGCACCGTGGAGAGGAGTGCTGCCGAGGTTGGGGTGACCACATTGAAGGGCACGGATATATAATCCTCGTAGGTGCGTGTCAGCGTCACATATCCCCAGAGCAGTGCAGCCAGCACTATGCAGAAGACGAGGATGCCGACGTCGCGTCGTCGTGCAGCCATTGCAAGTCCTCCAGGTCATGATAGAACAGACGTCGCGTCTCCTCGCGTGTTTGGATGCATTGATTCATGCGCACCATGATGCGCTCACGCTCGTCTTGGTCGGCAATATCGTCGAGTGTTCTGGACAGCGCCTCTATTCTTGTATCGAGTCGAACGATGCGTAGTCGCAGGAGTGCATCACGGATCACGCGTTCGTCTTCCCGATCGGGTAGTTCAACATCAAAATCGTTCCAGCGCTCGCTCGGCGTCTCGATACCATAGGCAATGTCGGCCACAACGCGAAGTTCATCGGGGGCAAGCGTGGTGTCGTTTACCACGTGCTGAAGCACATCCGGATGTTCCTCGTGCGTGATCAGAATACGTTGGAAGATCCGCCGTGCCGGTTCCGTTACCATGGTCTCTGTCGACACCAGGTATTTGTTCTCAAGTAACGCCAGTCCGTTTTCATTGGTCAGCGATATTCTGATCAGTTCACGTTCCGGTGCCAGGATCGAGGGCGGAGTAGGGGGCGTTGGTTGGGCGATGACTGCCTGTGCCTGCGGCACCGTCTGGCGGCTGCCGGTTCCGGGCAGGTCCTGACGTCGAGCCGTCAGACGAAGTTGGTCGAGTTCACGTAGCAAGACCTGTTCGTTCAGTCGGAATTGCTCGGCGAGTTCACGCACCAGGAACGGATGTCTGATCGTATCGGGTACACCGGCGATCCACGTGAGCATGAAGCGAACGGCCTTGGCTTGGGAAACGGCATCGTCGAGTTCGCCAAGCATGCGGAAGCGTTCTGCCTGGAAGGCGATACAGGTGATATTCTGTTCAAGACGTTCGGCAAACGCTTGGGGCCCGTGTTCGCGCACGTAGGCATCGGGATCGGTACCCGGAGGCAGTGTTACGATCCGCGGATCAAGCCCGGTCTGCAGGGCGAGCTCTATGCCTTTGGTCGTTGCGTTCTGTCCGGCATTATCGGCATCGAACACAAACAGCACCGTGTCGGCATGCTTCTTCAGCAGTTGCAGGTGTTCGCGGGTGAGAGCCGTTCCGCTGCTGGCCACCGCTGTCGTAAAGCCTGCCTGGTGCAGCGACACAACGTCGGCCTGACCCTCGACAAGAACGGCTTTACGCTGAGCGTTGATGGGACGCTTAGCCTTGTCGAGTCCGTACAGGACGCGACTCTTCTCGAACACAATTGACTGTGGCGAGTTGATGTACTTCGGCTGATCGGGCTCGTCGCCGAGCACTCTCGCCGTGAAACCCACGATACGCCCTACGTCGTCATGGATGGTGAACATGGCCCGACCGCGGAAGCGGTCATACATGCGTCCGTCCTCGCGCACCACAACGAGTCCGGCATCCACAAGGTGCTCGTCGGTGAAACCGCTGCCTCGCAGGTGGTTCATCAGTCCATCCCACCCTGCTGGTGACGCTCCAAGTGCAAAGTCCTTGATGATGGTCTCGCTGAAGCCTCGCTTAGCGAAGTAGATCCTGGCTGTGTTCCCCGATGTCGACTCCAGGGTGGCCGAATAGAATTCCGCTGCTGCGCGAAGCGCGCGATACGCAGCATCCTTGCGGGCGCCCATACCGGTGGGATCTGAGACCTCATCTTCCGGTATCACGATGCCAACGCGTTGGGCCAGCGCGCGTACCGCGTCGACGAAACCGAGGCGCTGATGCTCGGTGACGAACGTGATGACGTTACCGGCCTTACCGCAGCCGAAGCACTTGTAGATGCCTCGCTCGGGATTCACATGGAACGACGGCGATTTTTCTTTGTGGAACGGACACAGTCCTGTAAAGGACCTGCCGGTCTGCTTCAGGCGCACATGTTCGCCGATCACGTCCACGATGTTGGACTGCGATCGTACCTGCTCGATGATGTGCTCGGGAATCCTCATGCGGAATGGTCGGGTGTCAGTCGTTGCACGGCAGCCATATCAGTGCAGTCCCGCAGCAGGTCATCCACGCGGCGATGTAGGACGGGATGCAGCATTGCCGGTACGATGTCTGCGCACGGCTGCAGCACGAAACGTCGCTCGTGCATTCGCGGATGCGGGATCATCAGGTCGGCTTCACATACAACACTGCCGCCGTAGAACACCACGTCGATATCGATCTCGCGCTCGTGCCATTTTGCCCGTGGGGTACGCCCTAGGTCAAGCTCGATCGCCTTGCAGCGATGATGCAGTTCCAAGGCCGAAAGGGTTGTCGCACCGACGACAGCCATATTGATAAACGACGGCTGATCGATATAGCCTACCGGTTCGGTCTCGTACATCGCCGATGCGCGCACGTCATGCAGTACGGTGTCCGTCAGCATGGCAATGGCACGGCGGATCGTCTCGATGCGATCGCCCAGGTTGGCACCAAGAGCAAGAACGACGGGTATGGCGTGGGCATGCATGATGGAGGCCGTTACGCGACGTCGTGGATGGCCGTGTACTCGGCCTCGACGTAGTCCATGACCTGCTGAATGGGAACATTCAGCTTACGAACGCGTGTTGTGACCTGGCGCGCTATGGCAAACTTCTCGAGAAGACCTGTTGCGATATCATAGGCCAACGTCTCGATCAGGTCGTACGGCTCGCTGCTCATGAGCTCGTTGACCACAAACAGCATTTCTTCGTAGTTGATCGTGTCGTTAATGTTATCACTGACGACGGCCGACTTCGCATTATACATCACATCAACATCGACCTGGAAGCGTCCACCGAGGGCCTTCTCATCTGGTCTGACGCCGTGGTAGGCGAAGAACTCTGCATTTACGATGCTGATGCGGGTAAGGGACTCTTGACGTGCCATAGGGTAACTCGGCTGCGCTAAATGGTGTACAAATGCAGTGAATGTTCAAATCTACGGACGAAGCCCGTTCAGGGGCTATTTTTGCGAACTGAATCAAAAGGACCCACGATGCAAGCACGACTAGCGAAAGCACTCAACGAACAGATCCAGGCGGAATTCCAGAGCGCCTACATCTACCTTGCCATGTCTGCATGGTGTGCAGAACGGAATCTGCCGGGCATGGCGCACTGGATGCGCATGCAGTGGCAGGAAGAAACGATGCATGCCAGCAAGCTATTTGACTTCCTGCTGAGCCGCGGCGCGTCTGCCCATTTGCTGGCCCTTACAGAGCCCCGCAAGGACTATGCGTCGGCTACCGACGTGTTCGAGCAGGTACAGCATCACGAGCAGTATATCACCAGCCGCATCAACGACCTGTATGACCTTGCCATCGAGGAGCGTGATCGTCCACTGCAGATCGTCCTGCAGTGGTTCATCAGCGAGCAGGTCGAAGAAGAAGCACAGGTGGCCGAGATCGTCGAACGTCTGCGCCTTGTGGGCACGGATGGTCCGTCCATCTACTTGCTCGACCGTGAACTGGCACAGCGTGCTGCGCCCGCCGAAGCGGGAGCTTGACGCTGCATGACGAGGATCACGCACGATCGAGCCGCCGAACTGTTAGAAGTGGCCGGAACGACAGAAGTTGCCGTCATCGGTGATGTCATGCTGGACCGGTATTTCTGGGGCAGCGTCAGCCGTGTCTCACCCGAGGCACCGGTACCGGTGGTCGATGTCGACACCGAGACCTTTCACCTGGGTGGTGCCGCCAATGTAGCGGCCAACTTGCTATCGTTGAACGTCACGCCGATCCTGTGCGGCGTCATCGGTAACGACGCCAGCGGTCGTACCGTTTCGCAGATCGCCCGGGAGCGTGGGCTAACGGATGAAGGTCTGCTTGTTGACGATGGACGTCCCACGACGGTCAAGACGCGGATCATCGGTAATAACCAGCAGATCGTCAGGCTTGACCGTGAGACGCGCGAGGCAGTGGGCACAGACGTTATAGATCGACTGCTGTCGGTGCTGGACCAGCGTACCGCTCTGCGTGCCATCATCCTTGAAGATTACGATAAAGGCGTCCTATCGCCGGCCCTGATTGAGCGCGTCATTGCCTTCGCATCAACACGTGGTATTCCCGTTCTCGTTGATCCGAAGCACCGCAATTTTTGGTCCTATCAGGGTGCATGGCTTGTGAAGCCAAACCGCAAGGAAGCCGAAGAAGCACTTGGGCGTCCACTGCAGTCGATCGACGATGTGCGGGCGGGAGCTGCCGAGCTTTTGCAGCGGCTTAACGCTACAAATGTGCTGATCACGCTGGGCTCTGCCGGGATGCTGCTTGCAGAGGCAGACGGAAGCGTGAGCACCGTGCCTACCGTTGCCCGGCATGTTGCCGACGTCTCCGGAGCAGGGGATACGGCGATCGCGACCCTTGCGGCCCTTGTGGCTGCTGGTGCCACCGCTCGCGAAGCAGCAGGCATCGCGAACGTCGCTGCCGGTGTGGTCGTCGAAGAGCCCGGCATCGTGACCATCACCGCGGATCAGTTACTGTCTGCGGTCACCGAGTTCCAGGGCGTTGCAGGTGCCAGGTGGCTATCTTAACCCAGCATGACGCAGATGCCCTTCGCGTGCTGTTGCGCGCAGAGCCGTGCCGTGTCGTCTTCACGAACGGTGTCTTTGACATCCTGCATGCGGGTCATGTGACGTATCTCGAGGAAGCGCGCGCGCTTGGCGATGTCCTCGTTGTTGGACTGAATAGCGACGATTCCGTGCGTCGGTTGAAGGGGCCGACCAGGCCGGTAAATACCCAGGAAGACCGGGCCCGAGTGCTCGGTGCGCTACGATGTGTCGATCACGTGATCGTCTTTGACGACGATACGCCACTAGCCGTGATCACCGCACTGATCCCTGACGTACTAGTCAAGGGAGGTGACTATACCCGTGACACGGTTGTAGGTGCCGACGTTGTGGAGCATTATGGCGGAAGCGTGGTGATCATTCCGCTTCTTGAGGGGCGCTCGACGACGTCCATCATCGCGCGTTCGCAGGGTCGTTCTTAGAGCGCCTTAGTCTCGGGCAAACGGGCGGAACCACTGTTCACCGATGCTCACCGTCACCACCAGTCGACCGAACAGGTCTTGCAATGCCCCTTCCGCATCTGATGTCCGCTGTCCGATATTGACGCCAACATCGATCATTGCTGCATTGCCCAGGGGGAAGTTCGTGCCAATCGCTGCGGCGACTTCGGTAAGGGGCTGGCCGCGGAAGGTGAATGAGGATCGCTCATAGGCTAGCCCTGCGGAGTATCCGACGCGCTCTCCGAATGTAGCTCCGGCGACACGCGATCCTAGGTAGGTGGCACCGAGCGATGCACGGAGCGAGCTGCCGAAGCTCACCGTTGATGGCACGTTCACCGTCATGCCTGTATAGTCTGCCGCTTCGACATCAGCTCCAAGCAGTGTGCGGCCTGAACGCCAGGATGCACCCAAGCCATAGGAGAAGGGAAGTGTCGTGGTGAATGCCTTGGTCTGCGTTGAATCGTAGGAGATCGAACCGGGTCTGATGCCGCGAGCTTGATTTGTTGTGCGTACGGACGCATCGCTGCCGCCGCTGATGAACGCGCCAATGCCGATCGATGGGGTGACCTCCCAGTAGAGTCCACCGGACGCGATCATGCCACGCAGGTCATGCGATGTGCGCTGCTCTGCGTCGTAGTTGCCTTGTCCGAGGGCGATCACGTCATCATCCATCGTGATCGTGCCAACAAGCGATCGAACGGTAAAGCCGGCGAACAGACGACCGAAGACGCGGGCTGATGCACCGAAGACGATGGATGAGATACCACCCTGACCGCGTCGCAAACTTGCGGCAATGATCGTGTCGCCATCGACGTACGTCCGCAGATTCTTCGTCACGGAATAATCGACCGACGTATAAGGCTCAAGGCCGAAGGTGATGCCGATGCCTAGCGCCGTATCTACTCCAAACAGCGCCATGATACCATCGACGCCTCCGTTATTCTGAGCGATCGA
The DNA here is from genome assembly GCA_032117915.1 of Kapaibacterium sp. (SeqCode). Classification (GTDB taxonomy): domain Bacteria; phylum Bacteroidota; class Ignavibacteria; order Kapaibacteriales; family Kapaibacteriaceae; genus ZLKRG46. Next base: position 3,326 of record JAULYI010000023.1, on the reverse strand, counting down.
GCGGGAGGCATTCGACACTTGGTGCTGATCGAATCGGTATCCGACCTGCAGGCGTGTCAGTGGCGACATTCCGGCCAATGCGGGATTCGTCAGGTTGATTCCGTGCATCATCGGCATGGCGATGGATGTACCTGCCATACCATCATACAAGGCACCGATCTGACGTCGATGATCCCCAAGTCCCAGCACAGAGTAGTAGTCGCCGCCCTGGGCTGCGCTTGACGAAACGAGACCAAGGAATGCCAACACAGAAGCCAGTGTACGCATCATTTGATCACCGATGGAGTCGAGTAGATGATGCTCAACTTCGGGCGTCGTGCTGTGTCTGCCGTCATTGGGAACAGCGGTACACGATTCATGCGCCAAAGCTCATTTGCGCCGTCGGGCCCTATACGAAGCGTACCTTTGCGGCCATTGCGCATCATATCCTGCACGAGCGACGCCAGATTGCCGAATCGAAACGTCTTCGTCGCATCATCACCGCGCACGGAAAGGTTGATCGGACTGAGTGAGCCTGCAGGGGAGTACGACAGGCGCAAGACCTCGTCACGCGGACCATTACCACTTGTGGATGCGGCCGTATCAACGGTTACGCGCAGCGTAGCGCTCATGATCACGGCATTGTGCGGAATCGTCGAAAGATCAACATCAAACTGCGTTCGATACACCTGTGCCCCTTGCACCAATAACGCACCGGGAGAAGGGGAGGGGGCATTGACGAAACCTGCGATAGCGGCTTCGATAAACGTCGTATCAATCGTATCACGTCCAAGGCGTTTCGTTGCAACGCGGAGGCGCATCACGGACGCTGCGTTGTTGAATGCGCGGTACAGCCGAATGCTCGAGCCGCCGGTCGGCACAAACACCAGGCCGAAGAGCTCCTTGCGAAGGAGCGAATCCGGGCCTTTGACGAGCCAGCTTTTGGCTGCCGCGGGATCGAGCGGCACGGACACAATGCTATCCGTTGCCGTCAGGTCCTTCGAAACGGTGCAGATCGGCTTCTGGGCTGCCGAGTAATACGTCGAACTTCCGTCCTGCGCCCAGATGCTGTCCCATGTTGCGGTGGGACTCCACAGCTTTTGCAGTTCGTAGCCTGTCATCGATAACGTACGGGAAGCCGTGTCTCCGTATAGATATGCTTGAGGGATCATTATCAGGTCGGCCTGGACAACGCTGAACGAATCGGCCGGACCGAAGGACGGGTAGTCGATAAACTCGACGAACATCCGGGCCTCTGCGTCGGCAGTGCGGCCGAATAGCACGTATGTGCCATTGAATGCAGGTTCGCGCATCGATGCTGTAAACACACTATCAAACAGCTCTTGCTGCAGTGAAGACGCAGCATAGAGCGAGTCCGTACCGGGTACCAGGTCGGAACCCAGATCCGTTGGAGCATCGTTGCACGCGGTGATCGTCAGCGCAATGGCAAGCAGGGTGATCGGCAGAATCCTGAAACCAGCCTCTGCCGAGAACATTCCAACGATCACTCTTTATCCTTCATCAGGTTACGATAGAGTTCGTCATAGGGCTTTGCAGAGAGTGCCCAGCCGACGGGTGTAGCCATGGCGTTGGCGACGATGCCGGACCACTGTTCGTGTGTTGCATGGGCTGCAAGCGCACGTTTCAGAGCTTTGGATAGATCGGCCGCATCATACTTCTTGAAGAGGAATGCATTGCCGCCGCCCTTGTCATCGACATCGACGAGCCCTTCGGCGATGCCTCCGGTGACGCGCACGACGGGGATCGTACCGTATGCCAGAGCAACACGTTGGTATTGTCCGCTGGCCTCAGACTTCGAGGGCTTCAGCAGTAGCGTCGAGCCGGCTATCACGTGGTGGAGGAACTCTTCATCGGCAGGATGCTTGTAGCACACGAGTCGCGGAGACTTCTTGGCCAGGGCCTCCAGATCCTTGCGGTGATCGTTCGGAAGATCAGCACAGATGATCACTTGCACCTGGTCTGCCAGTAGCTGCGGAATCGCCTTCAATAACAGCGATGCGCCGTGTGGTTCGTCGAACGGGCCCACGTATGACGCCACTATCGCGTTCCCATCCACCGGAAGTCCTGCCATTTTCTGCAACGCTTCGCGAGCTGATGTCTTATTCGACAGATCCTTTACGTCAAACTTCGGTCGTACGATCGGGTCGGCCTTCGGCGTCCACTGCAGCATGTCGATACCATGGGGGACGCCTGCCAGCGGTCGCTTGTTCAGCAGCGGCACCCAGTTGTCCTTGAACTCCTTCGACGCCATCAGCTCGGCGGCATAGCCCGGAGAGGTCGTGGTCACGCGATCGGCGAAGGCAACACCGGCGCGCAGGAAGTTCATCTTATTCTTGTACTTCATGGCCGACGTGGCCGGCTCGGCCAGGCCGGTCTTCTCGATCGACTTTGCGGGGAAGACACCCTGGTCATCAAAGTCCGTGATCGTCATCATCACCTTCGTCTTCTTGAATTCCTGCGCATACATCGTGCGGATGTACGCAGGGATCAGGCCTGTCTGCCATCCCACGCAATGGATGATGTCGGGGAACCAACCAAGCAGCAAACAGGTTTCAAGCACCGTGCGATTGAAGAAGATGAACCTGTCATCGTTATTCGAGAATTCTTTTCCTGATGCGATGTCATGCAGGACACCCTTATTCGCATCAAGGAAGTTGCCGTTCGTCGTGATGTAGGCCTGTACCTTTACACGAGGATTGTTGATCGACGACGACTTCACCGTTGCAGGATACTTCTCATCGCCAACGGGTATGGGAATGTCGCGCAGTCGGTTGATCTCGTGAATGCGATTCTTTCGCTCGGAGATGAAACCATACTTCGGCATCATGACGCGAATATCATGTCCGACCTCTCGGGTGCCGAGGGCATGCGCATACCAGACATCGGCGTGTTCCGACGTCTTGATGAACGGGTAGACCTCGCTCGTCACCAAAAGAATGCTAAGTGGCTTCGCCATGGGCGCTCGTTGCAAAGTGAATGCACGGATGACAGCATGCAAATTTACGCATTATAGTCCACCGCAGTGCCGTTGAACGTAGATTCTCTTGTGGGGTCCTCCATTTTTTTCACCCACCATTTGCACAGAATGTTCCGACTCCGTAAGTTCGCAGTCCCTTGAACGACCTACGGGTTTGCAACGGGGCGGCAAGGCAGCCGGCGACATTGCTCAAAGCAACGTAGCATGGCCCACTTGACGAGATTCGGTGTTCTTTGACAACGGGAAGCACATGCAAACAGAGAGCGAAGCGTTTTCGGACGTTTCGTGATCACAATGAAAGGGTAGCAATACCCTGTCAATGAATTTGTAACCAGAGCGAAGAAGACGG
>JAULYI010000022.1:0-7168 GCA_032117915.1 Kapaibacterium sp. (SeqCode) | reverse complement strand
CCATCAGTGAACAGCAAGAGGATATCGCCATGCCCCATGTTCACATTTTCGACATAAAATGGTTGATCTTCGACGATACCCAGGATACCACCCGTGGGTTGTAGTCCGGTACACGCATCGTCAGCAGCGCGGTAATGGAGCGGTGGACAGTGTCCGGCATTCACATAGAGTACCAGACCATTGCTTGACGCTGTCAGCTCGCAGAGTACGAGCGAAACGAATCGCTCAAGCGGAAAGGTCTCCCAGATCAAGCTGTTCAGACGGCCAACGAGCGACGACATCTTGATGTTGAATCCGGCCCCCATGCGCATCGCGCCGCTCACGAACAGCGCCTGTACGGCTGCAGGAAGGCCCTTGCTGGCGGCATCGGAGATCACGATACCGAGGCGTTCCTCATCGCTACTTGACGGCAGGTAATCGAAGTAGTCACCTCCCACAACGGCATCAGGCACCGAAATACCGTACACATCATACTCGCGGAAAGCCGTTGCATGATCAGGTACCAATCCTCGCTGGATCTCCCACGCTTTATCCAGATCTCGCTGCAAACGGTGCTCGCGGATCGTGGCTTGCATGGAACGCAGTGCCGTGGTTGCAACACTCCCGACTACGACAAGCGTATCCGTGAATTCGTCATTATGCTCCCTCGCCGTAAAGGCAAGTGCATACTGATACAACTTGCCATTGGGCCGACGCTCAACATCGCCCACACCCACAAGAGAATATGTGCGGGTGGATCCGTCGTCTGTAAGAGCGTCAACAACGACCGTTTTGGTAGCAGCAAGCATTGCCATGGCGGGAATATCAGCCACGGATCGGCGTGTTCCCTCGGAAAGAAACTCGACCTCTCCTTCCTGATGCCGCAGTGTGTACACGTCCTCGGCCGGGTCGATCTCCCAGACACGACCACCGGTCACCACGAAACGGTCGTTCTCGACGATGTCGTGAACAAGCGCACGAAGCATCTCGAGCGGGTTCGTATAGGTGTTTGACAGGAGATGATCGATGAGCTTATACGTTGACCGCTGGTACCGCCCACTCATTTCGACCGCCCCGGAATAATGTATCCATCGTTGGCGATCACGCGTTGCACCAGCTGATCACGCTCGATCGACGGGATCAGGGTCTTCATATGGTCTCGCAGGTACAGAATGCGTTCATTCTCATCCGTCAGCTCTAGAATGTGCTGCTTTTGCTGAACGTCCAGGCCTGCCTTGAGTGCCATGATATAGGACACGTGGTGAGGCGAGTCGAAATACGCTTCGATCGCCATCTGATCACGGTCGGGGTAGACCAGGCCGAGTAGTGTCGAGAAGAGATCAGCGCACTCTCGAAGAAGCATGACATCGATCGGCACATCATCGTCTTCGATCTCTTCGACATCAGCAACGACGTACGGCGCAACGGACGTATGGACATCGGTAACACGATATCGTCTATCGCCTTGGACAATCACATCCATGCGTCCATCGGGGTGGCGCTGAAGGAGCTTCACAACGGTAGCGGTACAGCCCACACCATGCATGTGCGTGCCTTCGACAAGGTTGATACCGAAGGCACGGCCATCATGCAAACATTCGCCGATAAGCTGCTTATATCGCGGCTCGAAGATGTGTAGCGGAAGCTGCGCCGAGGGCAGCAGCACCAGATTTAGCGGGAACAGACCAAGCGTCACAGACTTACTTGCGTCCCTTCAGGAAGCGCTCGTTGATACGACCCCAGTGGAGATTATTGAGGAAGGCATCGATGTACTTGACGCGCCCCGGTCCATCCTTATGGTAGTATGCGTGTTCGAACACGTCGCATGATACAAGGGGAATACCGCCCCAGATCGCACCATAGTGATGCTCATCGACAAGCACATTCAGCAGGCGACCGGAGTAGAGTGTGTCAATGCAAAGGACGCCCCAGCCTGATAGCTTAGCTGCGGTTGCCGTTGCTTTAAAGTCGGCCTTCCATGCATCGAACGAGCCAAACTCGGCTTCGATGGCTGCTAATACTTCAGGACCCTTCGAGGGGTCGCCGTCACCGCCAAGCACATCCCAGTACACATCATGCAGGACCGTGCCACCGTGGTTCCAGGTGAATCGACGCTTCAGTTCGCCGAAGTCACTCCAGTTGCCATTCGCCGCCCCTTTATCTGCACCGGGCAATGCTGCCTCGATCTTGTTGAGAAACGTGACATAGCCCTTGTGATGGGTGTTGTAGTGCCAGTCCGACGTCTCGGGTGAGATCACGTCGGCAAGCAGGGTCTTCGCCTCATCGTCGGAATACGGTCGCGCGTTAAACTTCCATTCGTATGCCATTACATTGCTCCTTGGTGTGTTAGGCGCCAAACGAAGAGCCGCAGCCGCAGGTCTTCGTAGCGTTGGGATTGTTAAACGTAAAGCCACGCCCCATTAGGCCATCGCTGAAGTCAAGTGTGACGCCCATCAGGTAGAACATCGACTTCGCATCGATGAACACGCGAACGCCTTCTGCATCAAGGACGAGATCATGATCCCGTGACTGGGCATCGAAACCAAGGGTGTAGGACAGGCCGGAACAGCCTCCGCCCTTCACGCCCAGACGCAGCCCGTAATCATCGGGAATGCTATTCTGCGCCTTGATATTCTTGACCTCTGTCAGCGCTTTAGGAGTGATGTTGATGTTATCGTGCTCGTCAGCACCTGTAATGCCGGTGGGTATGGAGATCGTTTCGGCACCCATGATTGCGACAGACATTGGAAACCTCCGTTGTGGTACTCGATGTGACCGTTACAGTTGTAGTGAAACGAGCGTCGGACGGGCCAGCTCGGCGACGCTCATGGATCGAAACGTCTCGTCGATGCGCTCCTGCAGCACTGCCAAGGGCTCCTTGATCGTGCAGCACGAATGTACCGAACATTCGTGTTCCTGACTGGACTGACAGCTAACGATGGCGGGATTCCCGCCCTCGATCGCTGTAATGATGTCGGCAATGGAGATCTGCGTTGGCGGGACAGCCAGCGCGTAGCCACCCTGCACACCCTGCGACGAACGAACGTAGCCCGCTCGGACAAGCAGCTGAAGTACCTTCGCGACAAGCGTGAAGGAGATATCAAAACGCGCAGCGATCTCCTTGGCAGAGACAAGACCCGGCTGATGGGCCATCATCTGCACTGCGAACAAGGCATATTCTACACGTTTGGAGATCTTCAGCATAGCGGTTCTTACTGGTCGTAATCAGCGAACACATTGTCCGCTGTCGGATGCGACTGGCAGGTAAGGATATATCCTTCTTCGATCTCATGATCGGACAGAGCCTCTCGCTCGTCCATGATCACCGTACCGGAAACAAGCTTAGCCCTGCACGTGCAACAAGCCCCGATCTGGCAGGCAAATGGCGGATCAAGATTGGCGCGCTGAGCTGCCGTTAGAATGGTCTCATCCGGCTCGACATCAAACGTGCTCTCAGTGCCGTACAACCGTATCGTGATCGTACGTGTCTTCCGCTCGACTGCGTCGTCTGATGTTGATGATGCTTCTGAACTCATGGTTTCTGCTTGATGCTTAGAAATCGTGAACAATTCTTGGTGGATCGCTGCTTGTTCGACACCAGCAGCACGCAACCACGAGACCACCGCCTCCATCATTCCCTGCGGGCCGCATACGTAGTGCTGTTGTCCGGCAGCGTTGGCAACGATCTTCGGTAATAACATCGCGGCCGTAGCCTGGTCCAGCCGGCCGGCATAGGACGAACGAGTTGCGGAAGCGTTGTCTTCGAGCACGTGATGAACAACCACACGATCTGCATGCGAGGATGCGAGGGCATCGATCTGTTCGGCAAACATGATCGAACGTTCATCGCGATTGGCATAGACGAGCGTGATCCTGCTCTGCGGCTGCTGCTCGATGAGCGTTCGCATGATGCTCAGTACCGGTGTGATGCCGCTTCCCCCAGCGTAGAGCACATATGCCATCGCGCTTGCAGGGTTAGGTTCAATACAGAAGGAGCCCATCGGCGGATAGAGATCCAATGCTGCGCCAACGGTCAGGTTGCCGTGCAAATACTGACTTACCGCCCCATTGGCGACGCGTTTTACGCCGATCGTCGGACGTTCGCCTACAACAGGACTGCTGCACAGCGAGTAGTTCCGGCGGTATTCAACGCCATCGATCGTGAGTCGCAACGTGACATACTGTCCGGCCTTATACCGGAACGTATCCCGAAGGTCTGCGGGTACATCAAAAGAGATTGCCACGGCATCCGGCGTAAGCTGTTCCACAGCGGCAACGGAAAGACGATGAAAGGTTGGAGCCATTAAAACAATCCGATCTGGAAGAGTGCAGCTTCCGACATCATGCTCTTATCCCAGGGTGGGTCGAACGTGATAAAAACATTACAGTCGCGCACACCATCCATAGCCTTGATACTGCGCTCGACCTCTGCCGGTAACGACTGTGCCGACGGGCAGTTTGGTGTGGTTAGGGTCATGACTACTTCGACGACGTCAGCATTGACAATACGAACTTCGTAAATCAATCCGAGTTCATAAATGTCGATCGGGATCTCGGGGTCAAAGATCGTATGCAGTGTCTCGATCACGCGGTCGCGCATGTGCTCGCTCATGACGTCCTCCGCGAGAGTGCCAGCGCATATAACTGGATCTGCTTGAGCATGGCCGACAGTCCGTTGGCACGGTTGGCGGACAGTGCTTGCGTCAGTCCGATGCGCTCTATGAACTCAGGCTTCATCGCCAGGATCTGTGTGGGCGTACGATCATTGTACACATAGAGAAGCATGGCAATGATACCTTTGACGATGCTCGCGTCGCTATCAGCGGCGAAGTGGATCGATCCATCCTGTACGGTCGGATGAAGCCACACCTGTGACTGACATCCCTTGATCTTGAATGCTTCAGTCCGGTGCTCTTCGGGATAAGGGGCAAGGGTCTTGCCATAGGAGATGATGTGCGCATATCGGTCCTCCCATGACGGAAGCATCTCGAATTGCTCTACAAGATCTTGCGCGGCCTGTTCAATGGTCATAACACTCATCGCAGCATCTCAACGGCTTTATGAACGGCAGCAACGGCGGTCTCGATCTCATCCATCGTCGTATGCACGCCGAATGACATGCGTACGGTCGAGGTCACTCTATATCGTTCCATGAGCGGTTGGGCACAATGATGTCCAACGCGTAGCGCTACACCCATGCGGTCGGTGATCATACCGATGTCAGCGGCATGTACGTTGTCCACAACGAATGAAACGATCCCGACTTTGTTGGGTGCGGTTCCGATAATGCGCAGGCCAGGCACGGCTAGCAGCAGCTCCGTGGCGCGTTCTACAAGGGCCACGTCATGATCCTGCAAGGCGCCGGCGTCCAATGACGCAAACCAATCAATTGCCGCCGCAAGTCCGACCGCTCCCTCGAGGTTCGGTGTACCGGCCTCAAACCGCATCGGCGGTTCCGCATAGGTCGTACCGGCGAACGACACACGATCGATCATTGCACCGCCACCCTGATACGGCGGCATAGCAGCGAGCAGCTCCGCACGCCCGAACAGGACGCCCGTTCCGGTAGGACCGTAGAGTTTATGCGCCGAAAACACATAGAAGTCGCATCCGATGGAGCGAACGTCAATCTGTGTGTGCTGGATTGCCTGAGCTCCGTCAACGACCGTGATGATGCCACGACGACGTGCCAGCGTACAGATCGCAGCTACATCGTTGACCGTACCGAGAACGTTCGAGACGTGGGTGACGGCAAGCATTCGAACGTCCGGAGTCATCATCGAGGAAAGCGCATCCATGTCCAGCGTGCCGTCGTCCAGTACTGGTACCGGGCGGACAACGGCGCCGACAGACGCTGCTAGCATTTGCCATGGAACGATGTTTGCGTGATGTTCCATCTCCGTGACCAGGATCACGTCACCCTGACCTATGCCGGAACGCCCCCATGTCGAAGCGACAAGATTGATACTTTCTGTCGTCCCTTTGGTGAAGATGATCTCGTGGGACTCAGCCCCAAGGAACCCGGCTACGCGCATCCGGGCACGCTCAAACATCTCCGTAGCCTCCGAGGCCAGGACGTGAGCTCCGCGATGGACGTTGCTGTAATGGTACTCGTCGAAGCGTCGAATGGCATCAAGGACAGCCGTGGGCTTCATCGTTGTACTTGCACTGTCGAGATAGATCAGCGCACGATCATCGTGAACTCGTCGCGAGAGGATCGGGAACGCTGCCCTGATGAACGTACTATCGAGCGTTGCTGTCACGCCAGTGCTTCGTCCACAAGTGCAACCAAATAGTCACGCACGGGATCGTCATCGAGATGGTCCAGCACCTCGGCCGCAAAGGCATGCGTTAGCAGCGTTCGCGCCTCAGCCTCGGAAACGCCGCGCGCGCGCAAATAGAACAAGGCATCATCGTTGAGCTGACCCGTCGTAGCACCATGGGAGCACTTCACGTCGTCAGCCCAGATCTCAAGCTGTGGCTTCGCGTTGATCTGTGCGGCCTCGCTTAACAGGAGTGCGTGGTTTGACTGGTAGGCCGTGGTCTTCTGGGCATCTTCACGAACGAAGATCTTTCCGTTGAACACGCCGATGGACTTACCGTCATACACACCCTTGTACAACTCTTCACTGTGGCAGTGCGGTGCTATGTGGTCAACGACCGTGTGGTTATCGGCAAGGGACGTTCCGTCAAGAACCGATACTCCGTAGAGATACCCTTCTGCGCCGGGCTCTGTAAGCCGAACAGCCAGGTCGTTTCGCACAAGTCGTCCACCTGTAATGATCGTTGCACATGTCGCGCGTGCATCACGGGCAACGACGGCAGCCGTCGATCCGATGTGTGAAGCATGGTCGACGTCATTCACGATCTTGATGTATCGGAGAGCACTCTGTGCCTCGGCCGACAGCTCGACGACGGTAACGTCGAGACTTTGATGGTCACCGACGGTGTGATGCGACTCAATGATCGTGGCACGTGCCATCGGATCGGAAAGGACAAACACACGGGGAGTGTGCAGTACATCACCATGACGGGCATCACCAACACAGACGATATGCAGTGGTTTGTCCAGAACACCATGAACATGGATCAGCATGGCATGCTGGGTGAGCATGGTATTCATGGCGACGAACGGATGTGCCGTTGCCGGCGTGATCGTTCCAAACAATGCACGAAGGCGATGATGTTC
>JAULYI010000021.1:0-11120 GCA_032117915.1 Kapaibacterium sp. (SeqCode) | reverse complement strand
CGTCGAAGGCCGTATCGACCGTGGTATCGGGGAAGAGGACGTCGCCGTGGCCGGTAGATCGTGTAGTGACCATCGGCACACCCAGGGCTGCGGCGTCAAGTACGTACCGCCCCCATGTGAAGCGCTCGTCCATGTTGATCCAGAGGATGTTCTTGCCTGCAGCCTTGTAATAGACCGGCATCGGCACCTCGCCGTGCACGGTAAGCTGCGGATCTTGGTACAACGACTTGGCCATGGCAAACGGTGCCTGCTTGTCCAGCACGGTGCGATACTGCTTCCAGTTGCGATAGGTTTCGGACAGACGACGTTTGATGCCGGATTGATATCCGTCGATGGGTAATCCCAGCTGTCTGGCAACGATGTGGTCATTCAATCGCTTGAGCACAAAGGCGCAGACGTGCACGCGACGCTGCCGTTCCGCAATGGGCGTAGCACAGGCGAGCACACCGTCCACCGGATAGGGGATACCGATATACGCCACCGGCGTCGACGTGATATGCTGCAAGGCCTCGGTCGCATGCCTGTTGATGCAGTTCACCAGATCACTGGCGTCGAATGCACGCCGGATCAGCGCATCAGGTCGCATGTAGTCGCGCATGTCGCCTTCCAGCAGCGACACCCAACGAACATTGCTTCGACGCTCTTCTGCCAGACGTACGTACTTCGTCATTGGTCCCGGCTTGAAGATGAAGTTCGTATTGCAGATCACGATGTCGTGTCGATTCACGTCATCCAACGTCACCGACCGATGATCAACATGTGTGCCCTGCGTAGCGTGCACCCATGCTTCGATACCGTTGTCATACGGAGCGTCCTGCAGACGGTCCTTCCACGTCCACCGACCCGGATTTCCTCCGATCAGCAGCACCTTGGGATGCGTCATCGCGCGCTACTCCAACGTTGGAGATGAACGTTGCAGTCGCGTACAATGGTGGCACAGCACACCTGCCTGGGAGGTATCATCCGTCTGTCGGTCTTCATGGATCCTTCACCGTTATCGTCGTCCTTGCTGCATACCGTGATCGACGCAGTGTTTGGCACAACCACGGCAACATAGCATGCAAGCGCGTAGGATCCGATGAAACGCTCCGGGTAATGCACTTCTGCTGTTACATAGGACGTGATTTCCGTCATAGTGTCCGCATGGCAGATGGCGTAATGTTGTCACGACAGCCCATCACGTATCTCGCAAATCATACAACAAGGCCTCCCATGAACACTATCGGTTCCGTCGCCCTCGTCACGGGCGCTTCGTCCGGCATCGGCAAGGCTATTGCCGAGCTCTACGTCCGTGAAGGTATTGCCGTGGTACTGGCAGATGTTTCGGACGAGGCCGGCGCTGCCGTTGAACGCGAGTTGCGCGATATGGGTGGCGCAGTGCACTACGTGCACTGCGATGTGGCCAAGGTGGACGACAACGTTCGTGCCGTGCAGACAGCACTACGAGAGTTCGGACGCTTGGACTATGCGGTGAACAATGCCGGCATCGGCGGAGCCTCCGCGCCGACGGCAGATTATCCCGTCGAGGCGTGGCAGCATGTGATCGACGTGAACCTTACCGGACCCTTCCTGGGCATGAAAGCACAGATCCCTGCCATGCTCGCCAATGGCGGCGGTTCGATCGTAAACGTCTCGTCCATCCTTGGACAGGTTGGCTACGCCAATGCTCCCGCCTACACAGCAGCAAAGCACGGCCTTGTCGGTCTCACCCGTGCTGCAGCATTGGACCATGCAGCGCAGGGTGTTCGCATCAACGCCGTAGGCCCCGCCTTTATCGAAACGCCCATGATTGCCGGCATCACCGAGAACAACGACATCCGCACAGCCATTGTGGCGCAACATCCGATCGGACGCTTGGGTCACCCCCACGAAGTGGCCGAGCTAGTGTGTTTTCTTACCAGTGCCAAAGCCTCGTTCATTACCGGTAGCTACTACGCCGTTGACGGCGGCTACCTCGCCCGGTGACGGCATGGTAGCATCGGCGGCGTAACGATAGACCAACACGTGGGTTCTGTGCATTTTGCAGAGGTATCGGCTGTTGCACTATGCATTGACACTCATGATCTACCTTTTCGGGATCATCCTCTGCTGTGCCGTCACCCTCAACGCACAAACGGTTGGCGTGATGGAACACGACGAGGCGCGCGCCTACCCTGGTTACACGCTCATGGCGCCCGTCACAACGACCACGACCTATTTGATCGATAATGATGGTCAGGTCGTTCATACGTGGCAAAGCCAGTTCCGTCCTGGTCAGGCTGTCATGCTGCTGAACGATGGCAGCTTGCTCCGCACGGGCACCCCGCAGGGAAACACGCCCCTGAACGGCGGCGGATCGGGGGGCATCGTAGAACGGTTTTCATGGAATGGCGAACTGCAGTGGCGGTATCAGCTGTACGGAGCCAACGGACGCACTCATCATGACGTCGAGATCATGCCCAACGGAAATATCCTGTTGCTGGTATGGTATCCGATCCCGCGCGATACGGCCTTCGCCCTGGGCCGTAGGACGGCAAAGCTCCGCGACCAGACCATGTGGCTGGAGCGCATCATCGAGGTCAAGCAAACCGGCCCAACCTCGGGCGAGATCGTATGGACGTGGGACACGCGCGATCATCTGGTGCAGAATGCCGACGCGTCGCTTCCGAACTATGGTGTGATCGCCGATAATCCCGACCGTATCGACATCAATGCCGGTGGCGACCGCACAGACTGGCTGCACCTGAATTCCGTTCGGTACAATGCCGCTCGGGACGAAGTCATGCTGAGCGTCCACAACCTCCACGAACTGTGGGTCATCAGCCGCAAGTCCGGCAAACTCGTTTACCGCTACGGCAACCCTCAGATCTACGGTCGCGGCACCACCGCAACGCAGCAGTTCTGGGGTCAGCACGATGCCCGCTGGATCGACAGCGGCCTCGTCGGCGCCGGCAACATCATGGTCTTCAATAACGGCAACGGCAGGCCCGGCGGTGAACGGTACTCCACCGTCGAAGAGTTCACACCGCCCCTTGATGCATCCGGTACCTATGTGCTGGAGAAGGGGGCTGCGTTCGGACCTGCGGCCCCTGCGTGGATGTTCACGCCTCCGTCCGGAACCAGCTACTACGCGGCAAACATCAGCGGTGCTACGCGGCTGCCGAACGGCAATACGCTTGCCTGCTTCGGACCACAGGGCCTGTTGGTCGAGGCTACGTCCGATGGCGATCTCGTATGGCGTTACGTCAGCCCCGTTGGCATGAACGGCCCCGTCCGCCAAGGACAACTCCCGCAAAACTCGATGGTCTTCAAGGTATACCGCTACGGCGCAGACCACCCCGCACTCGCTGGACGCCAGCTAACGCCTCGCGGACGTCTGGAGGACGGACCACTGAGCATTACCGAGGCGAAGTCACAGCAGGACCTGACCGTTCACTATGTGCCGGGATCCACTACGGCAGGTGTCACGGCCAATGGCGACATCGACACTCGACTGGAGGCCTATAACGTCTTGGGACAATGGCTCGGCACCGTTTACCACGGTGCTCTGCCACAAGGCACGTCATCCCTGCCCGTACCGCCGGGAACCATCGGCATCATTCGCATCTACTGACCAACGACCCTACAATCGGATCTCTATGCATTCCATCATCCTTCGACTCATCGCCCCCACCATTGTGGTGATTGCTCTGATCGCAGGCTGCCATGAGGATGACCTGCCGACCGGCCCGACCGGAACGGTCGATACTGTTGACAACGGCACCGATACGACCGGCGGTGGCGACACTACGGGTGGCGGAGGCGATACATCCGGAACAGTCAAGTTCTGCTTCGAGAACGACGTGCTCCCGATACTGGTAAGCAACTGTGCTACAAGCGGATGCCATGACAACGTTTCACGCGAAGAAGGTATTGACGTTACGTCATATACCACCGTAATGGCGTCCAGGCGAGGCGACTTCGTTCGCCCCGGACAGCCCAATGAAAGTTCGTTGTACAAGGTGCTCTTTGAAACCGGCAAGGACCAGATGCCTCCACCGCCGCGCCCACGCCTTTCTGATGCTCAGGCCGCCGTCATTCGTCGCTGGATCCAGGAAGGTGCCAAGAACGAGGACTGCGGTACCACATCGGCCTGCGACACCGTTGATGTGACCTATGCGGCCGACGTCAAGCCCATCATCGACCTGCGCTGCGCGGGCTGCCACAACGCCCTTACGCGCAACGGCGCCGTCGACCTTAGCACCAAGGCCCTTGTCCAGCAATACGCCTCTAACGGCAAGCTCGTCGGCACGATGTCTCGCGCACCGGGCTTCGTACCAATGCCCCCTTCCGGCCCCAAAGCGCCTGACTGCGAGATCGCCAAGATCCGTGCTTGGATCAACGGCGGATTCCGCTAACCTCCCGCATCAGGCACGATACGCCCGGTTTGGCCGTCATGCCCCCCGTGGCCATATTGCCACGTGCCACGTATTGCGAGAACCATTCCGTTGCCAGTGAGGCTGACCTCCCATCCCCTGGACAAACGATGCATCCTGCTTGCCGCCGGCGCCATTCTGGGCGTCGCGATGGCGTTGGTGCCGTCAACACTGCGCGCCCAGGATTCAACATCGTTACCGCCGCGACAGCTCCCCGCAGCCGTGCGCCCCGTCTTTCCGGACGAGTTTTCGGACCTGGATGAGGGTGCACAGCCGGGAATTGCCGGCGAGTGGGACGAAGTCATCATCGACAAGATCGAGATCGCCCGCAAGCGCTACCTGTCGGCCCTTTCCGCAATCGAATCCAAAGACACGCTCAAGGCCGCCAAGCTCTTCGAACGTGCCCTGGACATGCTGAACGATCTGGCCTCGTTCCCGCGGATCGAAGAAAATGCCGACTTCGCGGAGCTGGCGCAGACGATCATTGATGATTACGAGAGCTACATCAAGGACATCGACGCGCTCGACGAGAATTCGTCCGTCTTTATTCTCCGTGACAAGGTCTTCGAACAGGTTGACGCCCCCGTAACGGCGAGCGCCGTGCCCAAGTCCATCATGCCACCGGGCGTGCACGTTCCGTCCACGTCGATCCCACTCGTCGTCAACTCCCACGTCGAAAAAAACATCTCCTTCATGGCTCTTGACAAGGGGCGTAAGTTCTTCCGTGTGTGGCTGGAGCGAGGCGGCCGCTGGATGGACATGCTGCGACGCATCGCCCGTGAGGAGAACATGCCGGAGGAGATCGTCCACCTTGCCATGATGGAGTCGGCGCTGAACCCCAACGCTGTATCACGCGCCAAGGCCGTGGGCATGTGGCAGTTCATGACGCCAACAGGACGCGAGTACGACCTTGATGTGAGCTTCTGGAAAGACGAGCGGCGCGACCCCGAAAAGGCCACGCGTGCGGCAATGCGGTTTCTGAAAGACCTGTACAACGACCTCGGAGACTGGCATCTGGCGCTTGCAGCGTATAACTGCGGTGCCGGAGGCGTACGTCGGGCCATTAGGAAGTCCGGCATCGCCTCGCCCACCTTCTGGGAGATCCGTGATCACCTGCCACGGGAGACGCGGAACTACGTCCCGCTGTACATCGCTACGTCCATCATTACCATGAATCGTCAGGCCTATGGCTTTACCGACGATTCCCTGCGGCTGCATAGCGTGTACGACTACGACACATACAACGTCAAGGAGCCTTGCAACCTATCGGCGCTTGCCAAGTGTGCCGACGTCAGCATTGACTCGATCAAGGCGTTGAATCCCGAGCTCATCCGTCTTTGTACGCCTCCCGGTGCATCCTATGCGCTCAAGATTCCGCGTGGCACAATAGCCACCTTCGGCGAGCGCTATGCCATGCTTACGGACGAAGAAAAACTGCCTTGGCTGTCACATACCGTGGCACGCGGCGAAACACTCGCGTCGATCGCCTCGCGCTACGGCGTTACCGCCGGCGAGGTTGCTGCCATTAACGGTCTGGATGGCTACAAGGCCCGCCTTCGCCGCGGCGCGACACTTCGTGTGCCCGTGGCCGGCAGCGCTCCAACCGAGCGTACATCCGAACTTGGCGCCGCTGCAAGAGACGGTGTTTCCCAAAAGGAACCGCGCATCGCCTCGAAAACAGCATCAGCATCCATCGAATCGATGCCCAGCTCACGCGTGCGCCATGCCGTGCGTCCCGGAGAGAACCTGCACGGTATCGCAAAGCGCTACGGCGTACGCATGACAGACCTGAGAGCCTGGAATGCCATCGCCGACGGTGCGGACAACATTCGCGTTGGCGATACGCTGGTCGTTGCCGTGACCGATGCGGCCATCCCGCCCATGCCACAGCAAAGCGTGGAACGCCTACCGGTGCGCCGCACCATAAACCACACGATCCGCCGCGGACAATCCCTGGCAACGATCGCCGAGCAGTACGGCACCACGGTGGAGCGTATCTGCGAGCTGAACAACATTCGGCGCACGAGCACCCTGCGAGCCGGTGCGACGCTCACCGTCGAGACCAAGGGCATACGCCCATCGGTAGCATCGGAGGAATCACCCGTCGAGACGACCAAGCCCGCAAAACACACGGTCAAACCCGGCGAAACACCGGGGTCCATTGCCAAACGCTACGGCATCAGTCTTCCTACCCTGCAAGCATGGAATCCCACGACCATCAAAGGCAATCGCATACGGGCTGGCGACGTGCTCAACATCAACGGCGGAGCTGCGGCAGCTGCTGCCGCCAAAACCACACCCAAGCAGTATCGCGTGCGGAAGGGTGACACCCTGGCGGAGATCGCCGAGAAGTTCGGGACCACCGTCGACGTGCTCCGGACGAAGAACAAGTCGCTCCGCCGTTCCACTGCACTACGTGCAGGACAGGTCATCCGACTGCAATAAGTATCTTTGCGGCCTATGCATGCCGTCATTCCTGTTGCCGGTATCGGCACACGCCTCCGGCCATTCACGCATACGCTGCCCAAGGTACTGGTCAACGTGGCAGGGAAGCCCATTCTGGGCCACATCCTTGATGCTTTGATCGAGCAGGACGTTACCTCGGCCACGATCATTAC
Organism: Kapaibacterium sp. (SeqCode); assembly: GCA_032117915.1. Classification (GTDB taxonomy): domain Bacteria; phylum Bacteroidota; class Ignavibacteria; order Kapaibacteriales; family Kapaibacteriaceae; genus ZLKRG46. Next base: position 4,108 of record JAULYI010000021.1, on the reverse strand, counting down.
CGGCTACAAAGGCGAGCTGGTCGAAGAGTTTGTTCGGTCATCGTACAACCTCGATGTGACCTTCGTCGAACAGTCGGAGATGCTTGGTCTTGGCCATGCGATCTGGACAGCACGTGAATCGCTCAACGAGGAACCCGTCCTGATCATCCTCGGAGACACCGTCTTCGATGTTGATCTGAGCGTCCTCAAGACCTCTGCCCTCTCGTCGCTCGGCGTCAAACACGTCGAGGATCCACGCCGCTTCGGCGTGGTCGTCACGGAAGGCACCTTCATCAGCCGCCTTGTCGAAAAGCCGGAGCGCCCGGTCTCCAACATGGCCATCGTCGGACTGTACTACATTCACAACCCGGCAAGCCTACGCACGGCACTTGACGAACTCATCCAGCAGGACATCCGCACCAAGGGTGAGTATCAGCTGACGGACGCTCTGCAGCTGATGGTAGATCGCGGCGAGAAGTTCACCACCTTTCCCGTGGAGGGTTGGTATGACTGCGGCAAACCCGAGACGCTGCTCGAGACCAATCGGTTCCTGCTGAACCGACGTCCTATGAACGGCACGCCGGCAGGCTGCGTCATCATTCCTCCCGTGCATGTCGATCCCGAAGCGATCGTCGAGCACAGCGTGATCGGCCCCTATGCCACGATCTCCAAGGGGGCTGTGGTGCGCAATAGCATCGTCCGTGACAGCATCATCTGCAACGAAGCCACCGTGTCCGACATCACGCTAGATCGATCCATTGTTGGCGAGCACGCCGAGATCAGCGGTCGCTTCCACGCGATCAACATTGGTGACGCCTCAGTCGTCCGGCTTTCGGATTGACGTCAGACTCCAGAACGCGCATCTTCTCACCTCTCGTTTCATCACCCATGTACATTTTCACCTCCGAGTCTGTATCCGAAGGCCATCCCGACAAGGTCTGCGATCAGGTATCCGATGCGGTCCTTGACCGCGTTCTGCAGGACGATCCAACGGGTCGCGTCGCATGCGAGTGTTTCGCCACAACCGGCATGATCGTCGTGGGCGGCGAGATCACAACGTCAACCTATATCGACCTCCCGGAAGTGGTTCGCGGTGTGATCCGCGAGATCGGTTATACCGATCCCGAGCTGCGCTTCGATGCCGAGTCCTGCGCCGTGATCAACGTGATCAACCGCCAGTCGCCCGACATCGCCATGGGCGTTGACACCGGTGGCGCAGGCGACCAGGGCATGATGTTCGGCTATGCGACAACGGAAACAGACGAATACATGCCGGCGCCGATCTACTACTCGCACAAGCTGATGAAGCGCCTTGCAGACATCCGCAAGCACGAGCCGCGCCTGATGCCCTACTTGCGACCCGATGCCAAAGCACAGGTTTCGATCGAGTACACGGACGACAACACGCCCGTTCGCGCTACGACCATCGTTGTGTCAACACAGCACAAGGACTTCGACGGCCATCATCAGCGTATTCGCGAGGATATCATCGAGAATGTGGTCAAGGCCGTGATTCCCGAGCACCTCCTTACGGCGGACACGCAGTATCACATCAACCCGACAGGCAAGTTCGTCATCGGCGGACCCCACGGAGATACGGGCCTTACAGGCCGTAAGATCATCGTGGATACCTACGGTGGTCGCGCACCGCACGGCGGTGGTGCGTTCTCCGGTAAGGACCCGACAAAGGTTGACCGCTCGGCCGCTTATGCGGCGCGACACCTGGCCAAGAACCTTGTTGCCGCGGGCGTCGCCCGTGAATGCACGATCCAGCTAGCCTATGCCATTGGCGTGGCCCAACCGGTATCTGTTCACGTCGATACGCACGGCAGCAGCTCCGTTCCGGCCCACGTGATCGGCGACTTCGTCCAGAAGAACGTCGACCTCACGCCCAAGGGCATCATCGAACGCCTGCACCTGCGCCGGCCGATCTATCAGCCCTCGGCTGCCTACGGTCATTTTGGACGTCACGAGTTCCCCTGGGAACATCTTGACCTTGTTGAACTGTTCCGTACGAATCTTGCTTAACCACGCTCTAGAAAGCACCATGACAACCACGACATCGACCAAGAAGACGTCTGCAGCAGCCAAGAATGGCGTAGCCACGAATGGTGCAGCCAAGAACGGCGTCCACAAGAAGAGCACCACCAAGGGTGCGACCAGCCTGCCGACGCCGAAGCGCGTAGCCAAGGGTGAGTTCGCCCACAAGGCAAACGCATACTGCGTAAGCGACTTGTCCCTTGCAGCCTTCGGCCGCAAGGAGATCGAACTGGCAGAGGCCGAGATGCCCGGCCTGATGGCACTTCGTGCCGAGTACAAGGGCAAGAAACCCCTTGCCGGCGCCCGCGTTGCCGGATGTCTCCACATGACCATCCAGACAGCTGTGCTGATCGAGACGCTCGTTGACTTGGGTGCCGACGTGACGTGGTCGAGCTGCAACATCTTCTCGACGCAGGACCACGCTGCGGCCGCCATCGCCAAGGCCGGCATTCCCGTCTTCGCCTGGAAGGGCATGAACGAAGATGAATTCGACTGGTGTATCGAGCAGACCCTGTTCTTCGGCAAGGATCGCAAACCGCTGAACATGATCCTGGATGACGGTGGCGACCTAACCAACATGGTGCTCGACAAGTACCCTCATCTCGTCGAAGGCATCCGCGGCATCTCCGAAGAGACCACGACGGGTGTGCACCGCCTGTACGACCGCATGAAGGCAGGCACATTGCCCCTTCCCGCCATCAACGTCAACGACTCAGTTACGAAGAGCAAGTTCGACAACAAGTATGGTTGCAAGGAGTCGCTGGTTGACGCGATCCGCCGCGCCACAGATCTGATGCTTGCCGGCAAGGTAGCCGTGGTTGCAGGCTACGGTGACGTTGGCAAGGGATCGGCCGCTTCGCTGCAAGGCGCCGGCGTACGTGTGATCGTTACGGAGATCGATCCGATCTGTGCCCTGCAGGCCGCCATGGACGGTTACGAAGTGACGACCATGGACAAGGCTGTCAAGCGCGCCGACATCGTGGTAACGGCCACAGGCAACTGCGACATCATCACGGAGAAGCACTTCCGTGCCATGAAGGACAAGGCCGTGGTCTGCAACATCGGCCACTTCGACAACGAGATCGACATGGCCTGGCTGAATAAGAGCTACGGCAAGTCCAAGGTCGAGATCAAGCCACAAGTCGACCTGTACACCATCGACAAGAAGCAGATCATCGTTCTGGCCGAAGGCCGCCTTGTTAACCTCGGCTGCGCCATGGGTCACCCCTCCTTCGTGATGTCCAACTCCTTCACGAATCAAGTGCTGGCACAGATCGAGCTCTGGAAGCATTCCAACCGCTACGAGAACAAGGTCTATATGCTGCCGAAGCACCTCGATGAGAAGGTAGCCCGTCTGCACCTCAAGAAGATCGGCGTCGAACTGGAGACCCTCAACACCAAACAGGCCGACTACATCGGCGTCGAGGTGAAGGGGCCCTACAAGCCCGAGTACTATCGTTACTGATCGTCAAGATCGGTTCTGCAACAAAGCCACAGCCAATCAATGCCCCCTGTTCCGGATCGAGCAGGGGGCATTGCTGTATCCGGGGGAAAGCGTGGGTTATTCCCTATTTTTCGCCGTTCCCTATCTCGGAGTCTCCATATGCATGCAGCACTACGATGCACCATCCTGGCATTGGCGTTGGCCGTAAGTACGGCGAGCGCCCAGACAACAGATCTTGTAGCCAAGAAGCTCACCTTCGATCCGCTACCCCGCATCAACCGTGCCGGGCGCGTCGGCCTCGAGGTCACGAACAGCGGCACTCGAGCCTCTGGTACGTTTACGGTACGGTTTACGATCCGGTTTCAGGACAATCTCGTCTATGAGCAGACGGTAGCAGGGCCCAGCATTCTTGCGGAAGGATCCGTGAACGTATGGACACCATACACGTTCACGCCGACGTCACAGGGCATCCATGATGCCACGGCCGAGATCGTGTATAGCGATGAGTCGGACCGCTCTGACAACGTGCTGAATGGCACCTGCAATCCGCTTGTTGGATACATACCACGTGATACGGCCGTAGCACGTCTGCAGACGTTGCTTGCATCGATGCCGCAGCGACCTTCGATCGTTGCATTTCATGTT
>JAULYI010000020.1:0-7940 GCA_032117915.1 Kapaibacterium sp. (SeqCode) | reverse complement strand
CCGAGTTCGTGATCATCACGTCATCGCTACGGCTTGCCGTGACGGTGACATCGTTTGCTGCCACATAGTTCTCGCTCATTGATAATGTCAGCACGACCTCCTTTCCGGACGTGACCAAGACGTTATCGATGCTCAGTGGTTCGCGGCCGACACCACCGGCGGTGACGAGATAACGTCCTACAGGCAAGCGCGGAACTCGGAAGCGTCCACGCCCATCTGAATATACCCCGCGCACCGTCGAGTCCGGACCTACCATTCGTATCGTGATTCCCGCCAATGGGGCCGAGGTCACGGCATCGACGACGGTTCCGCGTACCGTTTGCGTGAGCGTGTCACGTGCAGACTGTGCCCGAGCAATTGTTGAGAATCCGACAAGTAGGAGAACAACGGCAATCAGCCTTGATGAAGCAGGTGCAGAAGAATTGGGCATACCGCGAAGTGCTGTCGGTCGTGAAACTTACAGTTCATTACGACCGCAATTTCCGAAGTCTGTCGAGCTTATCTCATTGATCTAGGTTAATGCTGACACTTCTTACCACACATCAATCACGCTCCCCCCGTGCACGCTTGGCACGGATGCGAGAGAGAGATTCAGGCGTGACGCCGAGGTATGAGGCAATCATGTACTGTGGGACGCGCTGGACTTTGTCGATAACCTGCGCGATCATTCCCACAGCGCTCATGCGTCCAAGTGGATCGCTAGTGCTTGAATGCCTGCTGCATTTGGAGTATCTCCTGCCGTGGAATGCCGATCTTCTTCGCTTCATCCGACCATGTGGACACGATTGACGTCATGTGCGCGATCAGCTCTTTTGCACGAATCGATGAGACTCTGAAGGACGGCGCAACAGCCTCGACCAGAGCACGATCGAGTTGATTGTCTGTTTCACTTATGTTCAGACGCAGTCCTGTTCCAAAGGGGACCGGGTTAATGTCATACACCGGTGCGAGCTGCCATGTTCCATCAGGTCCGAGCAGGAAGCTGTGATTTCGAAGATGGTCATCCGTATTAGCAATCAGAACGTTCAAGAGAATTCGCTTCCACAGTTCTTCGAGCTGTTGCGAAACGTTCGAGCAATGACGGACGATAAAGTCGGCAAGGTCAAGGTAGCTTACCCCTGTTGTATGGTCATCGCCATCCTGCCGACCCAGAAGGGTCATCGCAGATGCAGCATGAATTCGCCCGCCATTGCCAGATCGGTCAAAACGCTTGCTCAATAGTGTGCTGTGCCCCGTTCCGAAACGTTCGAGCTGAACAGTAGGCGCGCTGATACCACACCTCTCAGCCAATTTCGTTACCAGGTACTCCCAGGCTGCCACATTCCATGAATCTGATCGACTGGGGAACTTCGCAATCCAAAGACTGCCCTTAGGATCGATGACGCTTGCCTTGGGTCGAGCACCACCTAGTGAGGAACCGGGTGCGAGAAGTTGCAGTAGACGGCCCAACTCATGCTCATCAGCATCGTATCGTTCGTAGGCCAGACTTACCTCTTGGAGCTTCCGGAGCGATGTCAGCGGCGGTGCTGCATATGCATCGTTATCATCGAGGAACGGCCCGTCGGGGCTTAGCTGGAACCGAAGTCCCCCGAAGCGTCCGGCATCATGGACACCGAGAAGGAAATCGCTATCGAGCATCCTGTCAGGTTCAACTCCCTGCTGCCTTGCCAGGTATGACGCGCGCTGCTGCATGATGGTTCTTCCCCAACGATCAGGGGCAGAGTCCATGAACACGCCGAACACTGACCTACCAGCCGAAACGTATTGTGGACCAGAGAAAAGCTGCAGATCAGGATCGATAACAACTGCAGATGTTCTCCGTAGCCAAGACGAGTCGTAAGCGAAAGAAAATGTCTCCTTACCCCGAGCTGCATGAACGTTCAGTTCACCAACACGGACGGGCCCACCAAGACCGATCCAGTCTGCAACAACATGTATCGTCCGAGACGCGCTCATGATGATCGAGCACCTCTTCGCGTCGAAACCCGCTTCCGTGCGCCAAGCCCGAGGTCCTGAAGTTTTCGGCCCAGCTCATCGTTACTTGCCGCCATGCCGAGCCCTGTCTCCAGACCAAGGACAACCAAGACCTGCAGATACGCTCCGATGGAGACCGATGGCGTGCCTGCCTCAATACGCATTAGCGTCAGCCGGCTGATGCCGGCGCGCTCAGCAACCTGCTCGGCCGTGAGTGAGCGCCGAAGGCGTGCCAGACGAATGTCCCCACCCAGGCCCTCAAGGACACGTCGATGCTTTGGAAGAATGATTTCATCGGTATTCATAATGCTCTCAATACGTTTCGTTATTGCCGTCATTGTTCAATATACGATACATTATACGCAACAGAACATGACCACTCCACCTCTCGGAAATCCTGTCTATCTGGGCGTCGACTATCGCGACTCACCGATCAGATGTCCTCACTCCCCCCACAAACAATACCGAGCGCACCACGCCCCCTAGCAGGAGTGTGAGGACATAAGTCTCGATGCAAGGGGGCGATGTCGAGCTGGGCAACGGCACAGCCTAACGTGTTATGGCACAGGTAACACCATAGCACTACCACACATCAATCACGCTCGCCCCGTGCACGCTTGGCACGGATACGAGACAGCGACTCGGGCGTGACGCCGAGGTACGAGGCAATCATGTACTGTGGCACGCGCTGCGCGAGGTCGGGAGACCTTGCCAGGAGATTTTCATACCGCTCAGTCGCCGAATCGAAACGGAATGATTCGACATCACTCATGGCCATTCCGAAGATTGCCTCTGCTATGAGGCGCCCCAGCCGCTCACCTGTAGGCGAGCCGGAATACATGGACTGCAAGGCATGATATGTCCATGTGTACATCCTGCAGTCTTCCAACGCAACGATGCTGCAACGAGCAGGAGTCTGACGCAAAAAGCCCACGTATTCCGTGGCAAAGCCGGGAGCATCGAAAAAGTATACGGTGTGCTCCTCACCATCCACAACCTGCACGGAGCGCATCAGGCCACTGACAAGCTCGGCCCAAGCATGTCTTCCGGGCGCACCCGTTTATAATACTGCTCTTCGGTAAGATGGCCGAGCGAGTAGCGTGTCTATTTTTGACGTCGGCAGAAACCACATTCGGGTCCAAAACGGCTGATAAGAACCTCAATCTTGGACCACATTGTCAGAGCACCACCGATGTTAACCTTACACAGCCCCCGCATACATAGACGATTGGTCGACTCGCTGTTTCTGATGTGGGTATTTCTTTGTGCGGATACGTTGTCTGCCCAGGATCGAAAGACCTCCACTCCTGTTCATGCGGCTCCGGTGGGCATACCACTCGAACGAAACAGCGACCTTCCGGAATGGACGAAACTGGCTACGGAAGAGTACCCTGGTAAGCAGGATGATATCTTTTTCGTCAACTCGAGTTTAGGCTTCTATGGAAATGGAGCCGGCAAGATATTCCGCACGACTGATGGTGGCACCACGTGGATCCGTGTGTTTGAGCAGAAGGGAACATTTGTTCGATGCCTTGCCTTTACCGATGAACGCCACGGCGTTGTGGGTAACATTGGTCCCGGCTATCTCCCCGTGGGGGTTACCGATTCCACACCAATCTATCGCACAGAAGATGGGGGCCAGACGTGGACCGCCGTCACCACTATCGCGGGTAAATCAGTTGTGGGCCTGTGCGCCTTCGATGTCATCCAAGTTCCGTTCGTCAACGCGGGGAACTTAGACTATCGTCCGCGCATCATTGGTGTGGGGCGCGTCGGTGGACCTACCGCCTACATCTGGTCGGACGATCTGGGAAAGACCTGGAAACAAGGCACGTTGCCGGATATCGCTGCGATGGCCTTTGATGTCAAGTTCCTCGATGACCAGCACGGCTTCATTGCCTCAGCCACGCATTCTGATGTCTCTCAATCTCGCGCACAAGTCCTCGCGACCGATGACGGTGGTGCGACGTGGCGCGAGGTTTACACCTCCACACGTCCCTACGAGCTCACCTGGAAACTCAGCTTTCCCTCCCGCGATGTCGGATACTGTTCTATCCAGTCATACAACCCTGACCCTTCCGCATCGAAGCGATTCGTGGCAAAGACCACAGATGGTGGAAAGACATGGACTGAGCTCGATTTGCTAGACGACCATAGGTTTCGTGAGTTTGGGATTGCATTCCTCGACGAGAAGGTCGGCTGGGTAGGTGGAGTGCCGCACGGCTTGGGCACGATTGATGGAGGCAAATCATGGACCAAAGTCAACTTTGGTAACGCCGTCAACAAGATTCGTCTGATTCGTTCTGCTGATGGTGTCACTGGATACGCAATTGGCCAGAATGTTTACCGGATGCAGATCGCTACGAAGAACCCCGGCAAGTAGGTCAGCACATGGAAAGAATACGGACATACTTCGAACGTTTCCAGAAACTATCGGACGCCGAGTGGTCTGAGTTTCAGGTGTGCTTGAGGAGGGAGTCAGTCGATGCAAGAACGTTCATTCTTCAAGAAGGAGAGATCTGTCAAGAGTTGGCATTTGTCGAGCAAGGTCTCTTCAGATTCTACCGCATCGAAGACGGTGAAGAAAAGATCACATCATTCTCGTTCTCCGGTGACTTCATCAGCAACTACCGTAGCTTTTTGACAGGGCTTCCCTCACAACACTTCATCGAAGCATTGCAGGACTCTACCATTTTCAAGATCCACAAGCAGGATTTGCTCGCACTGTATGATCGGTATAAAACGTTCGAGAGGCTTGGAAGATTGATCACGGAGAACCTCTACCTTGGTGTGGCGAGCAGACTTGACTCGTTTCACTCTGATAGTCCGAAGCAGAGATACGAGGATCTGGTCAGACGAAACTCCAAGTTAATTGCGGCCATCCCGCAGTACATGATTGCATCCTACCTGGGAATCAAGCCTGAAACGCTGAGTCGAATCAGAGCAAGAAAGTGATGTGTACCAACGTCGGAACTTGACTTCAGTCAATGTGCAGCGCCTAGCACCGACGATATCTTTGCGTCATTCTCACCACACCCGAATGACGTCATGTATTCATCACTCCACATTCTCGCAATTGTCAGCCTGCTGACATTTACCTCGTTCGCTCAGAGCAACGAGAACCCCTCCTCGCCAGCCACCGAGAGTACCTCCGGTGGATTCACCTATGGCGAACTCAAGGCAGGCTACGGTGTGACACAGTTTCAATCCGGTCTGAAAGAGCGGTACGAAAGCGGAAACTTCGGCACCAGCGGTGGCGGCCTGTTTTCTGTCGCTGCCTTTCGAAAGTTTGAGAGTCTGGGCCATCTTCACTTTGGGATCAAGTACAAGGCACTCGGCGCTGCAGCTTCGAAGGGAGATGACAACCGAGAGATGTTCTTCAACTTTCATGGGATCAGCGTTTCTACGAAGTACTTCCCTTTTTCGGAATCGGCCACTGAAGGACTCTACCTGCAAGGTGACTATAACTTCGTCACACAGTTCACGCAGAAGTATCGTAAGAGTGCTGCATTGGAATTCGATCATCAGTTTGCCATCGGCAGTTCATTCACGCTCGGCGTTGGTTATCATATCCCGCTGAGCAACCGTTATGGCTTCGTTGCCTCCCTTGAATACGACATGGCCTCTCGCCAAGGCGAAGTTCAGGGTGTCGGAGACAAGCAGTTCCGCAACTCCAACATCGCGGTTCAGGTAGGCCTGATCTTCTAAGCAGCATTTATCAGATTGGACTGTTATCAGCGCCGATCTGCGCCGAGGCGTCGTTCAATCCCGCCATCCTGAACCCATCCCACACCATTGTTGCGTCCGAATGGATAACTCGTCGACAGCCCCATGCTTGAGAGGATTCATCACTGCCATCTGTCTTGCCGGGTTGTTGTGTGCCACATCGCGCGCCGCCGCTGAACCTTCTGGTGATTCAACACGTGGTACCGTATCGGGCTTTGTCGAAGATGCCATTACGAAAGAACCGCTGATCGGCGCCACTGTCTCGGTAAAGGGCACACGGGCTGGCGCATACACCAATAAAGCCGGATTCTTCTCGGTATCCAGCGCACCGGTTGGCCAGCAGACGGTCGTGGTTTCCTACGTAGGCTATCAGCGAAAGGAAGTGCGGGTCACGATCCCGAAAGGCTCCGGTGTCAAGCTTCGTATCGCTCTGGCAGCGGATACGTCGCGCAGTCGCGATGTCATGGTCACCGCTGATCGTGCTGATGATAAACGGCAGATCTCGATCTCACGCGTGAACATACCGATCGAGCAACTGAGCCAACTTCGCATTGGCGGCGAGGCTGATGTGTTTCGTGCGCTGCAGATGCTGCCAGGTGTGTTAACCTCATCACAGATCTCAAGCGGGCTCTTCATTCGGGGCGGCTCACCAGATCAGAACCTTGTGCTTCTGGATGGCATGACGGTGTACAATCCAACGCATTTGTTCGGCTTCATCTCGGCATTCAACAACGACGCTATCAAGGACGTTGACCTCATCAAAGGGGGCTTTCCTGCCGAATTCGGGGGCCGCATGTCGGCGGTGCTGAACATCACGCAGAATGACGGCAATCGAGACCATGTCGAGGGACTACTTGGTCTGGGCCTGATCTCGTCACGCGCGTCCTTGCAGGGGCCCCTTGGCAACGGCTCGTTCTTTCTTGGAGGTCGACGCACATACCTCGACCTCATCCTCGGCATTATCCCAGAGGATCCCGAAGCCCCCTTACCGTCATTTGGGTTCTATGACCTGAATGCCAAGATCACGCAGAACTTCGGTGAAGACGATAAAGTCTCGTTGAGCGGATTTCTTACTCGTGATCAGCTAGGCTTTTCACAGACCGGCCTTGATTTTGGTGTACGGATCGGCAATCGGTCGGGCGCGTTGCGTTGGTCACACGTCTTTGGTCCGAAGGTCTTTTCTGTAGCAACGGTAAGTGCGAGCAGATATGACAACGGATTTAACGGACGCAATGCCGGTTTGGGATTCGAGGTCGTGAACAGCATCACGGACTACACGGTCAAAGCCGAACTCGAGTGGTTTGCTGCAGAGAGCATCACACTACGAGCTGGATATGAGGGCTCGCTTTTCGGCTTCGATTTCATTCAGCTTCTAGAGCAGTCAGCGCAGAACAACTTCATTCTCCGTGATACAACGGCACTATCCATCGTCGACAACACCCATGCGCTGTTTACGCAGGCGAACTGGAATGTCACCGATGCTCTCTCCGTACAAGCTGGCTTGCGCGGTAGTTATTGGATGTCAAGTGATGACCTCCTGCTAGACCCACGACTAGCTGCACGACTTCAGCTGACGGATGACGTGGCCATCAAGGCGGCGTGGGGCATCTATCATCAGTACCTACGTCTTGCCTCTGCACCGGACTTCTCATTCTTCGATACGTGGCTACCATCGGACGAGTCGGTTCCACCGGGGCGTGCCGACCATTACGTCCTATCGGTCGAGACAAGTCCGTTCCAAGGGTATGATCTGAATGTCGACCTGTATTACAAGAACCTTGCAAACATCAATGAATTGCGCTCCGGGAATAGTGGCCGTCAAGTCAACGTTGCCGACGTGTTCTACGTCGGCAGGGGCTACACCTATGGCGCTGAGTTCTTCATTCAGAAGCGTGCCGGACAGCTCACGGGCTGGATCGGCTATGCCTTGGGATATGTGTACTCCCAATTCGACAGTGTCAATCAGGGGCGATGGTTCCGCCCAAAGTTCGACCGTCGACACGACCTGAAGATCACTGCGATGTACAAACTCTCGGATACATGGGAGTTCGGCGCATCCTTCATGTTTCAGTCTGGGCAATCGTACACCGGTGCTACATCGGCACTTGGCGGCAGGTTTCCCGGATGGGAAGGTGGCATCGTTATGGTGAATCCGTCGCAGCGTTGGGGACTTCGACTTCCTAATTCGCATCAGTTGAATGTGAACGTCAACTACAACACCACACTTTGGGACCTGCCCT
>JAULYI010000019.1:0-2687 GCA_032117915.1 Kapaibacterium sp. (SeqCode) | reverse complement strand
GCGACGGCTCGCACGGTCATGCTACGTCGGTCCGTGCAAATGGGACCGAACATGGAGGCACTCATCACGTCAATCCACGAGCATGGCGATGTCTGAACGTCTTCACATTTGGGTCACCGGAGCTGGACGCGGTATTGGCAAGGCCATCGCTGATGCGCTCGCCGTCGATCACAATCTGTCGATCTCCGGCAGAGATACAGCCCGTCTTGCCGAGGTTATCGCCCACGCCCCAGCCGGTTCGCGAATAGTTGCCCATGCCTGTGACGTACGTGACGTGGCATCGGTATATGAGGCACATGAGACGTTCATTAGGGCCCATGGCCCGGTCGATGTCCTGATCAATAATGCCGGTGTCGGGATCTTTCGACCGCTGGTCGATCTTACTGTCGAGGAGTTCGACGATCAGATCAACGTTAACCTGCGCGGCGTCTTTCTTTGCATCAAGGCGGTGTTACCATCGATGATCGACCGAAAGCGCGGACAGATCGTTACCATCAACTCCATTGCTGCACTGACGGCCTACACGAATAGTACTGCCTACGGTGCATCCAAAGCCGGAGCCTTGGCTCTGTCTCGTTCACTTCGTAATGAAGTGCGCGACCATGGCATTAAGGTGCACGATCTGCTCGTGGGGGCAACGTCCACGGACATTTGGCCCGATACCGCTCGCGACGAGTTTGAACATCGAATGATGCGTCCCGACGATGTTGCCTCTGTTGTTAAGGATCTCGTCTCTGATTTTTTTCATCCGCGTGCGCATATTGAGGAAGTCGTTCTTCGTCCGCAGCGCGGAGACCTCTGATCGTTCACCAATTACAGGCCCACCACTGTGCATCGTTTCCTACTCTCAGTCGCCACGATGGTCGTCATCAGTTCGACGGTCTCGGCGCAGACCAGTGCGTACAGTCACGGAGATCCTACTCCGGAAGAGCAGCATATGCTCGAAATGATCAATCGTGCTCGTGCCAACCCAACAGCTGAAGGTACTAGACTGATGGACACGCAAGACGGCTCTGTCCAACAGGCGTATTCTTACTGGAAGATCGACAAGGCGGCTACCAAGGCAGCCTTTACCAAGTACCCTCAGCGCCCCCCACTGGCATTCCACCCTACCCTGATCCAGGTCTCCCGCATCCATACGGCCGACATGGTTGCAAAGAATTTCCAGGGACATACTGGCAGCGATGGTTCGTCGATGTCTGATCGCTATGTGCGCGTTGGCTATCAATCACAAGGCATGTTCGGCGAGAATGTTGCAGCCTACAGCAACAGTGTATGGCATGGTCACTGTGGACTGAATGTTGACTGGGGCACACAGAACCAGATCGACCTTGGCCACCGGAAGAACATCATGAACTTCGAGAACTACAACTACACCGAGATCGGCATTGGGATCAGCTACACCGGCGCCGGTATTCCTAATGTTGGCCCATACGTGATCACGCAGAATTTTGGCATGCGTGGGCAGCGCTACGTTGTTGGTGTCATTTTCGACGATAAGAACAAGAACCAGGAATACGATCCCGGCGAGGGAATTCCCGGCGTTCGCGTTCAGCCGTCCAGTGGATCCTATCACGCCATTACCTCAACATCCGGGGGCTATGCGTTCCCGTATACAGGCACATCCACCATCACGCTCACCGCATCCGGTGGTGGGCTACCAAGTGAGATGCGTCAGACCGTGCAGCTGATGGGAGATAATGTGAAGGTTGATTTCATGCCCGGTGGCTCGGTACCCGGTGCAGTCACGCTGGCATATCCGGCAAACAGCGCTTCGAATACGCAGCTCCCCGCCAATCTTGGCTGGAAGAGTATCAAGGGGGCAACAGGCTATCAGCTCCAGGTATCGACCAGTCAGGGCTTCTCAACGAACATCCTCGTGGACACTGCCGTTACGGACACCGTTCTTCGTGGCGTCGTTGCTCCGTGCGGAACAAGAACCTACTGGCGCGTTCGTGCGAGCAATGACAATGGAAACGGACCGTGGTCTTCGGCTTGGAGCTTTACTCCGGCGCGGACAACATCAAGTGTCGCAGGAATCGTTGGTCCCAAGGGGCCTGCTTCCTCGGACGGTGTGCTCACGTTCACATGGAAGGCCGGAACGAACACTCCCGTTGCCTACGAGCTTCAGGTAATGAAGGGTGGCACACGGTTCTACGCCGACTCCATGATCGCGGATACGATCGCTGCCGTGCCCGGCTTCACGGAGCCAGGAACGTATGAGTGGCGCGTGCGACCGAAGAACGCGTGCGGATGGCACTCATGGACGTCCATGACGTCGTTCACCCTTACGATCACGAGCGTTGACGAGAACACGCCGGAAGCACCTGTTTCGCTGGATGTTCGCCCGAACCCGGCGAATGATGCGGCATTACTCTATGTATCGCTGCCGGTGGCCGAACGTGTTACGATCCAAGTGACCGATGTTACCGGACGTCAGATGGGCCTGTTCGCAACGTCACTAGAGGCCGGCACGTCGACCATCCCAATGTCTGCCATTCTCTCGAATGATGGAATTGCCACAGGGATGATGACGGTATCAATCACCTCATCAACAGGGCGGACCTACAAGAACGTGGCTGTCTTCCGCTAACAGATAGCTTGCCTGCGGTTAAAACGGTGGGCACGATCGCTTCACTCCTCACACGAGCGTGAAGTGGTCGTGCCCACCGTCCGTATGGATGTGA
>JAULYI010000018.1:0-11074 GCA_032117915.1 Kapaibacterium sp. (SeqCode) | reverse complement strand
CCCGGGGCTACCAGAAGTCCATCGATACCCTCCAGAAGCTCGCCCACGTTGCCCTCCGTGATCTCCTCGGAGTCGATCCAGCGGATGATCACCCGCGTGTTGTTGATGGCTCCGGCATGAACGAAGGCCTCCAGGATCGACTTGTAGCTGTCCTTGTACTTGATGTACTTCCCGGCAAGACCGATCGTGATGCTGTGCTTGGGCGATCGCACGCGATGGGTGAATCGAGACCACGTCTCCATTTCAGGTTCACGCTTTCGAATGCCGAGTTTGTCACAGATAATGTCGTCTAATCCGCGCTTGGCGAACATCTGCGGGACATCGTAGATGGTTTCTGCATCCAATGCTTCGATGACGGAACGTTCTTCAACATTGCAGAACAACGCGATCTTTTGGCGCATCTCTTTGCCAAGCTTCATTTCCGAGCGACACAGTAAGATGTCTGGCATGATGCCAAACTCCATCAGTGTTTTTACACTGTGCTGCGTTGGCTTCGTCTTGAGCTCTCCTGCACTTCGAATGTACGGGACGTACGTAAGGTGAACGTTCAACGCACGCTTGCGTCCTAGCTCCAGCGTGAGCTGACGCGATGCCTCCATGAAGGGAAGCGACTCGATATCACCAACGGTACCACCGATCTCGATGATCACAAAGTCAAACTTCCCATCGAACGCCTGCATGCGCCGCTTGAGTTCATCCGTGATGTGGGGGATAACCTGGACCGTTTTTCCAAGGTATTCACCGCGGCGTTCGCGCTGGATGACCTCGAAGTATACCTGACCGGCCGTTGCGTTGTTGGCCTTCGTCATGTTGACATCAAGGAACCGCTCATAGTGACCCAGATCAAGATCGGTCTCGGCCCCATCGTCCGTTACGTATACCTCGCCGTGCTGGTACGGATTCATCGTACCAGGGTCGACATTGATATACGGGTCGAATTTCAGGACAGTGACTGTAAAGCCACGCTGCTTCAGGAGCAGTCCAATGGAGGCTGAGGCAATGCCTTTGCCCAAGGAGGAGAGAACTCCGCCCGTGATGAACAAATACTTCGACGTTTTCGGCACGGGGTCCCCGTTCTAGATTAAATGGTAGTGACGTTCGGTAGTGTCTGGCGTGCATGTAAGCACGACATCTAGGACGGGCTCAAAAATAGGCACGGCGAGCTGCACGGACAAAAGCGTTGTGGTTGGTAGCTTCGCATATCACCGTTCAGACAGCTCTATGAATACCTTCGCACGCCTTCTTTCGTTTGCCTTGATCCTTGTCGCCCTCACCGGTTGCGGCGACAGTGACACTTCCGATGAACGGGCCGTCCGGACCGTTCGGTTTTGGCAGTTCTGGAGTGATCCGGCACAGCGCGCAGCACTCGACACCCTGCTTCGGGAGTTTGAGCGCACCAACGATTGTACGGTAGAGGTCACGAACCTGCTATGGAATGATGGAAAGGCGAAACTGCAAGCTGCTTTCAATTCGGGTGCTCCGCCGGACGTTATCGAACTTGGATCGGATTGGATCGCTCAGTTTTCCAGTGCCGGCGTCTTGCTAGAGCTCCCTTCTGATTCGGCAGGTATCGCACGATTTGTGCCGTACACGCTAAGCCCTGCCATGTGGAATCGTAAGGCCTATGCCTATCCATGGACGATCGATACACGTGTGATGTTTGTAAACACGGAGCTGGCTGCCCGATCAGGCGCATCCGCATCGGTGAAAACCTTTTCGGAGCTCCTCACATCTGCACGTGCGGTGCAACGCTCCGGAACAGCGGGGATCGGCATGAATGGAGCGGACCGACACCGTCTTTACAAGAAGATCCTACCGATGCTGTGGACCTATGGCGGCGACGTGTTTGATGCGAATGGTCAACCTGCGCTGAATAGTTCCCAGAATATCGCGGCGGTTACGATGTATGCCGATCTGGCGCGGTCGGGCATCGTCGAAACACAACGTCAGCTGGATGCGATGTTCTTGCAAGGACAAACGGGATTCTGGAACAGCGGCTCGTGGATGCTTTCGAAACTTGCAGCAACAACGAAGCTGCGGTACGCTATTGTGCCGATGCCCGGGATCGATGGACGTCCGGGTGTATCCTTTGCAGGCGGAGAGTATCTGGCTGTAAGCAAGAAGGCTGGGAATAGAGACTTGGCGCGCAAGCTTGTGGCATTTCTCACGCATGGTGAACAGTCTATTCGGTTCTGCAGCCAAGTTGCAGAAGCGGGATTCCCGGCTGATAAGAACTTCGTTAGTCACGAGTCACTCACGCGGGACCCATTACGCGCCGCATTTGCACAGCAGCTGCAGTCAGCCAGGATGACACCGGTGCACCCGAAGTGGCTTGACATCGAGGAGGTGCTCGAAGACGCCGTCGTACGGGTCATCTACGGAGAACGTTCACCCAAGCAGGCCCTCGATGAGGCCCAACAAGAGGTTCGCAGAATCGTCAACGCTCCGTGATGCGGCTCTTCATTTCGCTCTTGCTGGTTCTCTTCTCCCAACACCTTCTGGCGCAACAGATCGTAACGATACGCGGTGTCGTGCGTGATAGTGCGACACGGGAGCCCATATCCTACGCCACCGTTCGACTCCTTGGAACATCCTTCGGAACGTATTCTACAAAGAATGGGTCGTTTCTTCTCCGTGCTACGGGGCCGCTCGACTCAATCGTTGTTGCTACATCCATGGTGGGATACCAGCCATCGGTGATCACGGTCCCTTCATCTGACACGCTGCTGGAGATCATGCTGGCGGAGCGACCGTTGCGGACTGCCTCTATCGTCGTACGTGCAGAAGACCCAGCTGTTGGCATCATGCGCGAAGTGATCGCTCGCAAGACCGCGCAGCAGCAGCGGTTATCACGCTATACATATCTGCTGTATTCGAAGTTCGTTGCTATTACCGATACCCTTACCGCAGCACGAAGTAGTGGAACATCCGATTCTACCGTCTTCAGCATTCTTGAGTCGTACTCCAAGGGCTTCGTAGCCCAACCAGATCGATTTTTCAATCAGATCCTGCAACGTCGACAAACGGCCAACATCCCACCGCAGGCGAACTTCGTTTCGTTTGGAACCAACCTTAACGCATACGATGATGCAATTACGATCATTGGCGAGGAGATACCAACGCCGTTCGCGAACAATGCGCTAGATATCTATCGGTTCCGCCTGGACAGCGACGAACGCGATAGCCTCGTACGGATCGAAGTCGAGCCATCATCAGCATTTCGGCGGGGATTCACCGGATACATCTTTATCGATACCCGAACGTTCACACCGGTCGAGGTACGGTTATCACCGAATAGTGCGGTCAACCTTCCGTTCGACGCGGCACTCAGCTACACCCAGACATTTCGACTTGTCGATGCATGGGCTGTGTTGCCCGAGACGATGCACATTGCAAGCTCATTGAGAGCTGATATCCTGTTCGTACTCTCACCACGACTCGATATCTCCATTGAAACCTTCTGTTATGACTATGTCCTGAATCAGCCGTTCGATGATGGTGTGTTCGATCAACGGCGTGTAGAGATCGCTTCTACGGCTGACACGTACGATTCAACGTTCTGGCAGCGAAATCAAAAGGTCACACTCAGACCAGAGGAGGCGGCGGCATATGATGAGATCCGTATCGCACTGGAGAACCCTGATAGTCTGTTGACGACAACATTCTTTGATCGATATCTCGGCGAGGTCAATCGCGCACTTCGCAGGCTTAATCGTCGCCCCTTCACCGGCTTTGAAGATATCGCACGGTACAACACGATCCATGGACTATACCTTGGTCTTGGTATGCGTTTCCGACCGGATAGTGCGTTCGAGCTCGCTCCCGTAATCGGGTACGGATTTGCAGACAGACGTTGGTATGGAACGTTGTCGGCCACGGTATTTGGCGGAACAAATCAACAGTGGTCGATCGACGGATCCATTCGTCACGTGCTCGCGCGGCGAGACGACCCCTATTCTGTTCGCTCGTCGCTCATCACTGCCACCTCGCTGATCTCCGGAATCGATTACGGAGATTACTATTACCAGTCTGGATGCGAAGGGGGGCTAGGGTATTCCTGGGGACAACTACGCTTCATTCGTAATGATGTCTATGAGCGCCCATCTCGTTTGCGGTTGTTCTTCCGTGATGAGCGGCATACCACAGCGATATCGAGGGACGTGTTCTCAGTGTTTACACCCTCATGGAGGCGATCAAATCCGTCGGTCATTGATGGCACGTTGCGATCATTTGGTGCGGAGTGGTATCTATCGTACAACCCGCAGCGCTTGGTAGCGAGAACCGGCCTCGGCATCCGTTATGAAATGAGCGATCCATCCGTTATCCCATCCGATTTCTCATTCAGACGATTAGAAGTCCATGGCAGATTACGAACGCCAACCCTTCCGTTATGGACCTTGGATGTCGATCTCAGGGCCGGATATGCCGACGGTGCCGTTCCTCCGCAGAAGTTCTTTAGCCTTGAGTCATCTGTGGCTGGTTTAGCAACACCGGGCACATTTCGTGGAATGGCCGTGAAGGAGTACTACGGCGATCGCTATTGCGCGATCTCCGTGGCACACAATTTTGGTGAAGTGATCCCGGGTGTGCTTCGTATTCCGAATATAGCGAGTCTTGGACTGGAGTTTATCCTGACGTCAAGCCTTGCATGGACGACATTCTCGGATTCGACGCTTGCATACACATCGACGAACTTACCGACACTCTCTGGAACAGCTGAACGCTACTACGGTGAAGTTGGGCTTGCGATCAATCGCATTCTGCTGTTCCTACGCATGGACGTTACGGCCCGGTTCACACAGCGATCACAACCCGAGTTCCATCTGACGATCTCTTCGGCGACATTCTGATCATGGTCATGGCAACCGATCGTTCCACTCGATCATTTCTACGATCAAGTCATGAAGCGTTTCGAATGGTATGATCTCTGCTGATAGCGTTGGCATAACGGCGGTGCGCATTGAGGCTAGTCGATGCCGGTGTTTGGCAGAGTACGATCTAACACGCGCAACATCAAATCGGCAGGTAACGAGATCTCGGAGTAACTCGACAAAGGCCATGTACGGATCGTATGCGTCAAGGCGCGATGATCGTGCTACGGTGATGACTGCATACTCGATGCGACGCTGGGCGAGATCGTAGTCGTAGTTGGCAATGGCAAAGGCTATCTCCAGCGTCAGATAGGGGAGGCCGATACGAAGATCCGGATGGATCGGGCGGGGCAAGGAATTCAGTAATGACTTCAGACGGAAGACATTGCTACGGCGTACATCCCCGGTTTTGCCCAGGCGCTCAAGAAATGCCAGGTTGCCACCGAGCAACAACCAAGCATGGTCTCGCTGCGATGGAATCTTCACGTGATGTCGTCGGGTGGTATCTGCGTCATTCCAACAATGAAGCGCGACCTCATAGGAACCATCATGGAGATGGGCTGTGATTAACGTCTCATGATAGATCTGCCAAAGCGGCCATTGATCAATCGTTGGTGCAGGACCGGCAGACAATACGTCCAACGCATCGTCTGGACAGCGTATCAGCATGAATGCACGAGCACAGCGCACCCGTTTCATAGCATCAATGGCTCTCGTATCATCCGCGGGTTCATTCTGCCGCTCAAGCATTGCCAGACCTATGATCTTCCCCCAGTTCGGTTGTCAGGAGGAGTGTCGTAGTGAACGAATGTAGCGTCCTTCAAACTCGACTGGTGAAATGTTGCCGATTCCGGAGTGACGCCGTTTCCTGTTGTAGAACACGTGAATATACTCGTTGATGCGATGGACAGCCTCGTCTGGATCACGAAAGGGCATGTAGATAGCCAGTTCTGTTTTCATTCGTGCCCATAAAGACTCCATAGGAGCGTTGTCATAGCAGTTCCCAACACCGCTCATACTCTGAACAATGTCGTGTCGAAGCAGAGCCTTACGAAAGGTTTCCGAGTTGTACTGCGAACCGCGATCTGAATGAAAGATAATTTGACGCTGGCCCTCAAGTTTCGGGAAAGTCCGTCGTGTCTTACACGCACGATGCAGAGCAATCATAAGCGACCCTGTGTGCATACGATGGTGTACATTCATCCCGATGACGCGCCGCGAAGCCATGTCCATGATCGCAACTACGTACACCTTTCCCTCACGACAGGTCACTTCGGTAAAGTCACTGAGCCAGACGCTATTGACCACACCCGTCGAGTGGGCTAACCCCCATTTGTTCGTAGAGGGACTCCTGATTGTCAGTTGATTGAAAAGGCTGTCATTTGCGCCGTCGACGTCAGTGCTTGTGGCAATGATACGTTGTTGTTGCTTAGGAACTCAGCGGGTGAGGTGTACCCGACGCCGCTGTGGATGCGTTCGTGATTGTAGAATTGCACCCACCGACCGAGGACAGCGTTGGCGTGGTGCAAGTCGATGAAGGTGTACTGACGGCAGATGGCGCTTTCGACGATGCTGTGATACGATTCGATGTGTGCGTTCTGCTCCGGTGTGGCCGGGCGTGTGAACTCATGCTTGATCCCGTGTGATGCGAAGTGCTCGCGCACCATTTGGGAGACAAACTGGCTGCCGTTGTCGCTACGCACCGTGATCCTGTTTACCATCGGCAGGCTGCGCTGGATGTCTTCGAACAACGCCACCACGTCGGTCTTCTTGATGCTCCACTGCAGAAGCCAGCCAACGTTGTACCGACTCTTGACATCGAGCACGGTTAGCATCATGGCGTTGCGCCTGATGCCGTGGATGTGCATGTACTTGATGTCGAACTCAAGATGCGTCAGCGGCAGTGCCGGATTCGGCACCAGTTCCTTGACCCACTGCTTCTTGGCCGTGCTGCGCGCCGGCTTGGTATTGAGCAGCCCGTGTTCCGACATGATTCGGCACACCTTCTTCTTGTTGATCAAAAGCTTGTGCTTCCGCCGAAGCCACTTGGTGATCTTCAAGTAGCCATAGTCGACAAACTCTCGTTCCAGCTCCGCTGCGATCAACGCAACAAGCTGCTCTTCTGCCCAGACTATGCCGTTGGCGTCCAGCGTCGTTGTCGTTGCCGGGCGGCCACGCTTACCTGCCTTCGGCTTGTAGTAGAACGTGCTTTCGGGAACTCCTGTAATGGCCAACACACTACGCGTTGGCGCGCCCGCGGCGACATACTCCCGGGCGATCATGAGCCGCTCCTGAGCCGTTGATCCGTTTTTTTTAGCAGACTGTCCTTGATTCGCAAGGCTAACGCCTGCTCGGCGATCATCTCCTTCAGGGCCTGATTCTCTAGCCACAAGCGATGCGTCTCCGCATCTTCCTTCTGGACGTAGCCCGATAATCCAGCTTCACCCGATAACTCGAACTTCTTCTTCCAATCATGGACCTGACTTGCCGCTATTCCGTGTTTACGGCTCGTCTGTGCTATTCCATTGCGTGCCGCTTCCTCAAGGATAGCAAGCTTCACTTCCTTGCTCCAGCGTCGGTGGGTTCCCATCGTCTACTCCCGTGTTGATTGAATTTACAATCAGGAGTCCGTCTACAGCTAATTTGGGGGCTAGAAAGCGAGAAGCTTCGGTCAAGGCGATTCGGTGCTGGAGCCAACGTCTTTGAGGAATCTGTCGTCGGTCGGAATCGACTCTTGGGCTTGACGGAAAGCCCCTCCTGGCGCATGAGATGCTCGATGGTCTTCCTAGTGACAACAATACCATGCTCTTCGATCAGCTCCGTGGTGATGCGTGGACTGCCGTAGCTGCCCTTGCTCTGCTCGTGGATCATCCGGATGCGACGACGCAAGTCTCGATGGCGTAGTTCGCGCTTTGACGGTTGGCGCACCGCCCACTTGTGGTATCCCTGACGAGTGACTCCCAACACGCGCGCCATCACCGACAATTTCCAAACCTGTCGATGCTCGTGCATGAAGGCAAACTTCATTTCGGGAGTTGCGAGAAGATACCGACGGCTTTTTTTAGGATGTCTCGCTCGGTCTTGACTAGCTCCAGCTCTTTCCTCAAGCGTCGAAGCTCGTCATCCTTGGCTAGTGCACCGGCCGGACTTGTGCTGCGCTTGTAGTCATCGACCCATCGCACAAGCGTCTGCTCTGATACGCCGAGATCAGATGCCACGCGTCGTATCGCAAGCCCGTCACGCACGACAAGCAACACAGCCTGCTGCTTGAACTCATCGTCGTAGCGACGACCGTGATTTGTTGTGTTTCCCATGAGTGTCTCCCTGCCAGCAAATCTGGCATTTTCTCAACACTCCAGCTGTCAACTCAATGGGGGGAAGATCAGTACCATCGATAAGTCCGCGCAGAAATGCAGATAGCACGCCCTCAGCGTCGTCTGCAATCACTGCCTCGATCGACTTTCGACTGTACGCCTTATCTGTAACAATGCGCGCTATTTCAAGTAGTGTCTCCATAACCAATATTTACATATCCGATTGGAGGTCGTTGCAAGCAAGCCCGTAAGATGCATTCGCTGCAAGCACGTCGCATTGGGCTGTATCCGGGTAGTGAAAAGGCGTTGGATTTCTTGCGTATTTAACAAATACTACCGATTCATTGTTGAAAAGGGCCATATTGTTGCATATATTGCTCACGGTTATTGAAAGCAGATGATTCCGGGGTATACCACGGAGCCGCGTACGTGCGATAGGTGCACACTCGCGGAATGGAACGTGGTACCGATCACCGGAGGCTCGCGGCGACGGGTTGGTAGATCGTGTTCGGTGCGTAAGCGCGCAGTCTGGCGCTCCGACTGAGTTGCTCGAAGGCAGTTGGTCATGCTGGGATTGTAGCGCAGACGGTACCATGGCGGAGCGCTCGACCAATCCACGTGACATGGAAGGGTCTCTCGAATCGTTCCCAATGCTGTTGAGTAGGGCAGTGATCAGGATGGACAAGCATACACAACTGCGCTCGGCACGTGATGTTTCGAGAGCGGGTCACTACGATTGTTCATCCCTCTGCGCACGAGCTGTCATCCCTCAGAACGTGTGACCCATGCACGTGCGCCGACAAATGTACGTTCTGTCAGCATAATAACCTAACAATCCAGCCCATGCTGTTTGAGTCCTGATCCTCGGCTACTTTCTCCGAGCATCGGTTATCAAACAAACAGAATGGCCAGCGTACCACCAGTATGTTGGCCATTCTTCGTTTCTGGTTGCTTCGTCGTTTGCGCAACATCGTTCTGTGTGTGCGCATCACGTGATCATATCACTTCGACGGTAGCTGCGGCACCATCGGAAGGCAACGAATTGAGCGTCACTGACCAAACGCAACAAGCCCGACATGGTCGGGCTTGTTGCGTAGACACTCGCGTTTCACTATCGTTTCGTCGATGGCGCCGCCGTTTCAGGGAGCCGTTGCCAGAAGGCGATCAAGTTCCTCGATCGTGGCATTCTCGTAGAACGTCTCATTGATGGCGATCATAGGAGCACCGCCACAGGCGCCCATGCACTCAACTTCCTCGATTGAAAACTTGCCATCGGGGGTCGCCTCATTGTTGCCGATGCCGAGCCGTTGCATCACATGATCAAGAAGCGCTTCACCGCCCCTAAGCATGCATGAAACGTTCGTGCACACTTGCACATGGTGTTTGCCCATCGGCTTCTTGAAGTACATGGTGTAGAAGGTTGCTACGCCCTTCACGTGTGCATAGGGGAGATTCATCACATCGCCGATATGACGCATGACGTCCTCGGACAGCCAGCCCCATTTCTGTTGGGCCATCCAGAGGACCGGCATGATTGCCGCTTTCGACTCAGGATAGCGCGCTTTAAGCTGCTCAATGCGTTGCAGCTCCTCGGCTGTAAAGGCAACTGACATTGGTTGATCTTTCGTTTGGAATGGTGGTCGTGCAAAGATAGGAAGTCTGTCCGGAACGACTGTAGCGTTAGCGAGATGGCTTGATCCGCTGTACGAAGAGTCTCGTGGAGAGCCAAAGTCGCAGAGCGGTCATGACCTTGTGCGAGGTCCGCACAGCAATGCGCTTTTCAAAGACACGATAGTCGTGAAGCTCGATCTTCTCAAGTAGTCTGTAATAGATCGCATCCATGATCTGTGCGGCTAACATGGAGCGACGCTCGTCGCTTCGGAGCATCGTACGTGCCCTGTGATAGTGTTCGCGGGCACGTTGTACCTGATAGGCCATCAGTGAAACGAAGTTCTCGTTGTATACCTCATTCAAGAGGTCCTGTTCCGAGTACTTGAAGCGTTGAAGGTCTTCCTGCGGTAGGTAAATGTAGCCACGATCCTTGTCGTGCTTAACGTCACGAATGATGTTCGTGAGCTGTAACGCGTATCCAAGGTTGATGGCGTATTGCCGTGTCTCCTCGTGCCGATACCCGAAGACCTCAATACTGATAAGACCGACGATCGCAGCAACACCGTAGCAATACTCCTTGAGCTCCGCAAACGTCGCATAACGTCTCTTTGTCAGATCTCGCTCACAGCCATCAATCACTGTAAGTAAATACTGCTTTGGGATTCCGTAGCGTCTTGCTACCTGGGCGATCGGCTGCGCTACCTTAGCAACGCTGGTTCCACGATAGATCGCTTCGATCTGTTCGCGCCATTGACCAAGGCGCTGTCGCTTCGCATCAATGACGTGCTGGTCCGTCGAAGGTCCATCATCAACGATATCATCGATTGTACGACAAAACGAGTAGACGTGATTGATCGCCTGTCGCTCGGCCCGCGGCAGAAACGAGAACGAGTAGTAGAAGTTCGTCGTTCTTCCCTTCGGCAGTTCAAGATCTGCCTGTTGATCCGCAGCCATCATGATGTCGATTTCCGGAATGCCGGGCGAATGGTGTCGAGAACCACCTGAAACATGACGGAAAGATAGTCAGATCGGCGCAGAGTTGGACGCACAGACCAGCACGCATCCTCGAGTTCTTCGCAACGTCGCAAGACCGTCATGCCACCGCGAGCGATCACCTGGAGCTCTATCCGAAGGCGTCCCAACGGCACGTTTTGGCGGATGGTCAAACCATGCTGGAACAGGTCATGCGTTCGACGGAAACATTCAGCCAAGGCCCCATGCCTGCCAAGGTCGTGCAACATCGATGTTGGAATGTAACATCGCCCCCTCGGCACATCG
>JAULYI010000017.1:0-2551 GCA_032117915.1 Kapaibacterium sp. (SeqCode) | reverse complement strand
CTGCGACATTCACGCCGTTTCGTGCAGGCGACTTTGTAGGCAGTGTCGAACAGGGTGGCCCAGTGCGCTGTGATATCGTATCGCTCGCGCCGCATGGTGACGGAACGCACACGGAATGTGTAGGCCACGTAGGGGGCAGGGGCTTTTTCGTGCTTGACGCCGTACGGGAGCCGGTGATGGTAGCGCAGATCATTACTGTGCCGCTACATCGTCGTGAAGACGGTGATCAGGTTATACGCAAAGAAGATCTGGCTGCCGCGTGGCCCGACGTGGTAACGCAGGCGCTGATCGTGCGAACGCTGCCCAACTCCGAGGCAAAGCGTGTCGTTGATTATTCGGGCGCCAATCCGGCTTATGTGGACGTCGACGCTATGCGGCTGATCGTCGATCGTGGCGTGATGCATCTGCTGATCGACCTACCGTCCGTCGATCGCGAAGAGGATGCCGGCGCAATGGCTGCACACAAGCTGTTCTGGAATTGGCCGGTTGCGCCGCGTACGGATAAGACCATAACGGAGCTGATCTATGTGCCGGACACGGTGGCAGATGGTATGTACGCGCTGGCGATGAACGTTGCGCCGTTCGACGGCGATGCGGCGCCTTCACGACCGATGATCGCCCCGCTCAAGCAACTGTGACTAACCTCAAAGGTCGATCCCGTATTCGTCGATCTTTCGGTACAGCGTCCGCTCGCTGATCCCTAGAAGCTTCGCCGCTTCGCGGCGGTTGCCCTGGGTGCGCCGCAACGCCATGTCGATCGTGGTCCGCTCGAGCGTTGCCAGGTCTAACGTTGGTTCATCGTTGACACGGATGACGCCGACGTTATTCGCATCATGCTGGTTCTTATGGAAAGCGACATTCGGTGCTGCCGTATTTGGTATTGCCGATGCCGGTGTGGCAGCAAAGGGCATCGTCGGTACGGGAGTGATCGGCGTCGGCACGGCTGTTGGCACGGCAGGCATGGCCTCGATACTCATGGTCAGCAGATGCCGTAGGACAGCTTTGATCTCGGTGACGTCGTTGGTGAGCTGAAGCAGCGTGCGATACATCATCTGGATATCGGCTGTCTGACCATTTGGCGGATGCACATCATGGAGCCGTACCAGCCCTGTCATTGGCATTTCGTCTGCGGGGGATGGCGTCGGTAGATAGCGCTCTATCATGGCACGAGTGATCCGTGCGCCCCGTTCGAGGGTGACCATGGTCTCGATGATGTTGCGGAGTTCTCGAACGTTTCCCTGCCATGCCTGCTGCGAAAGCAGCACAATGGCATCCGGATCAATGCCGTCAAACACCAGGGCACTCCGGTCGGCCACACGCTCTGCGAAATACTCCACGTACAGCGGAATGTCGTCGAGATGCTGCCGCAGCGGCGGAAGATGAATGTTGACCGAGTTCAGACGGAAGAACAGGTCTTGCCTGAAGCGTCCCTGCCGCACTTCATACAGCAGGTCGCGATTGGTAGCAGCTACGACCCGGACGTCGACCTTTTGCATGTCGGACGAGCCGAGACGCGAGAATTCGCCCGACTCAAGGATGCGCAGGAGTTTTACCTGCGTGCCGATGGGCATTTCACCGATCTCGTCCAGAAAGATCGTGCCTTTGTGCGCGGCCTCGAAGAATCCCTTCCGCTGTTCGACGGCACCGGTAAAAGCCCCCTTCTCTGCTCCAAAGAGCTCGCTCTCCAGCAGCGTCTCCGGAATGGCACCACAGTTAACACTCACAAAGGGATACTTTTTGCGCGTGCTTAGCTCGTGTAAGGCGTGGGCAAAGACTTCTTTGCCGGTCCCGGTCTCGCCGGTCACGAGTACAGTAAGATCCGTCGGTGCCACCTGCAACAGCTTGGTGATGGCCGAGACCATGGCAGGTGCTTCGCCGACGATACCAAAGCGGTCGGCAAGTTGCCGTAGGACCTGTCGTGTGGCGGTAGTGCTCATGATCCCTTGCCCGACCATTCGGCCCAGCCGCCCGTGTAGATGAGGATCGGTCCGTAACCGAAGTTCTTGAGCACGTCTGCCACGCGATGGCTCAGCTCGCAATGTCCACCATCACAGTAGATCACGATGATGCGCTCCTTTGGAATGGACAGCAGTTGCGGGATGTTCGCCTCGACCGTGTTGCCGTCCACATTGACGGCACCGTCCACGTGCCCTTCGGCGAATTTCTCGGGAATGCGCGCATCGATCAGGTACACGGCGCTGCGTCCAAGGAGCCTCTTGAATGCGTCCAGCTTGATCTCGCGGATCACGCCCGGTTCGGCCACAAAGGCCGGCGCCGGTGCTGTCTGCATTGACTGTGTTGCAGGTGCGGCGGACGAGGTAGCACCGGTGGCCGCCGGTGCGGCCGGCACTGTTGCTACGGGAGTTGCAGACGATGCTGGCACTGATCCGGCAACGGGTTGGCTAGCCGGTGCTGTCGTTTCTACATTCGTTGCAGCCCCACCAAGGATACGGTCGAGCTCAGTCTGCGAGGCCTCTACGCGTTCGTACTCCGGCTTTACCCAAGCGATCCGCTTGGGATTCATCATGTTGAAGCCAACAGCAAGACCGAT
>JAULYI010000016.1:0-5606 GCA_032117915.1 Kapaibacterium sp. (SeqCode) | reverse complement strand
GCATCCACATCACTCTTCACTGTCGACGAACCTTGATGCATTACCTCATCCTGATCGTCGCCTGGGCGACGTGTGTCTCGGCCCAGGTATCAACGACGCCGGGGTCAATCGGTGCCTTTACCAGCGGCATGTTTGGCGGCGTACGTGCCCGTGCCATCGGTCCGGCCGCCATGAGTGGCCGCATCGCCGATATCGCGGTGGTCGATACGAACAGCGCCATCTTCTATGTTGGAGCCGCCGGCGGCGGCGTTTGGAAGACGCTGAACGGAGGAACAACCTTCAAAGCCGTCTTCGATGAGCACCAGCAGTCCATCGGGGCCATCACCATCGATCAGCAGCGCGCCGACACCCTATGGGTGGGCACCGGTGAGTCTTGGGTTCGCAACAGCGTCTCTGCCGGTGATGGCATCTACCGGTCAACCGATGCCGGTGTGACCTGGTCACACTGCGGTCTGGCTGCAACGGAGCGAATCGCCCGGATCGTGATCGACCCGCAAGACCCACGGACGATCTACGTGGCAGCGCTGGGCACGCTGTGGAACGAAGGGTCGGATCGGGGAGTCTACAAATCGACAGACTTCGGAACGACCTGGACGAAGATCCTGTATGTGGACGGGCGTACCGGCTGTGCAGACCTCGTCATCGACCCCAAGCAGCCCTCTACCTTGATCGCCTGTATGTGGCAGGTTCAGCGCAGACCATGGTCCTTCAACAGCGGTGGTCCGAGAAGCGGAATGTACCGCAGCACGGACGGTGGTTCCACATGGACGCGGATCGAGCGGGGCATGCCACCTGGTGACCTTGGTCGCATGGCCGTGGCCTTTTCGCCGGTCGATCCAACCGTCGTCTATGCCAACATCGAAGCCGACTCGACGGGATTTTTCCGGTCCACCGACAACGGCATCTCATGGGAGCGTCGCTACAGCGGATTCGCCTCGACCATTCGGCCGTTCTACTTCTCGCGCATTGTGGCCGACCCTGTGGTGAAGGACCGGATATGGAAGACCGGGCTGAACCTGCATCGTTCGGACGACGGTGGCGTAACGTGGAGCACCCATGCCGGATCGGCTCACTCAGACCACCATGCGATATGGATAGACCCTGCCGATGAAGATCATGTCATCATGGGTACGGACGGTGGAGCGTACGTCTCTCGCGACCGCGGCAAGACCTGCCGCTTCATCGGGAACCTTCCGATCTCGCAGTTCTATCACGTCACCGTTGATGACCGTCGCCCCTACAACGTCTATGGTGGCCTGCAGGATAACGGCTCATGGACGGGCCCCTCACAGAACGAGGGTGGAATCCAGAATGCCGATTGGACATTGTTGGGAGGGGGCGATGGCTTCCACGTGGTGGCCGACGGCAACGACCCGTCCGTGGTCTATTGGGAGTCGCAGGGCGGCAACCTGAACCGCTACGACCGTTCTTCGAACGAGGCTCGCAGTATCCGGCCGACACCCACTCCGGGGATGCCCGACCTGCGGTGGAACTGGAATACGCCGATCGTCCGTCCTGCCAAGCGTCCGCACATCCTGTACACCGGCTCGCAGTATGTGCATCGCACGACGGACCGAGGAGTGACGTGGAAGGTCATTTCGCCGGACCTTACCACCAATGACAGTACGAAGCTTCGGCAGGACCAGGGCGGGGGACTCTCCCTGGACAACTCATCGGCCGAGAACCACTGCACCATCGTCTCCATCGCCGAGTCTCCGGTCGATTCCATGTTGATCTGGGCAGGAACGGATGACGGAAACCTGCAGGTGACAACGAATGGGGGAGCGACGTGGAAGAACGTTGTAGGCTCCATGACCGGCATACCACGGAACACCTGGGTGTCCTACGTGGAACCATCGCACGTTGATCGGAAGACCGTCTACGTCACGCTCGACGGACACGCTACGGGCGACATGCAGACGTACGTACTCCGCAGCACCGATCTAGGAGCGACGTGGCAACGTCTTGATACCACCGGTCTGCACGGTTGGGCTCATGTTGTTCGGCAGGATCCGGTACATACCGAACTGCTCTACCTTGGAACGGAGCAGGGTCTCTACCTCTCCTTTGATGCCGGCTCAACATGGGCTGCATTTCGCAACGGTATTCCACCCGTTGCCATCCGGGACATGGTCATGCACCCCACAGAGCATGACCTGGTGCTTGCCACGCACGGCCGCGGCATCTACATCATCGATGATGTCGAAGTTCTTAGGGCTGTCCGCCCCACGACGTTTACGGCTGACTGCACTGTGCTGCCAACCAAGAAGGCCGTTCGCCGCGTCAGCGGAAGTGCCGGCTCCTGGTTCAATGGCGATGATGCCTACACGGGGGAGACAGCTTCGACCGATGCCGCTGTGTGGTATTATCTGCGCGACCGCCACATGCGAGGTAAGTTCGAGATCGCCATCATTGATGCAGCAGGGAAGGTCATCCGTACCGTGCCGGGTTCGCCGCGGCGCGGTATCAACAAGGTTGACCTGCCGTTGCGGCGCAAAGCGCCGGCAACGGCAGCAAGCGACGCCGGCTTTGCCGGCGGCTCGTTCATTGGCCCCCTGATCGCCGAGGGTCGCTATACCGTCGAGATCCGTAAGGGAACGGATACCCTACGGACGTTCCTGGACGTCGTAACGGATACCATATACAAGCATTCGGCCAAGGATCGGGAGCTGCAGCAGGCGACCGTTGACAGTCTGTACATCCTCAACGAAGACCTTGCTGTCAGCGTCGCGCGCATCCGAACCCTTCGCGACACTGTTCGAATGCGTCTGGCGGATACGACCTTCGATGCAGAAACGCGACGCGCGATGCAGACACTGCATGACACGGCTGTGGCCGTCAACAACGATCTCGTCAATTCAAAGGTCGGCTTCGTCACAGGCGAGGAACAGCTCAGAGAGCGTCTTGCTACGCTGTACGGCGAAGTCAATGGATACCTGGGACGCCCCTCCGAGTCTCAGCTACTCCTGATGAGCGGCCTTGCCAAACGCGTTATTGACGGCATGAACCGCGTAGAACGCGTGCTGCGGGACGATGTAGCCGTGGCAAACGCCGCGCTCCGCGCGACGAGCAAACGTGCGATCGGCGTTGAACCACGCGAAACGACCTATCAGCGACTCACGAAGTGACGTTCACCAAGGCATCGCTAGGTTGGACGTGCATGAAGGACGTGACGGCATCGTAGATTTGTCGGAACCCACTCCTTACTCAACAGGAACGCATCACCATGGATCGTGTACTGCGCTTCATCGTGCTGAGCGCCTTCGGCGCTCTCGTACTCTCAGGATTTCAATGCGCTTCGGCGGACGTGACGTCGGCACGCAACGCCATGAAGAAAAGCGACTGGGAGGGCGCCAAGGTTGCCCTTGACAGAGCCATCGCGAAAGACTCGAATAGCCAGGAAGCGCTGACCATGCTGGGCGAGGTCAATGCGCAACGTAATGACGTACCCGGAATGGTCCAGGCCTATCGCAAGGCACAGGCATCGCCCAGCATCACCAAGACACAGTCCAACGAAGTCTCGTTACGCCTGTACAATGCATGGATCGGAGAGTACAACGAAGCGATCACGTCGTACAACGAAGCCGGTACCTCCGGTGATCGAACAAAGTACACGGCCACCATTGAACGTCTCAAGACGGCATTCGAGATCAAGCCTGAGTTCCCTGAGCAACTCGCTCTCCTTGGCAGTGCGCAGGAAGCCTATGGCGACACGAGCGGTGCCATCAGTACCTATACCAGGTGGTGGAATGCCGAGTCGGCCGGATTCGATGTTGCTTCGTCCAAGGGCGTTACCCTTGGCATGAAGCGTAGTGATCTCTTGAAAGCCATGGGCACGCCACTGCAGATGAAGGCCGACACGATGACCGATCTAGCCATTGTGTACAAGGATCGATTCGACGTTGGTGGTCGTGACTTCCTTGTCTTCAGCGCGCTTGAACCCGGTAATGACGATGCCGCTGTTGAAGGATGGACCTACGCTCCTCCAGCCAGCCTTTCCGAAGGCGAACAGTGGCGCTCTCGGACGATATCGCTGGCCCCGCTCAAGGCCCTGGCCTTCGTTGCGTATCAGCGCGATAACAACGAAGAAGCGCTCGCATGGTGTGATCGCGTCGCCAAGGCCAAGCCCCTTGACAATGACCTGACGCCACTGCGCACGGAACTGTATGCGCGCACAGGCAAATCCGACGAGGCTATGGCCAATCTGAAGGCAGAGATCGAGCGAAATCCCGCAAACACCGGCAATCGCGTCCAGTATGCCGGAATGCTCATGAATCAGGAGCGCTTTGAGGATGCCATTGCACAATACGAGGCCGTACTCAAGGCCGAGCCGAACAACGAAACAGCGCTGTTCAACATGGCTGCCGTGTACAAGAATCGCGCCGTGAAAGCGCAGATGGCAGAGCGGGCTAAGCAGCAGGCTGACCGTAAGTATCAGCCCGATGAGTCTTATATGAAGGACCTGGGCACATCGGCCGACTACTTCGTGAAGCTGCGCCAGAACTTCAAATACCGTGATGATCTGACCGTGCTGGAGCAATTGGCAAACATCTATGAAGTACGCCGTGAAAAGGTCAGGGTCAAGGAGATCATCATGGAACTCGAAGCCTTGCGGGAAAAGTATGCCAACGATCGCAAGTACTACCAGATCATGGAGGGCGTGTATGCCCGAAATGGTATGGAGGACAAGGCAAAAGAAATGGAGCAGAAACTCGGCACGATGAAGTGACAACATCCGTCATCGTGCTGCGACGAAATTTTTCAACGTTTTTCATTTGAAAGTGCCACATGGCAACCAACAACAACGACCAGAATCAGCAGCAGATGACCATTGAGCTGGGCGAGAAAGAGGCTGAAGGAATCTACTCGAATCTGGCCATCATTTCGCATTCTCCCGCAGAATTCGTCATCGATTTTACCCGCATCCTGCCTGGTGTACCCAAGGCGCGCGTGCATGCACGCATCGTCATGACGCCGCAGCACGCCAAACTCCTGCTGCACGCTCTTGCCGACAACGTGGGTAAGTATGAGCAGCAGTTCGGAGAGATCCCGATCGATGGCCAGCAAATGGCGTTCCCAGGTCAGATCGGCGGAATCAACTGATATATGCTGCGAACGCTACACTTTTTGTAGTTTTGCGGCCTTGCAAGCGAACGATCATTACTAAAAGACGGTGACATCATGAAGCGTACCTATCAGCCCAGCAAGCGTAAGCGTGTGCGTGCACACGGTTTCCGTGCGCGCATGGCTTCGAAGAACGGCCGCAAGGTCCTTGCACGTCGTCGTGCAAAGGGCCGCCATCGCATTGCCGTAACGGCCGCGCGATAAGCTCCGCGACCGATGGACGTGCGTCCATTGAAAGGAAACGATGCAGTAGCGGCGGCCCTTCGGTCGCCGCTTCGCTTGTCATCGGGACCCTTGGCGGTCACGGTAACGACAGCTGAAGCGCCGACGGCAACACTCCGCTACGTTGTCAGTTCCAGTAAACGAGTCGTGCGTCGTGCCGTGATTCGAAATCGCATCAAGCGTCTCTTGCGAGAGTCGCTTCGAAAAGCCGCACGGATCCATGGCGAGCTCTACGCTCAGGCGGGACTATCGACGATCGT
>JAULYI010000015.1:0-5444 GCA_032117915.1 Kapaibacterium sp. (SeqCode) | reverse complement strand
GCGAAGCCCAGACCGGTGAAGACGGCGCTTGTAAGGGCGGCCGGTGGAAGGAGGGCCATGCGGTCGCGCTCAACAGCCGAGCGAATGGCAAGCTGCTGCTTGAACTCGTTCCGAAGGTCGCTGCTCGAAGCTAACTCGGCGAACAGCGTTGGCTCGACCATCGGGTCGAGTTCGCCGTCAAGCAGTTCAAGGATCTGATCGTGTGATGTTGACATCGTTAATCCCGCGAGAATTCATTCAGATATGGTTCAAGGATCTCCCGGATCTTCTGCTTGGCCCGAAAGACGCGCACCTTGGCGGTCTCGAGCTTGATGTTCAGCAGATCGGCGATCTCCTGGTATGGCATGCCGTCGTACTCCCGAAGAACGAAGGCCTCCCGCATGTCATGTGGCAGCAGGTCAAGGGCCGTGTGGATCAGTTGCAGCATCTCGCTACGATCGGCCTCGCGCGAGACCCCGGGGTTGTACAACGAATCGTCAAACTCTACCGCTGCTGCGTTCTGCACGCGCTTCTTTTCGTTAAGACATAGGTTGCGACAGATCGTAAGTGCATAACCGCGTACGTTCTCGAGCCCTTCATGACGTTCTGCACTCTGATACAGCCGCATGAAGGTCTCCTGAAAGACGTCGCTGGCACGGTCCCGACCGCCAAGCACACGCATACAGTACGCAAAGACGTTTGGGCTTAGGCGTGCATACAGTTCGGCAAATGCCTCTTCCCGCTCATTGCCCCGCAGCATAGCATAGAGTTCAGAGTCGCTATATTCGCTTAGCCGCCGCTTCATGACATGCGATAAACAGCAAACGGGACAATTCGTTACGCCCACGGACATTCCGTCGGTCGTCGCATACGACGTCATTCGAAGTCGCAGGCGGAGCTCTTCCATCGAAGTACATCCCGATGGTACCATCCTCGTCCGGGTGCCACTCCGCGCAACCAGGGAATTCGTCGAGACCTTCGTTCATCTCCGTCGGGACTGGATCCGGTCACGCATTGCCAAGGCCAGCGTGGCACGTTCCGTCATCCCACCCCTATCGGAACCCCGGCAATTTCACCATCGTGGCCGCGCCGTGCAATGGAAACCTGAGCCCAGCATTACCGAACCTATCCTGCACATGGGGGATCGTGAGGGGGCTCTGCTGCTACCGGAACGCCGTGCCGCGACGGAGGACGCAGGCTGGCGCATGGTACGATCATGGCAGAGAACTGCTGCCGACACGCTGTTTCGGGAGCTTATCCGGGAGCATATGCGAGACATGGGGGTACAGGCCCTGCGCTATCGCGACCTGAAGCTCCGGCGTATGCGACGTCGGTGGGGGAGCTGCACGTCGACCGGTGTACTCACGCTGAACGAGACCCTCATCCGTACACCGGACGTTTGCATTCGGGCCGTTGTCGTTCATGAGCTGTGTCACCTGATCCACCTGCATCACGGACCGGCATTTCATGAGCAGATGGCGCAGATGCTGCCGGACTACCGTGCATGCGATGCATTGCTGGACCGGTGGAGCACGATCCTGCTCGAGGATAGGCCTATAACGGCAAACGGGGCCGAAGGCCCCGTTGAACGTCGGTTACTGGCATTGACCTTCGACTGATCAGGCAGCGGACGGCGCACAGACGTTGTCGAAGGCATTCGTGAGGGCCGCTGCGATCATGTCGGGCGAGCGACCTTCGATGTGATGGCGAGGCATGAAGGCGACGAGATCGCCGTCACGCAGCAGCGCAAAGCAGGGGCTGGACGGAGGCATGGCCGTGAAGAACGTGCGGGCACGTTCGGTTGCCTCAAGATCCTGACCGGCAAAGACCGTGACGGTACGATCGGGGAGGACCGTATGCTGCAGGGCCTTGGCTACGCCCGGACGGGCGCCGCCGGCTGCACAGCCGCACACAGAGTTGACCACGACAAGTGTCGTACCGGGAGCTGTCAGCGCCGCATCAACGTCGGCAGCCGTGCGTAACTCGGAGACACCGATGGCCGTGAGCTCTTCACGCATCGGCTGGACAAGCATGGGATCGTAAGGCATGGGATTCTCTGGAAGGTGATGCTGTTGTTGGGGACTTCGGGGCGGTTGGACGAACGGCTGACGAAAAAAGTGCTGCAGCAGGTTACAACTTGAGGAGCGAACGGAGGAGCTCGACGCCAAATGGACCGGCCACACGACTGAACTCCTCGTCGAAGTCCTGAGCAAGCGTCGGGTCCAAGGTATAGGCCATCTGGAGATTGCTGAACGCAGCATCGTAGTCAACGCTCAGGCACATGGCCTTGGCCATGGCCACATATCCGTCAGGCCAGGTCGGGTCGATGCGAATGCACTCCGCGAACGCACGGACCGCTTCGTCGTCGTTACCACCCTCAAGGCATGTTGCACCGTAATCGTGCCAGCACTCGAAATCCTCGGGGGCCAGCGCCAGGGCGCGTTGGTAGCAGGCGATCGATTCTTCCGTGCGACGCAGGTTGAAGAGGGCATCGGCCTTTGCATACCATACGTCGGCTGCGTCGGGACGCAGGGTCAATGCACGTTCATAGTCTGAGATCGCCTCATGATAGCGCTCCAGGGCATCATGACAGGTACCACGACCGTACAGCGCCTGCACGTGATCCGGAGCGTATGCCAGCGTCTGTGTGAACACATCCAGTGCCTCGGCAAAGTCACCGCGCTCCTCAAGCGTTGTAGCCAGGTTGTACAGCATGGATACATCGGTAGGATCTACCGTGAGACCATCGCGGTACACGGCAATGGCCTGGTCGAGTTTTCCTTGCGATGCAAGGGCATTGCCCAGATTGTACCATGCAGCAGTAAAGTCCGGCTTGATGGCCAGCGCCATTTCGTAGGCGTCAACGGCCTTTCGCTGAGCGTTCCGGCGACCGTAAAGGACGCCAAGGTTGAACCATGCATTACTGTCGTACGGGTCTCTGTCGATCAGCTCATCATAGATCGCAATAGCCTCGGCATCCCGTTCGAGCTGCTCCAAACAGAACGCGAGCTCGTATCGGGCATCGCGGGCAAGGGCATCGTGTCGACTCACATACTTGAAAATGCGCATGGCCTCATCGAACTTCTGCCGGTGCTCAAAGAGCAGTCCCTTCGTGAACAGAGCGTCGGGATTATCGGCGTCGTGCGTAAGGGCAGCTTCGATCAGCGTCATGGCCTCGTCGA
This sequence comes from Kapaibacterium sp. (SeqCode), assembly GCA_032117915.1. Taxonomy (GTDB): domain Bacteria; phylum Bacteroidota; class Ignavibacteria; order Kapaibacteriales; family Kapaibacteriaceae; genus ZLKRG46. The sequence continues at coordinate 2,283 of JAULYI010000015.1, read as the reverse complement.
TGCGTCCGACCTGCTCCAGAGCCATGCCACGGTTGATCATGATCTCCGTATCAACAGGGTCTAACTCAGCGGCACGCTCGTAGGCGGCAATGGCCTCGTCCCATCGCAGAAGGCCGCTAAGAGCCATACCGTACTTGTGCCATGCGTCCGACGAATACGGAGCGGCGTCCTTCCACATCGCCGAGAACATCAGGGCATCCTCGTACTTCTGCGATTCAATGCAGTAGTGGACGATGTTCTCCAGAGCATCAGGTGATGGAGCGCCGTTTTGCCATGCACCGGAGCGGAACGACTCACGAAACTTCCGAAGGGTCTCATCGAGATCCTTCTGCTGTTGCTCGTCATGATCGTCGTCCCAGTCAAATTCCAGCATATGTTTCGTCGTACCTCGGTTGGTCAATCATTGCCCCTTGCATCACAACGATACTGGTTCAGGGGAATATGACAGCCGCACATGATGATGAAAGTTATCCACCACTCAAGACGTCAAAGGCCAGGAACTTGAGGTAGTGCGTCTCGGGCATAGCAAGGAGGATCGGATGGTCGGGGCCTTGCTCTCCGCGGTGCAGAAGACGAAGACGGCGGCGTAATCGTGCCGCCTCGATGTAGATGATGTCCATGAGCATGGCTTCGGGCACAAGCTGCGTACAGCTGGCAGAGACCAGAATGCCGCCGGGAGCCAGAACACGCATCGCCGCTCTGTTCAGTTCCGCATACCCCGCCTGTGCCCGGGAAACGGCGCTGCGGGACTTTGCAAAGCTTGGCGGATCAAGGATGATGATATCCCACGTACGACCAAGGTCAGCCTCGCGTCGCAAAAGGTCAAACACGTTGGCCTTCTCGAACTCCACATTGGCGAAGCCGTTGATCTCGGCATTCCGTGCGGCCGCCTCGACGGCCGTAGCCGACGAATCAACACCCAGCGCAAGCGCAGCACCGCCGGCAGCGGCATTCAATGCAAAACCACCCACGTTACAGAAACAGTCAAGCACACGTTTGCCTTCGCTGACGGAGCCTACCCAGGCCCGATTCGTTCGCTGGTCTAGGAAGTAGCCCGTCTTTTGTCCGCCCGCCACGTCGATACGGTAGGTGATGCCGTTCTCAATGATGTCGACGGTCGGCGGCACCGAACCCCACAGGACGCCGTCGCGAAGTTCCAGTCCTTCTTTCTCCCGCACTTTTGCCGTGTTGCGCTCAATGATGCCGGTCACCGACGGTAGAACCTGGCGAATCGCAGCTACGATCATGTCGCGATGCATGTCCATACCGGCAGCCAGCATCTGCACAACGCAGACGTCATCGTACCGGTCAATGATCAAGCCGCTCATGAGGTCGGCCTCGCCAAAGACCATACGGTAGGCCGTCGCTCCGGGCAATAAACGCCGGCGAAGCTCATTGGCCGCCCGCAGACGCTGCTCGAAGAACGTCTCGTCGATGGTCTCGGCTTCGCCACCAACCATTCTGACGGCGATGTTCGACGTGGCGCTGTAAAAGCCCGTACCCAGGGACGTCCCATCGGCCGTTGTCACGCGCACGATCTGTCCGGTCTGCAGTCCCTGCGGTTCCGCACGAAGCTCATTCCGGAATACCCAAAGGTGTCCGGCCCTGATGCGGTCGTCCTCGCGCGGCTTGAGAGTAATCGTTGGTATCACGGATGCAAAGCTACGCGCTTAGCGCTGCGCGGAAAGCTGCGCGGGAAATTTCATGAGAAGCTCAGCGCTACGCGCTGCGCGGGAAGCTGCATCCGATCCGTCTGCACTATCCATACCGTCCATTATGTCCATATCGTCCATTACCGTCCATAAAAAAACGCCGTACCACTGGGTGATACGGCGTTTTGCGCTGAGCCGACTGCCGGACTTGAACCGGCGACCTGCTGATTACAAATCAGCTGCTCTACCAGCTGAGCTAAGTCGGCGTTGGGCTGCGAATATACGAAGCCGACGCAATGCGGCGAAGCGTGCAGTGCCTAGAAAAGGTCAGGAAAGAGACGCTCTTCGATCATCTCGCACCAGATGTGGCCGATCAGGATGTGCGACTCCTGGACGCGGGCGGTGACGTCGCTGGGAACGATGACGCTTGCATCGCACAGTGTGCGAAGGGTACCTCCGCCGTTACCAAGAAGTCCTATCGTCGTAATCCCCATGGAGCGCGCTTGTTGGACAGCCTTGATGACGTTGGGACTGGTACCGCTGGTGCTGATGGCCACGAGAGCCGAACCAGCACGACCGTATGCCTCGACGCCACGGGCAAACACATTCTCGAATCCGATGTCATTGCCGC
>JAULYI010000014.1:0-9746 GCA_032117915.1 Kapaibacterium sp. (SeqCode) | reverse complement strand
ATGGCTTTCATGCTCACAGCACTGTGGGCTTCTATCAAACTCGCCGAGGGATGGAAGTGGGGGGCACTGGTCTTTGCCGCTGCCTTCGGCAGCGCGTTGCTCACAAAGATGGCCGTATCGTTCCTTCCGATGCTCTTTCTGGTGCCGCTCCTTGTGCAACGACGCAATGCAGCTATGATCGTCCTATGTATCGGTGCCGTCATCGGCGGTATTGCCATGGCAGCGCCATGGTACGCGAACATGGCCGCCATCTACGGCGACGACTTTCTGCTCGCGCTCACGGTGCCGCATGTGGCGTATGCCGTAGAGGGCAATGCGGGCTCCCTTGGCCCGCTGTACTACGTGAATCAGCTGGTTGTTGCACAGCCACTCCTGGCCGCTGCCATGCTCTTTGTTGCTGCCGCAGTCATCGTTCGTCGTCTGCTGCCCGATGCGCATCAAACGGCGGCGATCAGTGGAATTGCCTGGTTTGTTGTCTCGATGCTGCTCTTCAGCGTGAGCGCTACCAAGAATCCGCACTATGTGGTAATGCTGCTGCCTTCCGCCGTGATCACGGCCGTCTATGGTCTGGAGCGCATCCTCCTGCACGCATCGCGACGCCTAAGCGTGGCCGTGTATGGCGCAGTACTGGCTAGCACTGTGTGGGCCATGATGCCCGATGTACGTTCGTCAATGCGCTTCATCCTGCAGGACCCCCTGGTTGCCGGTGTCGTCACAGTCACGGTATTGCTCGCTGTCCTGCCGTGGGTCATCAAGCGGTCCGTCGTCGATCGTCTGGCGATCACGTTGCTCAAACCCGCTGTATACGGCGTATGCGCGCTCATGCTTATCCGTGTTGCCTGGCTTACGGTGGGCGGACATACGGCAGAGATCCGCGGTGGACGCGAGATCTCTAAGATCATTCGAGGCGGATCGGCGAGAACGTTTGACTATCTGTTCCACCGTCACAACGCCGGCGATGCGTTCAACCCGCAGCTGGACTGGTACCTTGGCGGTTGGATGTCTGCCTGGATGATCACCAAGACATATACGCCGGTGGCCCTTCCGGCCGAACCAGGGGCCACACTTGACGATGTCATGCGTACCGCGGCCGGAGCGTCGGGAACGTACGTCGTGTACTACCATCCGGGAAATGATATCTACGTACAGGCCGTTACAGAGGCGCTTGCAGATGCGTATCGTCCGGTTGCGCTGGACGACGCCCCGCACTATACGCTGTACCGCCGCAAGGCGCAGAACATCGCCCCTTACTGACCCGAAGCGTGGTCCGTGCCAAACTGAAGATCGTAGAGTTTGGCATACGTGCCTTGGGCTGCCAGCAGCTCCGTGTGTGTGCCGCGTTCGACGATGTGCCCTTGGTCGAACACCAGAATGATATCGGCGTTGATGATCGTCGAAAGCCGGTGTGCTACAACCACGGCTGTACGACCCGCAAGCACATCATTGATAGCCTCCTGGACGATGCGTTCGCTTGACGTATCAAGGGCCGACGTTGCTTCGTCAAAGAGGAGGATGTCCGGATCGCGGTACAAGGCACGCGCGATGGCCAGTCGCTGACGTTGTCCGCCCGACAGTTTTATGCCACGGTCACCGATGGTCGTTTGATAGCCCTCGGGCATTGCCGTGATGAAGTCATGCGCATGGGCAATTCGGGCGACCTGCTCAACACGAGCGATGTCGGGGGTTGCCTCACCAAGTGCGATGTTGCGCGTCACTGTGTCGTTGAACAACACGGTTTCCTGCGAGACCGTACCGAACATCCGTCGGTAGGCATCGGTCGAAATGTCGCGAATGTCTGTTCCATCAATGCGGATAGTACCGGCGGAAGGGTCGTAGAACCTGAGAAGGAGATCAAGAATCGTTGACTTGCCGCTGCCGCTTGCACCCACAAGAGCCACGGTCTGTCCACGCGGTAACGCAAAGGACACGTCCTTCAGCACCGTGTCCCGCTCGTAAGCAAACGTCACGTGGTCGATGGCAATGTTCGATGTGAACGTCGATACCACCTTGTCGCCAGACTGTACAGCCGGCACCTGATCCAGGATCGCCAGGACGTTGTTGGCGGCAACCAGCCCGCGCTGCATGGTCGTAACAACATTGACAATGATGGAGATCGGCTGCATCAAGCCGAATAGCAGGAAGAGAAACCGCATCAGGTTTGACGGTGTAATCTCGCCATTGCCCAGCGCGATTCCACCGACGTAGAACACGGCTACGATGGCAGCGATACCAAACAGCTCGTTGACCGGTGGCACTAGGGCGATGACGCGCGTATTCTTGAGTGAGGAACGAACGTACTGAGCCGTCTGTGCGGCAAACCGTGCGGACATAATCGATTCCAGGCCCATGCCTTTGACGATACGGATGCCCTGAAGCGACTCCTGGAGCGTTGTGGTATAGTCTGCCTGCGCTGCCTGCATCCGCTGCGCGTAACGGCGCAGATACGATGTGGATGCGCGCACGAAGAACGCGCCAATGGAGGCGATCAGGATGGCCATCACGGTGAGTTTGGCAGAGATCATGACCAGGATGGCCAAGTAGATCGTGACCGTCGTGGTCTCACGCCACAACTGAGAGATCGAGTTCACGGTTGACATGTTCAGTACGCCTACGTCGTTCATCAGCACGCTGATGATTTCGCCTGAGCGTTTCCGTGCAAAGAAGTCCATGGACAGCGAGGCGACACGAGCGAACAGCGCATCACGGATCGACTTCATGATGCCTTCCTCGAGGCGCGTCGACGTGATATTGCCCAGATACTTCGCCGCGGCACGGATGACGAATATCACGAAGATGGTAATGCCGAGGTTTAGGATCGTCGACGTCATGTCCGGACCAACGACGAGGTCGTGCACGAACGCGTCGAAGTACTGCACGAAGTTGTCGAGGTGAACACTAACCGAAAGGCTATCCTGCCTTGATGCGGGGGGTGTTGGCGCTAGATCAGGGTTGCCACCATTGAAGAGCGTGCTGAACAACGGCTCGACAATGGCCAGTGTAAGCGCGCTCATCAGCGAGAACAGCAGGTTGAAGAAGAGCGAGATCGCAAACAGTCCTGCCATCGGACGCACGAAGACAAGGACGCGAGAAATGATCTGTCGGGTGTTGAGCATCACTTTTGGAGAAGACTCCGATAGGTGCGGGCATATCGCTTGATGGCCTGCAGCATGCCGCGCGCCACTGCCAGTTGTCCGGCCTCGGACGAGATATAGGCTGCGTCGTCGGGATTCGACAGAAACGCTGTTTCGAACAGGATGTTGGGCATCGATGCACCAACCAGGACGAAGAAGCCTGCCTGACTCACACCGCGGTCGGCAAGCGGTGTGGCCTTGGCCACTTCTGTCTGCATAGCCTCTGCAAACAGCTCCGAAAGTCGGACGAAACTTCGTTGAGCCATGGTGGCAACGATAAGCTGGTCATTGTCAAGACCCCGATAGCGGTCCTGCGAGCGTTCGAACTTCACCGAGGCATTTTCGCGTGCGGCCACTCGCGCAGCATCGGCATTACGGCCCGGGCGCAGGATGTACGTCTCTGCTCCACGTGCCGGATGCGGCTTCGTTGGCATGCTGTTACAATGAATGCTGATGAAGAGCTTGCCACCGGCCTCGTTGGCGATCTGTCCGCGCCGGTACAGCTCTATGAACCGGTCGTCGTCACGGGTCATCACCACCGTTGTACCCGGAAAGCCATTCCTAATAAGCTCACGCAGCTTGCGACCGATCGACAGAACGATGTTCTTTTCGAGAGCGCCGTTCACGCCCTCGGCGCCGCCATCAACACCACCATGTCCGGGATCGATAACGATGACGTCCAAGTCCCACTGCTTGCGTTGTGCGGGGACGTCGCCCACGGGGGCATCGGTGACGACCGTAGGGTCGTCGGACGTCGGTGCTGCTGGACGCTGCTTCCGGATCGACAGGATCAGCGTATTCGGGCCGTCGCGCCGGATGGTTGCGTCGGCAATGGCCCAGGGCATGCCCAGGCGATACACGGCGAACGTCCTGATCACGTCCGCACGGCATGACATGCCCTCGGGCATGGTGATCGCTGCTTCGTTCGTCGCATCGGTGAGGCGAACGATCAGACCACGTCGGGCGATCTCGGGTCGCTGATAGCCCCGAATCGTATCGGCAGCCGTGAAGCGCACCGTCACAGAATCACCGTGGTCCGTCGTCTGCACGCCGGTCACACGGCTGACCATTGCCCCTTGCTGCGCTCCCTGGATGAGGAGGGCGCAGAGGACGATGCCGAGGAACCGTGTGATGGTGAAGATGTGAGCCGGATGGTGTTTGATGAGAGATACCTTCGCGATCATGCGTCATAGGTTGTAGCTTTGCGTCCCAAATTACGGTCAAGGCATGAACGACGCACAACGCAACCGCATCATTGAGATCGATATCGACAGTATCGGATTTGAAGGAATTGCCATTGGCCGCATCGACGGCGTAGTTCACTTCGTGTCGGGTGCCCTTCCCGGCGAGCGTGTCCGTGCTCGGATCGTACGCTCCAAGAAGCGTTTCGTCGAGGCAGAGACGATCGAGATCTTGGAGCCTTCAACCTCGCGACGCGATGCTCCGTGCGAGCATTTCGGAACGTGTGGTGGCTGCAAGTGGCAACACCTCGATTACACAGAGCAAACACGGTGGAAGCGCCAGCATGTGATTGATGCCTTCGAACGCATCGGTCATGTGCAGGTAGGAACGTACCACCCCACCATCGAATGCGACCCGCCGTTCGGCTACCGCAATAAGATGGAATTCTCCTTCGGCGGTTCGAAGTGGCTCACGCAGGAGCAGATCGCGAGCGGAGCGGAATTCGATACGTCGTTTGCCCTTGGCCTGCATATTCCGGGGCGATTTGATAAGGTGCTGGATGTACACACGTGCCTGCTACAACGTGACATAGGCAACGAGATCTTGAGTACGACGCATCGTCTGGCTGCCGAGTATGGTATCGCGGCCTATCATCAACGCAGGCATGATGGTTTTGCGCGGAATCTGGTGGTTCGCACGAGCGCCTCGACCGGTGCCGTGATGGCTATTCTGGTAACGACCACGCCAACATCGGACCAGGAAGCGGCCTTCATTGATGCATGGATGCAGCAGGGGGCAATGCTGCCACCCGAGTCGTCCTTACTGCATGCCATCAACGATAGCTGGTCGCCGGTGGCCGTAGGCCAGATTGCCCGTACGGAAGGACCTGGCGTACTGGAGGAAACATCGCACGGTATCACGTATCGGATCTCGCCGTTCTCCTTTTTTCAGACCAATACGTTCCAGCTGCCGCAGCTTGTGGGTGCAGCCATCGACGCTGCCAAGCTCACGGCGGACGACGTTGTGTGGGACCTCTACTGCGGTACAGGTACACTGACCCTTCCTGCAGCACGCAGGTCACGTCACGTCATCGGTGCCGAACTCGTGGCCTCGTCGATCGCCGATGCAACGGCGAACGCCGACCGGAATGGTATCGCGAACGTGGAGTTTCACACGGTAGACCTTCACTCACCGAAGGCCACGCCGGTGCTCGAGGCCTTCCAGCGGCCCGATGTCATTCTTATCGATCCACCGAGAGCCGGCATGCATGCCATGCTCGTAGAGCACGTGCTGCGCATCGGTGCGCCACGAATCGTTTACGTTAGCTGCAATCCGTCAACGCAGGCTCGTGACTGTGCCCTGATGGCCGAGCACTACGACGTGACGGATGTGACGCCGGTAGACATGTTCCCGCATACGTTTCACGTTGAAAGTGTCGCTGTTCTGCAGCGGCGTTCATAACGGACCACTGAACGGTGATCAACGCACAATGGCGATCGGTGCAACGTCCGTCGTCGTGGCCGTTCGCAGCCGGATGAAGTAGTTGCCACCGGAAACAGTCGGGATATTGACAGTTGCTACGTGAAGGCCGGGTGCATCATCCCTGGCCGTGTAGAGTTCACTCACGGTCCTGCCGAAGAGGTCGACCACGTCGATGATCACACCGGTGATGAAGTGAATGCTAAACGTGATGGTCGTTGACCCTGGCGTAAGGGTCGGTCCACCTTCGATGTGCACGATTCGGCTGGTTCTAGGAGCCGGCTCGAATGTCTGCGTGTTCAGACCCAGTGTACGTGCTCGATTGCGCGCTGCCGCAATGCCCTTCGAGACCAGTGAGTCGGTGTCGCCTGCTCCAAGCGCAAAGCATACCTGGCGTGTTTCACCGGGTGCGAGCGCGAAGGGCCCACCGCCGATCACCATCGACGCATCGGTCGCTGCGCTCTGCGTACGGGCAATGCCGCTCGACATCATCAGCCACTTCTCGCCCCGAAGGAAGTTATCGTAGATGCCGGGGTTCAACGTTGTGAAGCCATCATTATCGACAGCAAAGAAGTGCGTGACAACGGGGGAGATCATCGCTGCGCCGACCACGGGGAACTCAGGGCGAGCCACGTTACGAACGCGACCAATGCCGTGCTGTGCGTCCCAGCTGACGACATTCTGCTGTCCGTTCGGTCCGATATCCCAGTCAAAGAACAAGGCTACATGGACGTTCGAGAGGGTTGTGTCTGACGTATTGCGGACGTCGTAGCAGGATAGCACAACATTGCGCAATGAGTCGTCGGCGGTCTGATACAGATGTTGACGAACATCGACGCCCACGCGATACGGATCAAGAGCATCGGAGTACGACGTAACCGCACGGATGCCCGATGGTACACTGTCGGTGCGCAACGCGATCACGCCGGTGGTCGAGAACGCCGTGTCCTTCTGATCGGTATCGGCACCACGGGCAACATTCACCAGCTTGCCGGGAGCGGTACCTATCATGAGCGCACCTTCGAAGAGCAGATTCCTGGAACCTCGATAGGTGACTCCGTCACCCTGGGCATTATCGGGATAATCATTAAAGCCAAGATTGCCAGAGCTGTTGGCCGTCATGGCAAGGTCGTTTCGGTCAAGAGTCCGATAGGTCGTGTTGACATTGGTTGAGATGAGCTCACGTCCCACAATACGTCCATTGTCGATGATCTCGACCAGCAAGTCCAGCGATGCGTTGAAGGGGACCTCGTCAGGCAAGGAGACGACGATCACATCCCGAGCTTCACGCGTCTCTCCTTGCCCCATTGCTCCGATGGTTCCACCTTGCTGTTCGATGATGGCGGCAAAGGGGGCGGGGACGTTACGAACGCGAACCGTGGCATTGGTGAGAGGTGCAAGGTCGTTCCGAACGGTTAGCGATATGCGGGCCCGCTCACCGGGCGTAAACAGACCGTCATCGCTTTCGTCCTTGAAGCTGGCGCTCAGCACGGAGGCCCACGTAGTCATGGAGCTTGCAACGGCGGCATAGGCATCGACGCGACCCGTTCCAAACCGTCCAACAGCGAACGGATTCAGCGTGTCGATGTTCCATGCTGTAGCCTTGATGACGGTTGCTACCTCTGCGGCGCTGCTCGATGGGCGCATCATACGGACCATGGCTGCCACGCCGGCCACCACGGGCGATGCCATCGACGTGCCATCAAGGCGGTCATACGCGCTGCCGGTAACGGTCGAAAGAATGGCCTGGCCAGGTGCCGTGATATCCACGGTCCGGTGGCGGTTGCTAAAGAACGTCAGTCGGTCGGACGTGCCGCTAGCGGCCACACTCATTGCTCGATCGTAGGCGGCGGGGTACGATGCGCCGTCGACACCGCTGTTACCGGCAGCACCAACCACAAGGACGCCCAGGTCGGCTGCTGCATTCACGACGTCTTCGTCGGCGAATGACTGCGACGCACTACCGAACGAGCAGTTGATCACATCCACGCCCAGCGCTGCGGCATAGAGGATTCCGTCGGCCGAGCGTTCAACGCTCCGGCTATTCGGGTCGTCTGCCCCAACCTTGATCGGAAGTACCTTGACCTGCACGGCCGTGCCAGCAACGCCAATGGAATTGTTCGTGGCGGCCGCCACGATGCCGGCGACATGCGTTCCGTGGAGCGCACCCGGCGATGGGTCGTTGTCGCCCGTAGACGGAGATGCACCGCTCACGAAATCCCAACCGCGCCAGTCATCCACAAAACCGTTCTTGTCATCATCGACGCCGTTGGAGCGGCGGTCGGCACCGGTATCATCGGTACCCATTTCTCCGGCATTGTAGGCTACCTGCGTCTCAAGGTCCGGATGGTCGAATTGCAAGCCCGTATCGACAATGCCAACAACGGCGGTCGCATCCGCCGGTAGCACGTCCCATGCCGTTGCGACCTGGATCATCCCCAAATGCCACTGGGCCGGATACAGCGTATCGTTGGGTACGGCGAACAGCCGATGTTCGGGCATCACATCTACGGCTTCTACGTCCGGATGGCCTTCAAGTTTGCGTGCTAGCGTCCGTGCCTTACCCTGACAGGTGATGACGGCCGTACGGGCCAAGCGAAGTCCCAGCCACCGTGGACGATCATTCCGGTCTGTTGGCTTCAGGAAACCCATGCGTGTATCCAGCGCACGTTGATAGCACCGCAGCGTGGATTCCAGGAGGTAGGGGGCAGTGGAATGTCGTCCAAGCACACCGCTCAGGGAACGCAGCGTACCGGTGCGCTCTTGGGCAAGCCATGCTGTTGCCGAGGGCGAACCTTCGCGCAATCGGACGACGATACGTTCCTGTGCTGACAGTGAAATAGCCGCAGTCACAACCATGGTGACGGCAACGAGGATGCTCTGCATCTGGTTTACTGAGCGGGCCATACGATCCGCTTTCGTTGAAGGCGCTCCGTGCCAAGGCGCACTTCTGCAACGTAGTCACCGTTCGCTACGAAGCGTCCCGCATCGTCCATACCGTTCCACGTAACCTCATAGCGTCCTGCCGGCTGGATGCCCCTAAAGATCGTTGCGATCACCAATGCCTGTGTCGAGTATATCACGATCTCGACCTGCATGGGAGCGTCCACCGTATACACGATGCGCGCTGAGACATCTTCCGTCAGTCCAAGGAAGCGATAGATGTCGTTCATGCGCACCTGGACATTACCCGTACCCATCGGTCGAAGGAGGACACCGGGAACGTATTGACTATTGGCGATCATGGTTTGGCGCTGGACAACCTCCTGCTCGGATGGTACCAGCATCTCTGCCGGAATGTTCATGGTGGCAGCGATCAGTTCCCATGTTGTGGGCTCTCGCTGTACGGCCAACTGCGCCTCCCATGCTTGTTGAAGCATCCGTGTTGCTGCGGCAAATCGCGCAGCACCGGTGATGTCCATGCGCATCGCAGCATCGAAGGCACTGTCCTGGGCGGACTGCATCATCGTGATGATGGCATCCTGCTCGACCGACTGCGATGAGTCCGTATACAGGTACTCGGCCGGACGTAGGACGCGCGGCTGCATGACCGGGCTTGTGCGCGGTTGCTGTGCCATTGCTGGCATGGCACACAGTGCCAGAAATCCAAGGATGAGGAGGGAGCGTAGCGAAGCGTTCATGGTAGGCCGAAAAATACGGAAGCCGTCGCGGACTGACCGTGACGGCTTCGGCATTACGTGATTGTTTCGCGTTGCTGCTTAGGACTGCAGCTTCTGGCGTTGCGATTCGTTAAGCAAGTCACCCAACGATACGTTGGAGTTCGACGAGAGGTCCTTGGGTACATCGAACGATGGTTCCCGACGTGGGCCGCGCTCGCCGCGCTCACTACGGTCGCCGCGTTCGCTGCGCTCACCGCCGCCCCATCCGCCTTGGCCACCGATCGTACCGTCCTCACCCTTCTGTGCAAGGATCAGTGACGGCTTGGCCGGATCG
>JAULYI010000013.1:0-1988 GCA_032117915.1 Kapaibacterium sp. (SeqCode) | reverse complement strand
GTTGGAGTATGGACCGTAGCGCGGCTGCCGCGCATCATGATCCCAAGGCCACGATCAACGTGAATTCGTCGTCGGTAAGCGGCATCACGGACAGACGGCTTTGACGGATGAGCGCGATGGTAGCAAGCTCTGGTGTCTGCTTGACTTGAACGAGCGTCACAGGCTTCTTGAGTTTCTTGCCGGCCTTTAGGTCAACGACCACCCATGCCGGATCCTCAGTGGTCGGATCCTGATAGGCTTCCTTGACAACGTTGCAACGACCCATGATCTGCCGCTCCTCGTTGCTGTGATAGAACAGCACGGTATCGCCTTTCCGCATGGCTTTGAGATTGTTGCGCGCCTGGAAGTTGCGAACACCATCCCAGATCGTCGTTTTGTCGTTGACGAAGGTGTCCCAACTGTAAACCTCAGGTTCGGACTTCACAAGCCAGTAGGCCATGGTTCACTCCTTTGAACGTTTTACGCGAACACGATAGGCATAGGCTGGTACGGTGGCGTTGGACTCGACGATCCACTCGACCACATCGAGCGTGTCGCTGACGTTCTTGCCGTTGACGCCGATAACGAACATACCGGTACCCGTCGAGTCGATCGTGTTGCGCTGCACCGATGCACTGGCACAACCGCATGATGGTGTAATACGAGAGATCGTAAGCTTCCCGACACCCTTGTTCTTGAATCGGATCCGGGCTGCGGCAAATCCCTTTGCATCCAGCGTGAGCGTCGTATCCGCCGGCTCGATCGCCAGGACCGGTTTCGTTGTCGGTAGCTGTGTTGCCTGAGATTTCCGAGCAATGCGTGCCGATGGCAGAAGGGGCGATGACAGACCCAGGGTCGAGCGACCGATCGTCCGAGCGGCCGGACTGAGCGGCGATGAGAGGGAAGCGACCCACGATGCCATGAGGGTCTTTGCAGGTCTGAGCGGTGAGGACATTCCAACAGATGCTCGGCGTACCTGGCGGGGCGTTGGCAGCACGGGAGTTGCCATGGGCTTGGCCTTGGCAGCCTTTGGCCGCGGCGTAAGCGGCGTTGACTGCTTGGCAAGCTGACCTGCCTGCGCGGATGTTACGCATGCGATGCAGACGGCGATGATCCAGATGGCCTTGCTCATGGTTGTTGCTCCAAGTCGTCAATGATATCGGCGAAATCGTACACACCGGTTTTTCCATGCAACCAGCGTGCCGCTTGCAGGGCTCCAAGGGCAAACCCATCACGATTCTTGGCATCATGGATGACTTCGATACGGTCGAAGACGGAGTCGAGCGTCAGCACATGCTTACCGACCACTTCGCCGCCGCGTGTTGACGTCACGTGCAGGGCCGACGGGTCGATCCGGCCGTGCACTGTCTCACTGTTGATGGACGTCTTGCGTGCAAGCCCCTGCATGACGATAGAGGCGGCCGTTAATGCCGTCCCGCTGGGCGAGTCTTTCTTGCGAGCATGGTGCCACTCGTGCAGCATCGCGTCGTACTCCGGACGCGTATCGGCTAGCTGTGCTGCAAGACGCAGCAGCCGAAAGAACATCTGCACGCCAACGGAAAAGTTCGTTCCGTACACGATGCCGATGCCCGCCTCGGCGGCCATTCGTCGTACATCGTCCAGCTTGGCATACCAGCCCGTTGTGCCGATGACCAGGTTCGTTCCGGAGTCACACGCTACGCGTACCACGTCGGGTACGACGTGCGGAAGCGTGAAGTCGATCGCCACATCGACGGTGGCGGCTGTCATTGCGGAGAACGGATTGTCGACGTCGCAGATAGCGCCTACGTATACGTCTGACTGCGGAGCCAGACGCTCTACCGTCCGCCCCATGGCTCCGTATCCCACGATGGCGATTCGCGTCATGACGACAAGCTCCCTTCGACGAGGTGCAGACGCTGTGCCGACGGAAATGCCGCGGCGAACGAAGCGCTGTGGGTGGATATGACCAGAGATGTGCCACGTTCGACCAGACGATGCAGCACGGAGGCGACACTCATCGACGTGCT
>JAULYI010000012.1:0-26103 GCA_032117915.1 Kapaibacterium sp. (SeqCode) | reverse complement strand
CGGGCAGCGGACAAAACAGTGGACAGGGCTTGGTCTTCTTTCCTCGGAACGTCATAGGCTTGCCAGACAGTGCGGCCAGTGCCGATCGTCCGGTCACCGATCCGCGGTCGGTCTGCTCCATCGGACTCGGCGGCGAGATCATCCTGGGCTTTGCCGGTCATGCCGTGGTGGACCGGCCGGGCCCGGACCTTGTGGTGTACGAGAATGCCTTCACCTACGGTGGAGGACGTATCTATGCCGAGCCGGCCGCGGTAAGCGTAAGTGCCGACGGCTTGACGTGGACGCCATTCGCGTGTGATGCCGCAACGCTGCGAGGTTGCGCGGGAGTAACGCCGACAGACGCTTCGCTGGTGTACGGAGGTGGCGACGCCTTCGACCTAGCCGACGTCGGCGTTGACTCGATTCGCTGGGTCCGTATCGTCGATATCACACAGCGTATCCTCGACGATCCGTTGCATCGCTTCTTCGACCCAACGCTCAGCGGCTTCGATCTTGACGCCGTCGTGGCACTGCACAGCGTGCGCATCGTCGATGCTCCGCAGATGCGGTTCGACCCGGCAGGGGAGCGCTTCGAAGTTGGTCTGCCCGCCGCAACCACGGGAGTCATGCGCGTGTTCGACGTGCGCGGGACCCTACTAGATGAACGTTTGATGCCTGCCGGCATTAGCATCGTCGATGCCACAGCCTTGCCGCCCGGCCTGCTCATGGTGCAGGTCATCACGCCATCGTCGATGTACGTCGCAAGGGTACTCCGATGATGTATCGTCTTCGCAATGCCATTCTTGTTGGCTGCGTTGCCGTCATTGCGCTGCGCTGCGTACCTGTACCGACGGCGCCGACGGACGGTGCCGTGTTTGCGGCTGAGGCAGATGCCGTGTGGGTACTCTGCGAGGGACTCTGGCGGTCGAACGACAGTCAGCTCTGGCACGTGAGCGCGCAGCGCGCAACGGGCGACGTCGTGGCATTGGTCAATCCCGGCGAACGCCTGGGTGATACGGCCTCGGACATCGTACGTAACGGCGACACGCTCCTGATCGCCGTAAGCGGCTCGCGATCAATCGATGCCGTGGACGCCCGGACGGGCAAACGGCTGGCACGCATCCCGTTGGACGGTACGAAGGAACCGTACCGGCTTACCTTGGTGAACGACAGTACGTTGTACTGCACAAATCTGAATGATGACTCGATGACGGAGATCGACGCGCGCTCCTTACGCATTCGTATTGCGCACATCCCCGCAGGACCTGCCCCGGAGGGTGTCGATGCCACAGGGCAGATCGTGGCTGTTGCCAACAGTGGCCTTGGCGATCTGCGACGATCCGAAGCCGATGCCGGAACGGTCTATATCTACCGTCGATCGGACATGCTGCGTGTGCACATGTTCACCGGCTTGCCGAACGTAGCCGACGTGCGCATCGACGAAGCGCGACGTCTGCTCTGGGTGACCTATCGTCATTTCCCGTCTCAGCCAGATTCGCTCGGAGGTGTGGTGGCATATGACCTGTCCACGTTCGCTGAGCGCGTTCACCGGCGGCTTGGGGGGGTGCGTGCCATGGATCTTGATGCGCGGACGGGTGAGGTTGTTGTGTTGCATGGTGATGGTATCGATGCCGTCACGCTGACCTCGCAGCGGCGCATCATCACACACCGTTCGGAGGGTGATGCCGTGTGGTATGGCATGGGCCTGCATCCATCCGATGGTACCATCTGGATCGGTGACGCCAAGAGCTATCTTACGCCGGGCGACGTTGTGGTGCTTGACCGTGACGGACACGAAGTCAGGCGTCTGCGCGTCGGCAGGAATCCTACAGCCTTTGTCTTTCCAACGGACTGACCATCATGCGCTTTCTTGTTCTTGCCACCGTCATCACAACCGTGATCGGCTGCGTTCCAAAACCCGCTGTCGTCAACCGCGAGACTCCTCCGGGAACACCGCCGCTGCACCAGCGAATGGACCTCGGCGTGCCCCGCGGAAGTATCACGTTCCTGGGACGCATCATGTCGATCAGTCCGGTGCGTAGTGCAGACAGCACGGACGTCTGTGCCACTGCCCCTTGCACGGCTCGTGTGCAGATCCAGAACATTACAATGATCGGCTACGGTGGGCCCGTGCAGATGCAGAATGGCGATGAGGTAACAGTGGTCTTTCCAATGACCGTGTTGCCGACCACGTATGATGGTGTGAGTCTGCCGGGACTCAACGTTGGGGATACCTTCCGAGGGATGGCCTTCGAGATCGTAACCATGCAGGGTAATGCCCTGCAAATGACCGGTTATACCAAACCTTAACGTGTCAGGTACCGCTCTGCATCCAGCAGGGCCGTGAGTTTCTCTGCATGGTCACCCTGCAGCTCGAACGCATTATCCGTCACCTGGCCGCCCGTGCCAAACTTTGACTTGGCAAGCTTGAGCAATCTGTCCAACTCTGCAGGTCGTGTCTGAAAGCCCTGGGCGATGGTCATCGGTTTGCCTCGGCGCTTCTCGATGCGCACCTTGATGCGCATGGGATTCCCATCATAGCCGGTATGCCACCGCGGCTTCTTCGTTGTGTCGGGTGCTGAGGGCTGTCCGAGCAGTGCGTTGAGATCCTCGAGGCCGGGCATGATGTGCAGAATTTTGTGGGTGAAGGATGTACGAAAGTACGATGTTTGTGTCATGAGAACGTGGCTTGTCATCCTCGTTATCGTTGTTGTGACGATCGTCTTTTCGGTGGCCGTCATGCTGCACATGGCGCTCTTCCGCGATCGGGACGTCTTCTTCCTGTATGCACGGAAGTGGTCGCGTATCCTCCTTTGGCTGTCCGGCGTCAACGTCGTTCTCAACGGCACGGAATATCTGTCAGCGACCGAGCGCTACATCTACATCACGAATCACACCAGCATGTTCGACATTCCGGTGTTGCTGGCATTCTTGCCCGATAACGTCCGGATCATGTACAAGCGTGAGCTCGAGCGGATTCCCGTGTTTGGGTGGGGACTCAAGATGTCGCCGTTCATCGCCATTGATCGAACCAAGAGCCGTGAGGCTGCCGATGCCATTGACGAGACGGTTCGCACGCTCGCCACCGGCTCGTCGGTAGTGATCTTCCCTGAAGGCACGCGAAGTCCTGATGGTCTGGTTCGTGCCTTCAAACGTGGTGCCTTCTCGCTTGCGGCGCGTTCCGGCCGGGCCATCGCCCCCATTGCCATGATCGGTGCTAATGCGATCATGCCACCCCGAACAAAACGGCTGCGTCCCGGTACGATCACCCTGCATATCATGCCTCCACAACGGCTTGCGGAGGGGGCAGGGCGCAACGAAGAGATCGCCATGATGCAGGCGATGCAGGAACAGATCGCGGCACGCGTTAACTTTGGCGTATGAATCGCTCCGACATCCTTCGCATTGCCGAACTCTCGCGGCTGACCATTCCTGAAGAGGACCTTGACGCCTTTGCGGCGCAG
This sequence comes from Kapaibacterium sp. (SeqCode), assembly GCA_032117915.1. Lineage (GTDB taxonomy): Bacteria > Bacteroidota > Ignavibacteria > Kapaibacteriales > Kapaibacteriaceae > ZLKRG46. The sequence continues at coordinate 22,660 of JAULYI010000012.1, read as the reverse complement.
TTCGAGGGCATCATCAACTATGTGGGCGTGATCAATGCCATGACGCTGGATGGTGTGGAGCCGCAGACGTCGATCAACACCCTCAACAATGTGGTGCGCGAAGACGTGGTTGGCGATACCACTCCGACGGAGGCCGCACTGAGCAACGCACCGAAGAAGAACGAGGCATTCATCAAGGTGCCCAAGGTGCTTGGCTAACATGGTCATCGGCATCATTCCGGCACGGTACGGCGCTACGCGACTTCCCGGCAAACCCCTGATCGACCTCAACGGACAGTCCATGGTGGAACGTGTATGGCGTGCTGCTGTGGCCTCGCCGGCCGTCGATCGTGTGATCGTTGCCACAGACGATCAACGCATCGTTGATGCATGTGCGGCGTTCGGCGCCGAGGCCTGCATGACAGATCCTGATCTACCGTCGGGTACGGATCGTTGTGATGCCGTGCTGCGCACGTTGCGACTGCAGCCGGACGTTGTGATCAACATTCAAGGTGATGAGCCGCTGTTGCACCACTCGATCCTGACGCAGCTTGTTGGTGCGCTGCGTGCAACGGGATGTGACGTGAGTACGCCGGTCTCGCGAATCTTGTTTGCCGATGATCTGGATGACCCTGCCGTGGTCAAGGTTGCTCGGGCAGCCGATGGTCATGCCGTGTATTTTTCACGGTCACCGATTCCGTACTCCCGTGATGTCGATCGAGCGCAATGGCTCTCGACCCGCCCGTACTGGCGCCACATCGGCATCTATGCCTACACCCTGCAGGCGATACGCAGACACGTCTCCTTGCCCCCTTTACCACTTGAACTGGCCGAGTCACTTGAACAGCTGCGTCTGTTGGAGAACGGAGCCCGATTTGCATGCGTGGAGACGGACCACATCCTGCTGAGCGTTGACACGCCGGCTGATGCCGACCGCGTCCGGAGCTACCTGCAACAGCAGGGCTGAGCGTCCGCTTCCATCCTGCCGTAAACGCAACAGCGCCGTCCCGCTGGGCAGAACGGCGCCGTTCATGATCGTCTATCGTATGTGTCTTAGTCCAGGAACAGTTCAATGCCAAGCGTTGGCGACAGGATGCCGAACGAGACGGCCCCACCTGAACGGAAGGGAAGGATCAGGACAGGAATTGTGGCGAAGATGCCGAAGTCCTTTGTCACGAAGTACTCGGCACCCACGGCGGCCACGAGCGTCGTATTCGTTGATGATTCCGTGTTGCCGGCGAAGTTCTCCGAGCTGATACGCTGCACGGCAAGCTGTCCCATCACGTAGGGACGGACACTGCCTATGGGTGCAAACATGTACTTGCCATAAGGGCTGATGGAGAAGGATGTGCCGGCATCTGCCAACTCCAGGCCAATACCGCTGCCGATGTGGAGGTCTGCATTCAACGCGTACTGGAACTGACCTCCGCTCAATGCTACTTCCGTTGTGGGGATGGCGAGTGTCGCTCCGAATCCCATCTGCTCGCTGGGGCTATTCTGCGCGGTAGCGATTCCGACGGACATGGCGATCGTACATGCCATGGCAATGAACTTCTTCATGCTGCTTCTTTCAAAAACGTAAAACAAACCTCGTTGTGCTTCGGAGTCAAAAATACACGCATCGGGTTCTCGTGATACACCCGACGGTCGCTCCTACCTCGACGAGCCGTCGTACTTTTGCGCTTGACATCGCACATCGTGCCGAACCATCAACATCGTTATGAGCAGCTCGCAGCACATGCCGCCAATCACCGTTCATCGCTACACGCCGTCTGACCGAGCGGAATGGGATGCCTTTGTCGAGGCGAGCAATACGGGCACGATGTTTCATCTGCAGCGGTTCCTGGATTATCATCCCGAGGGCAAGTGGAACTGGCATCACCTGATGTTTCGTGAAGGCGGACGCCTCGTGGCCGTGCTGCCCGCAGGCATCGGCCGTGACGGTGCTCTGTGGTCGCCCACAGGTGCATCATACGGTTCGATCGTCGTGAAGGACGAGTCCTTCGAGCGCTGTCTTGCTATCGTCGACGCCTTCGTCGCCTATGCCCGCGAGGCCGGCCTCGCCCATGCCTATCTGATCCCGCCGCCCCTGATCTACACGCTCAACTACAGTCAGCACATCGAGTATGCCATGCTCTACCGCAAGGCAGACTTTGAATTGCACTACATCTCGCATGCCATCGATCTGAAGCGTGGAGCAGACTTCCTGGACCATTTCGATCCGACGGCGAGAAAGAGCATCCGCAAGATCCTGCGAGAGGGTAGGATCACGATCCGCGAGTCTGATGACTATGCGACGTTCCACGAGATCCTCGTCGAGAACAAAGCCCGACACAACACCAAGCCAACGCATACGCTCGAAGACCTGCTGCGTCTGCGGGAGCTGATGCCAGACAAACTGCGACTGAATATGGTCTATCTTGACGATGAGCCCATCGCGGGGTCGCTGCTCTTTCTTGCCAACCGTAAGGTCGTGCTCTGCTTTTACAATATGCTCCGCTATGAGTACGAGCACCTTCGCCCCATCTACCTGGTGATGTACGAGACGTGTCGGTGGGCCATCGAGCAAGGCTATGAATGGGTTGACATCGGCGTGTCGCAGGACACCAAGGCCGAAGACCCCATGACACCGTCACTCGGTCTGATCCAATTCAAGGAACGCTTCGACGCACGTGGCATCCTGCGTTCCACCTACCACCTGTCCTTGTAAGGGGCAGTGTTGGACATCCTGCTGATCGCTCTGGCCGACGTGACACGCGATGCACGTACGCTGAATGCTGCTCGCGTTCTTGCCCGTGCGGGTTACCGCGTGGGCGTCCTGGCCGCTGGTGCCGACGTGAGCGAACCCAACCTGCAGCACATTCCCTGGCATGACCCCGGAGGTCGTGCCTGGCGCCGCCGCCGCGCGCTCACGCGCGCTGCGCGCGCCGCAGACGCGCGTCCGCGCGTCGTGGCAGCCATGGACTTCTTCGCCTTGCAGGCGGCCTTTGCCGTGGCCGGGCGATGCGATGCCCGCGTGGTCTATGATGCGCGCGAGTTCTACTTTGCTCTGGGACCGCTGGCAGGAAATCCTGTTCGTCAGTTCGTTCTGGCTTGGATTGAGCGTCGTGCCATCCGCCGTGTTGATGCCGTCACCGTTTCCGGTCCGCTCGATGCCGACGTGCTTGCAGAGCGCTATGCTCTTACCGAACGTCCTGCCGTTATCCTCAATACACCGCCGTATGCCGATCGCGTCGCATCCGACCTCTTGCGCCGGCATTGCGACATTCCCTCCACCGAGCTTGTGCTGCTGTATCAGGGCGTCGTCCATCACGGTCGCGGTATCGAACCCGTCATGGCAGCGATGGCTACTTCGTCCGATGTCCATCTCTGCGTCATCGGTGACGGTCCTGCCCGCGCAGCACTGGAGCAGCGTGCCGCGGCATTGGGCGTTGCCGACCGTGTGCACTGGGTTGGGAGCATACCCTATGACGACTTGCATGCGTGGACGTGCAGTGCGGATGTCGGATTGACGCTGATCGAGGATGTGTCGATGAGCTATGCCTATGCGCTGCCCAACAAGTTCTTCGAATACATGCGTGCGCGTATTCCGCAGCTGGTGTCGGACCTGCCGGCACTCCATGCCATGGCCCAAGAACATCCCGTAGGGCTTCTCGTACATGCTGCGCTTACGCCGCAGGACGTTGCCCGTGCGATCGACCGACTGCGGAATTCTGTCACGCGACAGGCCTTTGCAGCCCAGTGTGACGACATCCGCGACCTTTGCTACGAACGTCAGGCACGGGTGCTGCTTGACGTCTATGCCTCAATGATGGAGCGTTGATGGGTATGTACCTCCTGCTGCTGTTCCAGCAGCTTATCGCATCAAGCACCCACCTTGTCGCCGACACTGTCACGCTCATCGTGCAGCCAACCATGGTCGTTGGACTGCGCGCCGTGTTTGCCTGCATGTTCTTTGGTGCCTACGTGATGATCCGTCGTGGATCACTGCGGAGTGTGCGACCAGAGGACCGATATCGGATCTGGTTACTGGGTATGCTCAACATCCCTCTAAACCAGCTCCTGTTTATCAGCGGTGTCGACCTGAGCACGGCCCCCAATGCCTCGCTGGCCTATGCGCTCACGCCGGCCTTCGTGCTGCTCCTCTCCGTCATCGCCTATCGACAGCGGCCTGGTGGCAGGCAGATCATTGGTATGCTGCTGGCTATGGTCGGTGCTGCCATCGTTCTGGTTGATCGAGGTGCTAACCTTAGCGAAGGACTCATGATGGGCAACATGATGGTGCTGGGTGCTGCCATTGCATGGTCGCTCTATACCATGCTTGGACGTGACCTGGCCACGTACTACGGGGGCTTTCATCTGACGGCCATGACCATGTTCACCGGCGCTATCCTCTATGTGCCGGTCTGGGCTGTCCTGTACGGGGTCGATATTGTACCGCTTGACATCACGCCCCTGCTGCGGACGGTTGACGGGATCACGCCGATGGAAATCTGGGGTCAGATCATGTACCTTGGCATCATTACGTCAGGGCTTGGGTTTGGCCTTTGGTACGTCGCCCTTACCAGACTGGATGCAGCCCGTTTGTCCGTGTTCAACAACCTTCAACCGGTGCTTACGACGATACTGGCGTGGGTGCTCCTTGGTACCGTTCCCACACCCGTCTTCGTTGTTGGCGGTGTTGTTGCACTGGCCGGCGTCGTGCTAACGCAACGACGCTGACAGACGTCATCCCAAGCGTCAGCGCAATGGTGTAGATTCGTGCATTCGATCCAAGGAGGCCCTATGCGATTTGATGTCCATCATGCCGTCGGTGTCGTCATCGACATCCAGGAGCGGCTCTTCCCGCATATCCATGACCACGATGCGCTCGCGGCTCGGTGTGCCATGCTCATCAAGGGCCTTCGCATTCTGAACGTGCCCATCCTTGTATCGGAGCAGTACGTCAAGGGGCTTGGACCGACGATCCCGTCGATCAGTGAAGCGCTTGGAACGTTTGAGCCTCGTGAGAAGATCACGTTCTCATGTTGCGGCGATATGGGCTTCGAAAGTGAACTCCTGTCTAGGACACGCCATCAGGTCATCGTCATGGGCATCGAGACACACGTGTGCGTCCAGCAGACGGTGCTGGACCTGCTGGCCTCGGGCAACCGGGTCATGGTCATCGAAGACTGTGTCTCGTCGCGTAACCCAAATGACAAACAGATTGCCATCGAGCGTATGCGTCAGGCGGGCGCCATCATCTCCACGGCCGAATCTGTCCTGTTCGAGCTTCTGCGGAAGGCCGGTACCGACACCTTCAAGCAGATATCGGCTCTAGTCAAGTGATGTGCCGACGCAGCCCCCTGTACTACCCGTGTAATCGCCGAGAACACTATGGCAACGCGTAGAAGAATTCCCAAGACATCGATCGTGGCGGACGGAGGCATCGGCTCGGTGCTGAAGGAGGATAGGCGCTTTGCGCCGTCTGAGGCATTTGTGCGATCTGCGCAACACAATGACCCGGCAGCGCTGCGGAAACGCGTGACCAAGGGAGCCAAGCATCCGGTGGCATACTGGGAAGAGCAGGCTCGACGGCTAACGTGGTCACGTCCCTGGACCACGGCATTTGCCTGGAAGCATCCTCATGCGAAATGGTTCGTAGGCGGCACGATCAACGCCTCCGTGAACTGTCTGGACAGGCATCTCGATTCATGGCGCCGGACAAAGGCCGCCATCATCTGGGAGGCAGAGTCGGGAGAGGTCCGAACAATTACCTATCAGCAGTTGCACGCCGATGTATGCCGGATGGCCAACGCACTCACGCAGCTCGGCATCAAGCGCGGCGATGTCGTTGGAATCTATATGGGGATGGTCCCCGAGGCCGTCGTAGCCATGCTCGCCTGTGCTCGCATCGGTGCCGCCCACAACGTTGTGTTCGGTGGATTCAGTGCGGACGCACTGCGTGAGCGCATGAACGACAGTCGTGCGGTGTGTTTGATAACGCAGGACGCTGCACAGCGTCGTGGCGATCTGATACACCTGAAGGCTGCAGCCGACCAGGCACTCAAGGGGTGTCCGACCATCAAGAACGTAGTTGTTGTGAAACGCACCACGGAACATACGGCCATGAAGGCCGGTCGTGATCACTGGTGGCATGAGCTTGCGGCTGCGGCCGCACCCGTGTCGAAGCCAGTGGTATGCCCCAGCGAGCAGCCGCTGTTCATCCTGTACACGTCCGGATCGACAGGTAAACCCAAGGGCATCCTGCACACAACAGGCGGATATCTTACGCAGGTGCATTCGACCATGGATCTGGTGTTTGACATCAATGATCAGGACATCTACTTCTGCACCGCCGACATCGGCTGGGTCACCGGACACTCCTATGTCGTCTATGGTCCGTTGATGCATGGTGCTACCGTGCTGATGTACGAGGGGGCGTTGAACTGGCCCGAGCCCGACCGGATCTGGGACATCATTGAACGGCACCGCGTAAGCGTTCTCTACACTGCCCCTACCGCTATCAGAGCCTTTATGAAATCGGGGGAACAGTGGCCGCGGAAGCATGACCTGTCATCGCTGCGATTGCTGGGCACGGTAGGGGAGCCGATCAACCCTGAAGCATGGATGTGGTATCACAGCGTGATCGGTGCTACACGGTGTCCGATCGTCGATACCTGGTGGCAGACCGAGACCGGAAGTATCATGATCGCACCGGTGCCCGGCGTCACGGCCACCAAGCCCGGAACGGCCACAAAGCCCTTGCCAGGCATCATGGTGGACGTTGTGACGAAGGACGGACGGTCCTGCAAGCCCAATGAGGGCGGACTGCTCGTGGTCACGCATCCTTGGCCATCGATGCTGCGCACCATCTTTGGTGATGATGCGCGGTACCGTTCGGCATACTGGAGTGAGTTCCCGAAAACGTCGAAGCACCCCGGATGGTACTTCACGGGAGACGGTGCGCGTAAGGATGAGGATGGCTACATCTGGATCATCGGACGCGTTGATGACGTCGTGAATGTCTCCGGGCACCGTCTCGGGACGGCCGAGATCGAAAGCGCCCTGGTTTCGCACAACGCAGTTGCAGAGGCAGCTGTCGTTGCCCGACCGGACGAGGTGAAGGGAAATGCCCTAGTGGCGTTTGTGACGCTGAAGGCCAGTGCAGACCGAAAGGATCTGTCGGGACTCGTCGAGCAGCTTCGGATGCACGTGGCACAAGAGATCGGCCACATTGCTAAGCCGGATGAGATCCGATTCACGGACGTCCTGCCAAAGACGCGTTCCGGTAAGATCATGCGTCGTCTCCTGCGCGAGCTCGTGGTTGGAGGCGTGATCCGCGGAGACGTTACCACGCTCGAAGACGTTTCCGTGATCGAACGGCTGCGGTCTGACGAGGAATGACTATACCACGACGGAATCCCAACGAAGCTATGCATCAACGGAAGCACCATAGCTGGAGACACTTGATGAATCAATTCGTTGGCCTCGTTATCCTAGCCACATGCACCGCAGTGCTGAGTTCCTGCGGTGGGGGCATGCAGCGTCCAAGCTTCAAGAACGCGGATCAGTTCAGTGCCTATACCGACACGATGCCCAAGGCCGGAGTCATCGACTTGACGGATGCGACATTTCGTGCGCTGGTGATTCGAGCAGCCACACTAGATGAGGATACCTTCGAACGGTGCATCATGGAACCGCTTCGCGATGCGTTTCTCGACGATGAGGACTTCCTGCTCATGCTTCCGGATTCTTCGGCTGCAAGCTGTTCCGAGCATCAAGGTGGACGCTTCTACTGGCGGATGACCAACGAACAGCGTCAAGCATGGGCAAACACGGACTTGCTGCTCCGGGAGCGGTTTGTACAGACCGTGGCCACCTATCGAGGTGCGTTACAGAACGACCCCAAGGTCCGCCTTCGATACAACGGCCTAGAACGCATTCCCGATTCCGGTTACCGTGAACTACAGGCTGCCAGGCTCTCGCTTGGCGACGGATTGGTGTATAGCGTCAACCTGCGCTAACGATCGATCGACCGTTGACGCGAAACAACAGGAAGCCCGGACGGCCGCGTTTGTGCGAAATGCCTAATTTCAGCTCCGCGAGTTGAGTTTGTTCCACGATCCCTTGGAAAGCGCATGCGCAAGGCCGTCATCATGGCTGGTGGCTTCGGTACGCGTCTTCGGCCGCTTACCATGTCGATACCGAAGCCAATGGTCCCATTGGCAAATCGGCCTATGATGGGTCACATCGTGGAACTCCTGAAGCGCCATGGGATCCATGATGTTGTGTCCGTGCTCTACTTCCAACCGGAACAGATCACGTCATACTTCGAGGATGGTGCTGCCTTCGGCATTTCGATGGCCTACATGACAGCCGAAGCAGACTATGGTACTGCAGGTGCGGTCAAGAATGCACAGTCGATGCTAAGCGAACGCTTCATCATCATCTCGGGCGACGTACTTACGGACTTCGATATCTCGGCCGCAGTAGCCTATCATCAGGCGAAGGGGGCAATGGCTACGATCCTGCTCACGCGGGTGCCGCAGCCGCTGCAATACGGTATCGTCATGACCGATGCCGACGGCCGCATCACGCGATTTCTAGAGAAACCGTCATGGGGTGAGGTCTTCTCCGATACGATCAACACGGGGATCTACATCCTTGAGCCCGAGGTGCTGGATCTGATCCCTGCCAGGACGGAGTTTGACTTTTCGAAGGACCTGTACCCACTGATGCTGCAGAAGGGCCTGCCGCTGTACGGTTACATTGCCGACGGCTATTGGAAGGACGTTGGTAATCTAAGCGAGTATCAGCTGGCGCATGCCGATGTGCTGGCAGGACGCGTGAACATTGCCATCCCCGGTGAGCGCTGCGACTCCTCGTACTGTCAGCCGGGTCTTACCCTTGCCCCATCGGCAGCTCTGGAGGGTATGGTCGTAACCGGCAGGAACGTTACGGTGGGTGCTGATGCGCGAATCACGAATTGCGTGATTGGTGACGACGTGGTGATCGGCGAAGGAACGGTGTTGTCGAATACCGTTGTATGGCCTCGTACAACGATCGGTTCCGGCGCGACACTATCGAACGACGTCGTATGCAATGACGTACTCATCGGTTCGCATGTCACAGTCCGGGATAACGTTTTCATTGCCGAGGAATGTCACATCGGTGACCATGCCACATTGGTTGCCAACATCAAGTTGTGGCCTCGCAAACACGTAGAACATCATGCCACGCTGACGAGGTCGCTCGTGCAGGAAGAACGCTGGTCGAAAGACCTCTTTGCTGATGCCCGGATCACCGGCATAGCCAACATCGATATGAATCCGGAGTTTGGCGCCAAGCTCGGAGCAGCCCTAGGGATGGCGGTTGGTACCGATCTTCCGCTGGTCGCCTCGCGCGATGATGACCCGGTATCGCGCATCATGAAACGATCCATCACGGCTGGACTGATGAGTATCGGTGCGTCCGTGTCCGACCTCCAGACAACGTCCATCCCGCAGACGCGCCAGGAGATGCTTACGGGTCGCTATGCCGCCGGATTTCACATCCGCCGATCACCACGGAATCCGAACGAGACGGATATCATTCTGTTTGGAAAGGATGGTCGTGACGTGCCGCTGTCTATGACAAAGAGCATTGAGCGGTACTACTATGGTGAAGACATCAGGAGGGTGACGCACGACAAGGTCGGTTCCTTGCGGTTCCCCGAGCGTAGCGTGGAGACCTACGTCCACCATGTGCTTAGCATGGTGGACGGCGAACTGATCCGAAATCGCAACTTCAAGCTGCTGGCAGACTATTCGCATGGCCTTGCGGCACCGGTACTGCCCAGTATTCTCGGCGAGCTCAACTGCCGCGTTCTGTCGATGAACAGCTACGTTGATGCCGCACACTTCGCCGATCCACTACCGGCCGTGCTGGACGAGAGTGCCGTGATCATGCGATCGCTGGGCTATGAGATCGGAATTAAGATCGACCCCGGAGCCGAAAAGATCGCCGTTGTGGACGAGCGTGGCATCTGGTACACGTCGTTGCGACTGCTGACCATTATGACGAAGCTCTTTCTTGACACCCATCGTCACATGGAGCCTTACACCATTGCCGTGCCCGTCCAGGCAACCATGGAGATCGATGCGATCGTCCATGGCTACAACGTCAAGATCACGCGCATCCGTAATTCTCACGGCGCGATGATGGAGGCAACAAAGGACGAGACAGTCGCATTCGTCGGTGGAACCCGCGGCGGCTTCATCTTCCCGAAGTTTCTGTTTGCGTCAGACGGCATGTACACAGCCTGCCAACTGCTTGAGATGATCGCCGCGAGCGGGGCCACTTTGTCCGAGCTGGACCGGACGCTGCCTAAGCGCTACCAGTCAACGGTCCTGGTCCCATGTCCATGGGAACACAAGGGAACGGTCATGCGGCGGGCCATGGAACATAGCGAATCCATGGATCGTCAGCTGATCGATGGTGTAAAGATTGTTTTCGACGCTCGCTGTGTTTTGCTTGTCCCTGACAAAGAAGGTCCGAATTTTGCCGTAACTGCTGAAGCCGACACTGCCGAAGAGGCGCTGAGTCTGCGCGATGATTATGCGCAGCTTGTGACTGCGTGGCAGATCGACGGTTGACGTGCCAACCCGCATACTCCATTCTTTCATCACGATACCCACCATGGATCTCAAGATCACAGACATCCTTGACCGCCAGACCGTCATCCTGGACCTTGATGTGAACGATAAGGACGAGGCACTGCGTCGAATGATCGACGTGCTGGCAGCCTCCGGCAAGGTCAGCGACGTCGAGCAGCTGCGCCGAGTCATCATTGAGCGCGAAAAGCTCATGTCCACTGGAATCGGTCATGGCGTTGCCCTGCCACACGGAAAGACCAATGTGGTCGAGACCAGTCTGGCCGCACTCGCGACGCTGCGCGCGCCGATTGACTTCGACTCGCTCGATGATAAGCCGGTTTCCATTATCATCATGTTGGTCGGGACCGAGGGCAACGTCGGCGTGCATCTTCGCTTGCTAAGTCGCATCTCCCGCATGGTCGGCAGTGACGCATTCAGATCGTCACTCCTTGCCGCAAAGTCTGTCGACGACGTTCTGGCTCTGCTTGCCGGATACGAAGAGGAGCGGCTATGAGTCTTGGTTGCGTGCGAGGTACGCGTGATCTGTTTGGTGCAGAGCTTGAGCAGTGGCATCGTGCCGAAGACGTGTTCCGGCGCTGTTCGCATGCCTTTGGCTATCAGGAGTTCCGCACACCGATCATTGAGCATACGGAGCTCTTTGCCCGGGGCGTTGGGGAGCATACGGACATCGTTGGCAAGGAGATGTACACGTTCATCGATCGCGGAGGCGACTCCTTGACGCTTCGGCCGGAAATGACGGCCCCGATCGTGCGTGCTGCCATCGAACACAACCTTGTGCGACATTCACCGGTGACTCGTCTGTGGTATGCTGGTCCGCTGTTCCGCTATGAGCGCCCGCAGAAAGGCCGCTATCGGCAGTTTCACCAGTACGGTGCAGAGTGTCTGGGATCGGCGGAGCCGGAAGCGGATGCGGAGATCATCGCTCTGGCGCATGACGTTATGCAGCAGGTTGGCGTCCGTCGCATTGAGCTGCGGATCAACACCCTAGGGTCGCCGGCTGCGCGTGCCACATACCGCGAAGCACTCGTCGCCTACCTCGAGCAACACGTCACGTCCATGTCCGAGGAAAGCCAGCGCAGGATTCATACCAATCCGTTGCGCATCCTTGACAGCAAAGATGAACGGGACAGGCCGATCGTTGCATCGGCACCGAAGCTCATTGACCATCTGGACGACGAAAGTGTTCGCCATTTTGCTGCCGTTCGATCACTGCTTGACGCAGCCGGGATCGTCTATGTGGTTGACCCACTGATGGTGCGCGGTCTGGACTACTATTCGCACACAGTGTTTGAATTCGTGACCGACGCACTCGGAACCCAGAATGCGGTTTGCGGTGGTGGTCGCTACGATCCACTGTTCGCCATGCTGGGTGGTGGTGCTGTGCCGGCCGTTGGCTTCAGCATCGGTATCGAGCGTCTCCTTATGCTTCTGGAAGTTGAGCAAGGGGGCTGGGCAGAACCTCGCGGTGTCGACGTCTATCTGTGTAGTCTTGGTACGGCAGCCATTGTGCCGGCCAACTTGATCGCCCTGCGTCTGCGACGCAAGGGTCTTTCCGTTGCTACGGATCTTCTTAGGCGCTCTGCCAAGGCACAGTTCAAGGAGGCTAATCGTCTTGGTGCAGCGGTAACGGTGACCTTGGGTGATTCGGAACTCGAGGCCGGAACCATCGTCGTCAAGGACATGCAGAGCGGAGAGCAACAGACCATGCCACAGACCGACCTTGACCAATACCTCTTGGCAAGGCGGTGACCATGGAAGCCGCACAAGAACCACCCGCGCATGAGTTTGAGCTGCGTCTGGAACGGCGCATTGATGCCGAGACCGGACGAACCTTGCTGGACATCATCGTCGAGACCGTTCGGGAGTTTGCCGCCTATGGCTATCGCCTGGACCTGCGTGAGCGTGTTGACGTGGCGGGACGTATCCTGCATGTCGAGCTCGGTGGTGTATCCCTGCCGAGTCTTGCCACAGCTAACCCTGGCCGTGCCCGCGGCGTATGTACGATCGTGATGCCTGCTGATGGCTCGTACACCCTGCATGTAGGGCGAAAGCAGCGGGAGGCTGTCTTTAACATCGACATCGCTGCCGGAACACCATCGCCCCTTGGCAATCGTGACGGTGGATTCATCATTGTGGTGGAGTAAATGGCCAAGGATCGATCGGGACGACCGGCAGTCGATCGCGTACGGATCTTCAGTACCAGCGTCACCAAGTGGCAGATCAAGGTTCTGCTCACGGTGGCAGGTCTGGGTATCATGGCTACGGTGCTGTTGTATACCAAGGCCATTGTGGACGAGCTCATCGCCAATGAAAAGCGTACGGTCGAGCTTTATGCCAAGCAGTTGACAAGTCTGCAGGAGGCTAGCACCGACAGCGAGCTGCTGTATTACATCGAAGTCACCGTAGCATCGATCTACTTCCCGGTCATCATCACGGGGCCCGACGAAAAGCCCGTGTTCCCGTATCAGCAGTTGTCGCTCAACATCGAGATCGACTCATCGCAGACCAAGGAGCAGCAGCGTACCATGATGGTTGCCATCATGGACGAAATGCGCGAAGCATATCCACCGTACGAGATCAAGGACCCGGACGGCAAGGTCATTCAGAAGGTATTCTTCAACAACTCCGAGATCGTCCGGCGTCTGCGCTTCATGCCCTACGTCGAGATCCTGATCGTCACGGCCTTTATCCTGATCGGATATGTAGCGTTCTCGACGATCCGGCGCAACGAAGAATCGAACATCTGGGTGGGCATGGCCAAGGAGGCCGCCCACCAGCTTGGGACACCTCTGTCGAGTCTGCTTGCATGGCTGGAGATCCTGCAGATGGGAAAAGACGATCCGGATTCCGTCGTGCAGACCGCGCAGGAAATGCAGCGGGATGTCGAGCGACTGAATGTCATCGCCAATCGATTCTCCAAGATCGGATCGCAGCCCAAGCTCGAAGACGTTGTCCTTGGCGACCTTGTCGAGCATGTCTGCCTGTACTTTGAAACACGTCTGCCCAACCTTGGGCGGCGCATCCGGCTTACCCGAGACATTGCCCCTGATGTCCAGGCGAACGTCAACACAGACCTGTTCCAATGGGTCCTTGAGAACCTTATCCGAAACGCCGTAGATGCCATTGAGCGTCAGGATGGAGCCATCCACATTGTGGTGACGCAGCGTCCACGCGGTGGTGCCATGATCACCGTCACCGACAATGGTAAGGGGATGACGGCAGTTGTTCGTTCCAAGGTGTTCCAGCCCGGCTTCACCACGAAGCGACGTGGTTGGGGATTGGGCCTGTCCCTTTCCAGGCGAATTGTCGAGGAGTATCATGCCGGTCGGATCTACGTGAAAGAGACGCAGCCCGGAACAGGAACGACCTTTACGGTGGAGTTACCCTGACCATGCACGAGCAGCAACCAATACCCGATCCCGCGGTCCAGGCCATGCCGCAGCCCGTACCCTTACCAAGGATGATCACAACGAGCCACATTGACTGGTTGATCCTGCTACCGATTGTAGGACTCCTGATGTTCAGCGTGGCCTTCGTGTACAGCGCCAGCTCTTCCTTTGCCATGGTCAAGTACGGATCATCGGAACAGTTGTTCTGGAACCATGCCATCCGTGTGCTCCTTGGCATGGGACTGCTGATCTTCTGCGCCAAGCTAGACTATCACTTCTGGGAGCGGTCAACCTCCTCCATCATGATGATCGCGATCGGCTTCCTGATCGTCGTCTTCTTCGTTGGTGTCGAAGCCAAGGGGGCATCGCGTTGGGTCCGCTTCGGTCCCGTCAACTTTCAACCGTCCGAACTCGCAAAGTATGCGGTCGTGTTTCACACGGCAGCCATCCTTGCACAGCGCAAGATCTTCGTTCGTGACTGGCGTAAGAGTATTCTGCCTGTGATGCTCTGGACCCTTCCGGTGATCGGCCTGATCGCCTTGCAGCCCAATTTCTCGACGGCACTCGTGATCTTCATGATCACCATCGTGATGTTGTTCCTGGCCGATGTCGATGTAAAGCACCTTGCGATCATCCTTGGTGGGGGACTCGCCGTAGGTGGCGTCTATGCCGTCAGCGCGTCATACCGTCTTGAGCGTCTCAAGGTCTACCTCGGCTTCGGTTCGTCCGATACACCCGTGCGATATCAGATCGACCAGGCATTGATCGCATTCGGTAACGGTGGAATCACCGGTGCCGGTCCCGGTCAGAGCAGGCAGCGTGACTGGTTCCTTCCGGAGTCCTATGGTGACTTTATCTTTTCGATCGTTGGCGAGGAGTATGGATTTATTGGCATTTGTCTGTTACTAGGGGCATTTGTGCTGGTAATGTGGAGGGGCTATGGTGTTGCAAGAAAAGCGCCTGACGCGTTTGGGCGACTACTTGCCGCAGGGATAACCACCACGCTGGCGATCTACGCATTCGTCAACGCCGGCGTTACGTGCGGACTGCTTCCTACCACAGGTCTGCCTATGCCGTTCATTTCCTATGGCGGTTCTGCCGTGTTTTTCAGCGCCATCGCCGTCGGAACCCTCCTAAATATCTCGAGTCAGGCTGGAGTTTGGGTTCGAACGCGCGCGGAACCACTATAAGAGACAAGGATTTCGTATAATCGCCTTACATGCGGAGCGGTATCCAGAAACTATACTATTCCATCACCGAGATCAGTAAGATGGTCGGTGAAGAGCAGCACGTCCTTCGATACTGGGAACGTGAGTTTCCCCAATTGCGTCCGCAAAAGAATCGGGCTGGCAATCGCGTCTATACGCACCGGGACCTTTCCGTGCTCTACGTGATCAAGCGGCTACTTCGTCAGGAACGGTATACGGTTGCCGGTGCGAAGGAACTCCTGCGACAGCAGACGATCGCTGATCTGGCCGACGTGGCACATGAAAACTTTGATGTGGACGCTGAGCAGCCGTTGGATGCCGGTACGCCGGTCATGAGTGATGCGGAGCGGGAGGCAAAAGCCATTGCGGACGAGCTTGCGGCGATCGCAGCCACGTTGCGAGACGCTGCTGCAAAAATGTGATCATCGTTGTCGACACTGAAATTCTTGAACACAATTCACACACTGGAGAGGTAGAACACTATGAAACGCATCTTTTTGTTGGCCGCAGGGCTGGCCGTGGCGTTCGCAGCCATGACGCCCGTGTCGGTCGCGCAGACAACATCGTCTGCCAAGGCCGGTGGGGGGCAAGGAAAGGCCCTTACATCCAAGACGATCGGCAGCCATGCCGACGAGGTCATTGGTGTGTTTGTCAATGATGCGAACTCGCAATTCGCAACGTGCAGCATCGATGAGACCATCAAGCTCTGGAGTCTTCCCGACGGTAAGGAACTTCGGACGCTCACAGGCCATATCGGTCAGGTTAACAACATCAGCTACTCCGGTGACGACAAGTACCTTGCAAGCGCAAGCAGTGATCGCACTGTTCGCATCTGGAACACGGAAACCGGAGCGCAGGAAGCCGTGCTGAAAGGCCATACGGCCGAGGTCATCGGCGTCTACTTCAGCCAGGACAACAGCAGCGTCGTCGCGTCGACATCGTTCGACAAGACCATCAAGCTGTGGGACTGGAAGCTCGGCGTTGAGCTGAAGACGCTGCGTGGCCACTCCATGCAGACCAACAACGTTGCCTACAGCTATGATGGTCGCCTCCTTGCCTCTTGCTCGGATGACCGCACCATCAAGATCTGGAGCACGGACGCTCCCGTTCGCGAGGCACTGATGACGCTTGAAGGTCATGCAGCTCCCGTGCTGACGGTGCTGTTCTCGTTCGACTCCAAGCTGCTGGCCTCGTCGGACCAAGATGGCGTTATCAAGATCTGGTCCATGCCTACCGGCGACCTGATCCGTACGATCAATGCGCATACGGGTATGATCCAGGACCTCTCGTTCGCAGAGGACAACAAGACGATCATCTCCGGAAGCATCGACGGTACGGTCAAGTCCTGGAATGTCGAATCCGGCGAGAACACCATGACGCACGCAGCCGGCGTCGAGGTTTGGTCGCTCGACGTGACCAGCAACGGAAACATCATCATGCTGGGTTGTGCAGACGGAACGGTTCGACTGCTGAGCGATTCCGGCAACGAGCGCGGTCGCGCTCCGAAGGGAGGAAAGTAAGATGAAGGCACTCAAAGCAACTATCGCAGTCGCCATGCTGTTCATGGGGACGATCTGGGCCAACGCACAGGGCACCATCAATACCGTGGTAACGGTGGCCGGCCACATCGTCAATGCCGCTTCGCTGGAGCCCGTCGAGTGCTCCTACGGCGTCTATGACGCTTCTGGCCGCAAGGTCGGTCAGACCCGCCGAGCTACGATCAGCAACGGCTACCTTGTCACGGGCCTGCAGCCGGGCGAGCGCTACACGTTGCGTATCGAGGATCCTCGCTTCTTCAAGCAGGACTACACAATCGAAATCCCCAAGACATCCAAGTATCTGGAGGTCTCCAAGGACTTTACCGTTCGAATGATGGAGGCCGGCCGCAAGTTCATGCTGTCGCCTAATCCGTTCGACCTCAAGAAGAGCAACCTCAAGGTAGGAGCCGAGGAGCTTCTCGAGGAAGTTGTTCGCATTCTCGCGCTCAACCCCAACGTCAAGGTCGACGTGGTCTGCTATCCGGATGCCGATGGCCTGCCTGCCGACGTCACGAAGCAGACGCAAGAGCGTGGTAACGCCCTCAGGGATTTCATGGTCAAGCAAGGCGTCAGCGCACAGCGCATCACGGTCAAGCCCACCTCGACCACGGATCCGTTGAACCCGCCGCCGCTCCGGAAGGGTGCGAAAGGTAAGCGCTACGTAGGCCCGGTCTACGTTGTTGTTACCCAGATCTGACGAAATCAGACGATCGACGAATGCGGCGGCTCCGGACACCAGGCCTGGAGCCGCATTCGTTTGTCCTGTGTCAGTTTGCCACGAAGTTGTATTTTCGTGGCCCTTCGGTCCCGTGGTAGAGTGGCTATACAGAGCTCTGCAAAAGCTCGTACATCGGTTCGAATCCGGTCGGGACCTCTCAACAGTTTGACCACAATTGACGTGTTGCATGGCAACGACCGCCGATCTGCGCGTAGGCGCAGTGATCAAGTACCAAGGTGAACTTTGCGTGGTTCTGGAATCCATCCACCGCACACCTGGCAACCTGCGTGCCTTCTACCAGGTCAAAATGCGTGTCATCAAGTCGGGCAAGCTGAAGGAAGAGCGCTTCCGTTCCGGCGAGACGATCGAGTTCGTCAGGGTCGAGACCAAGAACTTCCAGTACTTGTACCGCGACGGTGAATCGTTTATGTTCATGGACACGGAGAACTACGACCAGATTCCTGTCGATCCGGCTGTCGTTGGTGAGGCCGCTCGGTTCGTCAAGGAGGGCCAGGAGGTTCAGATCGCGCGCGACGAGCAAGATGCCGTCGTGAGCGTCACCGTTCCGCAGCACGTTACGCTTCGTGTTACGCATACAGAACCTGGCGTGCGCGGTGACACAGCGACGAACGTTCTCAAGCCGGCTACGGTAGAGACCGGTGCCACGGTCAGCGTGCCGCTCTTCGTCAACGAAGGCGATCTTATTCGTGTCGATACGTCAAGTGGCGGCTACCTCGATCGCGTCAAGGAGTAATTAGGAGGCGGATATGGACCTGAACTACCTCAAGAAGCTGCTCAAGATCTTTGATGAAAGCTCTGCAATGGAGCTTACCATCGAAGAAGAGGGAATCACGCTTCAAATGGCAAAGAGTGGCCAGCCGCAGGCTGGTATGCCGGCGATGCCGTACATGATGCCGGCAATGCCGACCATGCAAGCAGCGGCTCCTGCAGCTCCCCCCACGGCACCTTTGGCGGCTCCGGCTGCGGCTCTGGCTGTGGCTCCGGCTGCAGCTGAAGACAAGGGACATACGATCCTGTCGCCCATCGTTGGCACGTTCTATCGGGCCCCTTCACCTGACGCGGATTCCTTCGTGCAGGTAGGGCAGCATGTGAACGCCGGTGATACGATCTGTATCGTCGAGGCCATGAAGCTCATGAATGAGATCGAGAGCGACGCTTCGGGCACGATCGTCAAGATCCTGGTCGAGAACGCTCAGCCCGTCGAATACAATCAGCCGATGTTTGTCATCAAGCCCGACTGAGAGGGCTACGCATGATCTCCAAACTCCTTATCGCCAACCGTGGCGAGATCGCCCTGCGCATCATTCGCGCAGCGAAAGAGCTCGGCATCAAGACCGTTGCCGTCTATTCCGAGGCTGACCGTGCTTCGTTACACGTACGGTTTGCCGATGAGGCTGTCTGTATTGGGCCGGCCCAGGGAAAGCTCTCGTATTTGAACATCCCCTCGATCATCGCGGCCGCCGAGGTCACGAATGCCGATGCAATCCATCCCGGCTATGGATTCCTTGCAGAGAATAGTACGTTCGCCGAGATCTGCGCCGACTGCAACATCACCTTTGTAGGACCAAGCCCGGATGCCATTGTGCGGATGGGGAATAAGTCCATCGCCAAGGATACGATGCGAGCTGCCGGCGTTCCCGTAGTTCCGGGTTCAGACGGTGTTGTCGATACCCTTGAAGAAGCTCGACGGGTGGCCAAGGACGTAGGCTATCCGATCATGCTGAAGGCTGTCGCCGGCGGCGGCGGCAAGGGCATGCGCTACGTGGAAACAGAAGCCGAGCTGGATCGTGCGTATGCGACAACACGTGGCGAGGCCGAGGCTGCGTTTAGCAATGGTGATGTGTACATCGAAAAGTTCATCGAGCAACCCCGGCATATTGAGATCCAGGTCTTCGCGGATATGCATGGCACTGTGGTCAGCCTGAACGAGCGTGAATGCTCCATCCAGCGTCGTCACCAAAAGCTGATCGAAGAAGCGCCGTCACCGATCATGACGCCGGAGCTCCGTGCAGCCATGGGTGCGGCCTCGGTCAAGGGTGCGGCCAGCGTGAACTACGTTGGTGCCGGTACCATCGAGTACCTGGTTGACAAGCACATGAACTTCTTCTTCATGGAGATGAATACGCGTATCCAGGTGGAGCATCCGGTCACGGAGCAGGCGCTAGGGTACGACCTCATCAAGGAGCAACTCATCGTTGCTTCCGGCGAGCGCCTAACGATTACGGCGAAAGAACCGCAGCTTCACTCGATCGAGTGCCGTATCAACGCCGAGGACCCCATGCATGACTTCCGGCCGTCGCCGGGTCGTATTGAGGCACTGAACTTCCCCGGTGGTCCCGGTGTCCGCATCGACTCGCATATCTACCAGGGCTACGTGATTCCGCCGTACTACGACTCCATGGTTGCCAAGCTCATCGTAACCGCACCGACGCGCATGGAGAGCATCGCCAAGATGCGCCGCGCCTTGGATGAATTCGTGATCGAGGGCATCCAGACGACCATTCCATTCCACAAGAAAATGATGGAGAATCCGGATTTCATCTCCGGTGATTTCGACACGAAGTATCTAGACACGCACGATTGGAAGGCCTGACCCATGAACATTCCCGCAGACCTGAAGTACACGAATGACCACGAGTGGATCCGCGTCGAAGACGGCGTAGGCACGATCGGCGTCACGGAACACGCCCAGGGTGAACTTGGCGACGTCGTGTACATCGATATCCCCGATGCGGCCGCAACGATCTCGAAGGGCGACACCTTTGGCACGATCGAGGCCGTGAAGACCGTAGCTGACCTGTATGCACCGGTTAGTGGTCAGATCGTCGAGGTCAACGACGTTAATGGCGCGCCCGACGTGGTGAACTCCGATCCCTATGGCGGCGGCTGGCTGGTCAAGATCCGCCTAGCTGACACAGCGGAGCTGGACGGTCTGTTGAATGCAGACCAGTATAAGGCCCTGATCGGCGCCTGATTCCTACTCCATAGACGCATTGCTGCGGGCGACGCTGAGTTCAGCGTCGCCCGCAGTCGTTTACGGCCAGGCAGATCGTACTAATGCCCCTTACAATGAGACTTCTACCTATATAGACATCGTTTGTTCCATGTGATTACTGATATACGACAGGTGTGAATAGACCATGGATCATTGCAGTTATCACCATCGTGTGTACTAAACTGTCTCTTGCTGTGTAGAAACTCTGTTTAGTATGTGATGAAACGACTATTGACATTTCAAAAAATGTATTATGTTTGTCTCGGAATCAATTACGCCGAGACGATAAACGATTAGGCATGCAGCAACGACAATTTTGGGCCGCTTCGGGGAATCCGCAACCATGGCAAGACGGAAAACGACACGTGTAACGCAGAAAGTCCTTCAGCAGGACCGAGATACTGCCCTGGCAGTTCTCGGGCTGAAGGATTACAACCCTGCGAACGCCGAGTTTACGTCTGACAAGTTGCGGGAAGCACTTACGATTGTCGAGGAGGTGACGGCCGCTGAGACGAGGGCAGCTGAAGAGGCAGCCCGTGCACGTCAGGCGGCCATCAACGCCGAATGGGCCTTTCATGAACTGGTCCTAGGCACAAAGAGGCAGGTCATCGCACAGTACGGCGACGATTCCCAGGAGATCACCACGCTCGGCCTGAAACGGAAGTCCGAGCGACGGTACGGCAGACCCAAGAAGACAGCCGAAGGCTCCTGATCAGCTTGAGCCCATGCTTTTGCAGCAGGCATGCGGCATAAAGAGGTAATCGCAGCTTTTGTGGGAGAAAGCAGCGAACAACAAAAAAACGGCTCTTCGGAGCCGTTTTTTGTTTGTGTTCGCTATGGTTGTGATGTTTAGATCGCCTCGGCAGCCGCGTAGATCTCGTCGTAATTCGGTTCTACACCGGGGTTGGCCGTGACCTCGGCGTGGCGAATGATCCCTTCGGCATCAACCACGAAGGTGGCACGAACACTGCGCGTAAGACCTTCGATGCCGGCGAAGTTCGGCAATGCAACATCATAGGCATTGATCGCTGACAGACTGAAGTCCGAAAGGATGGGGAACGTCAGTCCGTTCGCTGCCGCAAACGCATGATTGCTGAACGGAATATCGGCTGCAATGGCTAGAACCTGAGCGTTCATGCCGTTCAAGCGCTGTATCGCGCTTTGGAAGCTGCAAAGTTCTGCCTGGCACACACCGGTGAAGGCAGCGGGGAAGAAGGCAATGATGACCTTCTGTCCACGGAACGAGGAGAGGGCTACGGGCTGCTTGTTCTGATCAAACAGGGTGAAGTCGGGAGCTGTTGTCCCTACGGAAAGAGCCATGGTGATTTCCTTGATGAACAATGAATGGGTATCGGATCGGGCCGCGAATTTCCGCATTTTTCATGAATGCAGCCACCGCTGAAGCAATGACAAAAACATACTCCATCGATGATTGGGTCACGGTTGCCACGTGCGCATGGCCCCATGAAGCACATCTGCTTCGTTCGCTGCTGCTAGAGCACGACATCATCGCCGTGCTGGCTGACGAACATATGGCGCATGGGCTCGGTTCCATTGCTATAGGCGGCGTGCGTGTGATGGTACCATTGACCGACCGCGAGCGCGCCGAATTGATCATTGCGACGTCCGCCGATGAACCGTCATACGACGAATGACCAGCTATGCATCCTCCTCGAGCCGCGAGAACACTTACTTCAGCGAATAGCTGATCAGCTCCTCAAAGTCACCATTCTCAACGGAACCATTACGCTCGCGTGCCGGTGCAGATACCCGAGCTTGTAAGCCAATGCTGGGAGCATACCAAAGTGTAAACTCAGTAGTCTCGGTCTGCACTTGCCCGAAGAAACTCACCTTAAATGTGATATCTGCAGCGATCTTATGTATCGTGATGCTCTTGCCCGAGACCACAATGGATTCCGTTCCTTGGTGCCGGAGTGTCGCTATGGTAATGAAGGGAGCTTCAATGCCCGCACCAACGGACCGCACGGTCGTATCGGTCTCAACCGTCACACCGTCTGTCGCGAGTGGAAGACGCATCCATGGAAATAGTGCTTCTCCGCCGCCCGGCAAGAACCAGATATTTTCAGACGCATCCTTACTGTAGTACAACGTGTCAGAGTCAGAACCAGAACCTCTGACCACAGCCCATACGCCAGTACGATCACGATAGGTGCT
>JAULYI010000011.1:0-6263 GCA_032117915.1 Kapaibacterium sp. (SeqCode) | reverse complement strand
GGCTCGGCGCTCGGCTTCAGGTCTGCCGCAAGCAGCGGCAGCACATTGGTGTACTTCCACTCCTCGTGGCGGATCGTTGGGATACCCTGCTTAGAGAATGCCTCCATCGCGGCACGGCGAGACACATGCAGTGGGCCGCTAGCCGAGCCGTTTACGCGTTGTTCCAGCGTGGCAAAGGCGGAGTTGATCTGTTCGGTAAATCGTTCAATCGACACGTCAGGCCTCCGCCGGTTCGATGTTCTTCACCCAGTCATATCCCTTGGCCTCTAGCTCCAGAGCGAGCTCCTTGCCCCCCGACATCGCAATCCGGCCATTGACCAGAACGTGTACGACGTCCGGTACGATGTAGTCCAGCAGTCGCTGATAGTGCGTGATGACGATCGTGGCATTGGAGGGCGAACGCAGGGCATTCACACCCGCAGCAACAATGCGCAGGGCATCGATGTCGAGACCGGAATCCGTTTCGTCCAGGACAGACAGTGTTGGCTCAAGCATGGCCATCTGGAAGACTTCATTGCGCTTCTTCTCGCCGCCTGAGAATCCTTCGTTCAGCGACCGGCTCAGGAAGCTTTGATCCATCTCGACCAGTTTCATCTTTTCGCGCATCAGCGCCAAGAATGCAGCTGCCTCGAGCGGTTGTTGACCGCGATACTTCCGTACCGCGTTCACACTCGTCTTGAGGAAGTTGGCTGTCGAGACGCCCGGGATCTCTACAGGGTACTGGAAGGCAAGAAACATGCCCTCCCCTGCTCGCTCTTCGGGCGCCATGTCAAGAAGGTCCTTACCCATAAAGGTTACGGAGCCACCGGCAACCTCATAGTCTTCGCGTCCGGCGAGGACACTTGCTAGGGTCGATTTTCCGGAGCCGTTCGGCCCCATGATGGCGTGGATCTCTCCAGGATTCACGGTCAAGGAGATTCCCTTCAGGATCTCGCGACCTTCGATCCCTGCGCGCAGGGCATCAATGGTAAGGATCGGTTGCATCGTTGACATAGTGATGGTGTGGTGTTCGATAGATTGGTGGAGTACGTGGAAGTCCGGGGTGATCACCCAACGGATCCTTCAAGAGAAATGGCCAGAAGCTTCTTTGCCTCGACGGCAAACTCCATAGGCAGCTGGTCGATGACGTCGCGCACGTAGCCATTGACGATCAGGGCTACAGCTTCCTCCGTGCTCATACCACGTTGATTACAGTAGAAGAGGATGTCTTCGCCGATCTTCGACGTCGTCGCCTCGTGCTCAACGATTCCGGTCTTGTTCGCGATCTCGAGGTATGGGAATGTGTGTGCGCCGCACGTGGAGCCGATCAGCAGCGAATCGCACTGCGAGAAGTTGCGTGCATTCGTTGCGTTGCGACCAACCTTGACCAGCCCGCGATAGGAATTTTGGCTGCGACCCGCGGAGATGCCCTTCGACACGATGCGCGAGCGCGTGTTCTTGCCCAGGTGGTACATCTTGGTGCCGGTGTCGGCCTGTTGCATGTTGTTGGTAACGGCAACGCTGTAGAACTCACCCACCGTGTCATTACCCTTAAGAACGACGCTGGGATACTTCCATGTGATGGCGGATCCGGTCTCCACCTGCGTCCACGAGATCTTACTTCTGTCGCCCTCGCAGATACCGCGCTTGGTGACGAAGTTGTAGATACCGCCTTTGCCCTCTTTGTCTCCGGGAAACCAGTTCTGCACCGTCGAGTACTTGATCTCGGCTTCGGTATGCGCCACGAGCTCGACAACGGCAGCATGAAGCTGATTCTCATCACGCTGCGGCGCGGTACAGCCTTCGAGGTACGACACGTAGCTTCCCTCGTCGGCGATGATCAGCGTACGTTCAAACTGGCCCGTGTTGCGGGCATTGATCCGGAAATACGTACTGAGCTCCATCGGACAGCGCACACCCTTGGGCACGTAAACGAAGGAACCGTCGCTGAATACGGCGGAGTTGAGCGCCGCATAGTAGTTGTCGTTCTGTGGAACGACGCTTCCCAGGTACTTGCGTACCAGATCCGGATGTTCACGCACCGCCTCGCTCATCGGACAAAAGATGATGCCCTTCTCGCGCAAGGCCTCCTGAAACGTCGTCTTCACGCTTACGCTATCCAGCACGACGTCAACGGCCACACCGGCAAGTAGCTTCTGCTCCTCGAGCGGAATACCGAGCTTCTCGAACGTTGCCAGCAGCTCAGGGTCAACCTCGTCGAGCGAGTTCAGCTCAGGACGCTTCTTGGGTGCAGCCCAGTAAATGATATCTTGAAAATCGACCTTCGGATAGCGGACATTGGCCCATTCCGGTTCGGTCATCGCCTGCCACTGACGGAATGCCTTCAACCGCCACTCCAACATCCACTCCGGCTCTTCCTTCTTTGCCGAGATAAAGCGGACGACATCTTCATTGAGTCCCTTGGGTAACAGTTCCTGCTCAATGTCAGAAACGAATCCGTACTTGTATTCTCCGTGGACGACATCGTCCAAGACTTGCTGTTCTTGTTCCATGACCTAGTGATTCGTGTTGTTCGCGAGCGGGGACGAAAATACGACTTTTTTAGTCCGAGATCAGGAACATGAAGGGGGCAGAGGGAGTTCCACGGTGGAACGATGGCTGATCCTGCTTGCGTGCGAGGTTGTCCGGCCATACAAAGGAAAACGTCTCGGCCGCAGAGCTGCGACCGAGACGTCTTCTTGGGAGGGTCTGTTGTGTGGGAGCTGCTGTTACCGCTGAATCACAAAAGTTCCGCGCGCTGAACGTCCAGACGCCGTCACTTCGAGAATGTAGGTCGACGGCGACAGCGAGAGTACGGGGATCGTCACAACCTGAGCTGTGGTCACCGCCGGCATCATCACGACACGTCCTGACAGATCAATGATTCGAACCGTGATGGCTTCCTGCGATGCATCCAGCGCCAAGCGCAGCATGTCATTAGCAGGTTGCGGACCGAGGATGCGGACGCCAACCACGGAGAGGTCATCTTCGACGCTGTTGGGACGATTGACGCGTACCGTAGCAGCTTCGCTCGTGACCACGCCGCAACCGCCTGTTACAACGCAGCGATAATCTGCCGCGTCATTAGCCGTAGCTGCGGCAATACGAAGGGTCGCCAGCGTAGCACCGTCGATAGGTGCATCGTTGCGGAACCACTGATAGGTAAGCGTACCGCCCGTTGCCGTAACGCTGAGTTCGATCGCAGCACCTTCATCAACCGTCACGCCCTGCGGCTGCTTCGAGATCGCCGTGGGTGTTGCCTCCGTGACGTCGATCACTGCTGAATTGACCTGCGGATTGCACGTTCCTGTGACAACACAATCGTACTTGCCCAGGGTACTCGCTGATAGCGCAAACTCCAGCGTTGCATTCGTCGCTCCGGCAAGGTTCGAGCCATTGCGGCGCCACTGATACTTGACGTTCGTACCCGAAGCCTCAAGAGACAATGTGACGGGCTGTCCTACACAGGCACTTGCAGCAACCGGCTGACGCTCGATCTTCGGCGGAAGCGTCAAGGAGAACGACGCAGGAACACGCGAGACGTGACCTCGCTGCGAGCGAACGGCCAGACGATACGTCGATCCCGGGGGCAGATCCATGGGCTTCCATGCGTACGACTTGGCCGTGATTCCCTTGGCAATTTCCTTCCATGTTGCGCCATTGTCCGACGAGAGATCCACGACATAGGTTTCATCATTGAGCATGTCGAGCACCTGCCAGGAGACCGTCACGTTGCTACCAAGGCAGAACGACTCACCACCACGCGGGGCCGAAACGTCAAGTGTTCCGTACGCAAGCTTACCCAGGTAAATCTCTTGGTCAGTCTTGGTCTTGCCAAACGAGGTCTCATGCAAGGGTAGCTCCGGCGACGTCGTTGCAAGACCGAACATAACGTCTCCCCTCGGGTCGACGGCAATGGCCTTGACGGTATCGTCTCCGCTGCCACCGACCAGCGTGCAGTGGCGATTCGTCGTGGTGTTGATGAGTGCGATGAAACCGTCTGTATTTCCGGCGCGGTTTGACTCTGCACCGGTTCCTGCTGTTGGGAAATCCACTGACACCGTATAGCCATAGATCACGGCCGTCGTTGATGTCGTATAGGGCTTTGCTCCAAGCACGTTATCGTCAGCAGAGCCACCATAGTAGGTAAGGCTCTTCAGATCGCGACCATCGTCAGCCATTACGGCCATAAAGATGTCCTGGCCACCAATGAGCGTCGTATTCAGCGAACTGACGGCTTCAAGGTTGGGCGATGTTGTCACGCCGACGACGTGCGCGCGACCAAGGTCATCGACGAAGATTCCTCGGCCTTCTTCGTCGCCCGAGCCGCCAAGGTAGGTCGAGTACGTTCCGTCGTCAGACTTTGCAAGAGCAAGCTCGTTGTTGAACTTTGTCAGGAATGCATCGGTGATGCCACCGTTGAACGTTCTGTCATACGGCAAACGTCCGGAAGCAAATCGGCTTGGCGTCGGTGCCGTCTCAAAGTCTGACGATGATGTCGAACCGGTGATATAGACGCCGGAGGCATTGTCCACAGCGATCGCCGTGATGTTCTCGTTACCGCTACGACCAAAAAATCGTCCCTGCAGCATCGTACCTGATTGCGAGTAGCTCGCAACAAATCCCTCAAGCCCACCCAGGTTTGCGCCACCGCCGGGTGTAGTGGATTGACGGCCGCGCCAGTCTGTTACGGTGATGTTAACCGGGAATGTCACCGGGAAACTTGCGTTGGACGTCGTGGTACCTGCGATGTAGATCGTTTGGTTTCGATCGACGGCCACGCCACGAGGCATATCGTCCTTGTTACCCCCGTGGTAGGTGCCGATCTTAAGCTGTGTCAGGTTAGAGTCAAGCTTCGCGATGAACCCGTCGATGCCAGACTTGTAGATCTGACCCGAGGCCCCGGACGTGGTTGGGAAATTCGTCGATTGCGTCTCACCCACCACGTAGACATTGTTGCCCGCATCCACGCAGATACCGCGAATGCGATCGATGTCGGAGCCGCCAACGTATGCATAGGCAAGAACCGTTGACATCGTGACATCCATGCGGGCCACAAATCCGTCCATCTGCCCTGTACTGCCGTGACTGGTTGGCGTTCCTGCGTTCGGGAAGTCAATAGACTCTGCGAAACCAGCAACAATGACCTCACTACGCTTCGTGTATTCAACGCCGGCAATACCGTCATTGGACTTGGCACCCATGTAGGTACCGTAGACGATCGGGTCGATCAGAAGGCGCTTTGACGGATTGTAGCCGCTGATGGCAACCGTCATTACCTGACCACCCTCGTCAGAAGCACGGAGATCAAATCTCGCATCCAGAGGCTGCCCTTCCTGCTCAACGTACAGACCACCAACGACAAGGCAGTGATCGATCGTTGCCTCGCGTCCGTCGGCAGAAGCGTTTGTAGACAGAACGGAAGGCCAACGCAGGCCAATCGAAGCAACGTCTCCACCCGGTCGAACGTCCAGATCAAAGCGAAGCCGGTCGTTCTGCAGCGTGTACACGACGTCGACACCGCGATAGAGATCCTTGACGACGACACGCTGTGAGAGGGTGACGACATGCGAGGACTTCCCACGGTAAAACGCTACGGTCGTGCTGCCCGGGCTAAAGGTCGCTCCCTTGGCACCCGACGTGCCGGTCCACGACGCTTCGTACATCTTCGTACCAGCGTCGCGTCCGTCAGCGGTCCGTACGCGGCTGAAGGTCATGCCCGTTGCCGTCACGAACACATCAAGTGTAGGTGTTCTAGCGGCAAACAAGACTTCGTTGGGCCATTGACCGTGATTCGGAATGAAGCCGGTGGGACGCGGCGCTGGAGCCGCCGTCATGATCAAGGAACCGAGGAGCGCGGCCAACAAGACGAGGACCCAACGGGTCGATAAGAACATCATCATGAGTGTTGCTGTGATGGTGGTTATGCAGTGCGCAAATATCGGGCATTCTCGGAGAGCGAACCTGCTTTGCTTCCACGTAGTTTTGTGGCGTCCAATAAACAACATGACATAGCAAAAGTTACGTGGCCACAAGAATGCGTCTCGCCGTCAACATCGATCACATCGCAACTGTCCGGGAGGCCCGTGGGGGTATCGAGCCGGACCCCGTTCATGCAGCCGTCATTGCCGAGCTTGCTGGGGCTCACGGCATTGTTTGCCACCTCCGCGAAGACCGCCGGCACGTGAACGATCGTGACGTACGGGTGCTGCGCGAGGTTGTAACGACAAAGCTCGACCTCGAGATGGCCGCCACGGACGAGATCATCGCGATAGCACTGGACG
>JAULYI010000010.1:0-8994 GCA_032117915.1 Kapaibacterium sp. (SeqCode) | reverse complement strand
ATCGGCTATTGACCATGGACCTGTTACCTGTTTACAGTCTGATGGATATTGAGCTGGTCAAGGGGCAGGGAAGCACCGTGTGGGATTGCACGGGACGTGCTTATCTGGACCTGTATGGAGGTCATGCTGTGATCTCCATCGGACACAGTCATCCGCATTACGTTGCAGCAATTGCCGGCCAGGTGGCCGAGCTCGGATTCTACTCGAACTCCGTACGCATCCGCATCCAGGAAGAGGTCGCGGAGCAGCTCGGCCGCATCAGCGGCTATCCGTCATATCGCTTCTTCATGGTGAACTCCGGTGCAGAGGCTAATGAGAATGCCATGAAGCTGGCCTCGTTCGCCACGGGCCGCAGTCGTATTGTAGCCTTTGATAAAGCATTCCACGGTCGTACTTCGCTCGCCGTTGCAGCCACGGACAATCCGAAGATCGTGGCTCCGGTGAACAGGACGTCGAACATTGTCTTCGCTCCGTTGAACGATGCTGCCGCACTCGAGGGTATCCTCGCAGAAGGCGACGTTGCCGCCGTGATCATCGAAGGCATGCAAGGCGTTGCCGGTGTGCGTATGCCTACGGACGACTTCCTGCGCGACGTTGAGCGTCTCTGTGCGTCCTACGGCGCACTCATGATCCTCGACGAGGTGCAGTCAGGCTCCGGCCGCAGCGGCACGTACTTTGCCCACCAGCATTCGGGTGTCACGCCTCAGCTGATCACGGTCGCCAAGGGCATCGGCAATGGTTTTCCTGTTGGTGGTCTGCTTGTTCATCCGGATATCGCCGTGACAGACGGA
Source organism: Kapaibacterium sp. (SeqCode) (assembly GCA_032117915.1). Classification (GTDB taxonomy): domain Bacteria; phylum Bacteroidota; class Ignavibacteria; order Kapaibacteriales; family Kapaibacteriaceae; genus ZLKRG46. The sequence continues at coordinate 8,203 of JAULYI010000010.1, read as the reverse complement.
ATGCTGGGTACGACCTTCGGCGGCAATCATCTTGCCTGTGCTGCCATGAAGGCTGTGATGGACGTGATCGAACAGGACGACCTGATGGCTGCCGCTGAACGTCTTGGCGCGCACCTCGTGGAACGTTGCAAGGACCTGCCCTTCGTGCAGGAAGTGCGCGGTCGTGGCCTGATGATCGGCATCCAGCTGGACAGACCCGTAGGCGCCGTACGAACGGCGCTGGTGAAGCGCCACGGCATCCTTACCGGCAACGCTTCACAGCCGGCCACGCTTCGCGTGCTGCCGCCGCTGAACGTGACGCAGGCTGATCTTGACCGTTTTGTTGAAGCTCTGATCGATGTATGTACAACGGAGGCCCCATGAAACGCTTTACATCGGTGTACGATCTTGACCGGTCTGTTGGGCTTGCTGCTGCATTGTCTGACGCCATGACCCTGAAGGCCGAGCCGTGGCGCTATCCGGACGTAGGACACAGAAAGACACTCGGTCTGCTCTTCATGAATCCGTCGCTTCGCACGCGCATGAGTACGCAAAAGGCGGCCACGCTCCTGGGCATGGATACGATGGTGTTGAATGCCGGAAGCGATTCGTGGACGCTGGAGACGCGCGATGGCGTAATCATGGACGGTGGAGCAACGGAGCATATCAAGGAGGCAGCAGCGGTGATGGGACAGTACTGCGATGTGCTGGGTATCCGGACGTTTGCGGGACTGCAGGACCGCGAAGCAGACTACGAAGAGCGTGTCCTTGAGAGCTTCATCCGCTATGCGGGTGTTCCGGTCGTAAGCCTGGAAAGTGCTACGCGGCATCCGCTTCAGTCGTTTGCAGACCTGATCACGATCGAAACACTCAAGAAGAAGCCGCGACCGAAGGTCGTCCTAACATGGGCTCCGCATCCTAAAGCTCTGCCACAGGCCGTAGCAAACTCGTTTAGCGAGTGGATGCTGAAGGCCGATGTTGATTTCGTGATCACGCACCCGGAAGGGTACGACCTTGCCCCCTCCTTCACCCAAGAGGCCGTGGTCACCCATGATCAACGCGCTGCGCTCGATGGTGCAGACTTCGTCTACGCGAAGAACTGGTCGAGCTTTAACGACTACGGACAGATCACGTCGAAGGACATGGACTGGACGGTGACAGCAGAGAAGATGCGACTGACGAATGATGCTCGCTTTATGCACTGCTTGCCGGTACGTCGCAACATGATCGTGACTGACGAGGTCCTTGACGGTCCGTGGTCAGTCGTGGTCGAGCAGGCAGCGAATCGCGTGGTGAGCGCGCAGACGGTGCTGCTGCACATGCTTCGCGAGCTTGCGCGATGAGAGTGATCAAGATCGGTGGCAACGTCGTGGACTCGGTTGAGCGTCGGGCCGCCGTGCTGGATGCCATCGCTACGAGCGGGCTGCCGACGGTGCTGGTGCACGGTGGAGGCAAACTGGCTACAGAGCTGGCCGAGCGATTGAACGTTCCGCAGACCATGGTTGACGGACGTCGCATCACCGATGCCGAAACCCTGCGCATCGTCACGATGGTCTATGGTGGTCTGATCAACAAGACCCTTGTTGCCGAACTGCAGGCCCGTGGTGTGAATGCCATTGGTCTTACCGGTGCCGACGGCAACTTGATGCTGGCGCACCGCCGCGTGCATGCCGAGCGTGACTATGGCTTTGTTGGTGATGTCGACACCGTGAATATCACCTTGCTTACAATGCTGACCGAAGCCGGCTACACGGTCGTCTGCGCTCCGCTGACACATGACGGTGCGGGAACGTTGCTGAATACCAATGCCGATACCATCGCGCGTGAGATCGCCGTTGCGCTCTCGGCGACTGCCGAGACAGAACTCAGCTACATCTTTGAGCATGCGGGAGTGCTGCGCGACGTCAATAATGCATCGTCAGCCTTTCCGCAGTTGTCACGTGCTGATGCGCAGGACGGTGTTGCGCAGGGTGTGATCACGGCTGGTATGCTGCCCAAGCTCGAGAACGCCTTTGCTGCTGCCGAGCGTGGTGTTGCACGGGTTCGGATCACGCGGTGGGATGACCTTGACGGAGGGACGCAGATCGTATGAATGACTACGTTGCACTGCTCCGCGAGCTCATTCGCACACCGTCGCTATCGCGCGAAGAGTCTGCCACGGCAGAGATACTCAGCAGGTTTATCAGCGAGCGTGGTCACGCCGTTGAACGCTTGGGCAACAACATTGTTGTCCGCCACCATGCCGGCGGTGCAAACGCCCCCTGGCTCTTGTTGAACTCGCACCATGATACGGTGCGGGCGGGGCAGGGATGGACGCGCGACCCGCTTGGCGCCGAGATCGTTGATGGCGTGCTCTATGGTCTGGGCAGCAACGATGCCGGCGGACCGCTGATGGCCATGCTGGCAACGTACATGCACCTTACGCAGTACGAGCAGCTGCCGTACAACGTCATGTTTGCGGCCACGGCCGAGGAAGAGGTTAGCGGACAGGACGGCATGGCGATGTTGGCACGCGAAGGCGTTCTGGATTCCGTAACCCTGGCAATGGTAGGCGAGCCTACACGGATGCAGATGGCCGTTGCCGAACGGGGCCTGATCGTGCTGGACGTGGTTGCCGAAGGCCGTACCGGACATGCCGCCCGCAACGAAGGCATCAATGCCATCTATATGGCGATGCAGGATATCGAGTGGTTTCGGACGTATGCCTTTGACCGCGTGAGCAGCGTCCTTGGCCCTGTGTCGATGACCGTTACGCAGATCGAAGCGGGCTCGCAGCATAACGTGGTACCGGACCGGTGCTCCCTTGTTGTAGATGTGCGCGTGACCGACGCCTACACAAACGAAGAGGTCGTCGACATTATCCGTCAGCACGTCCGATCGACCGTCACGCCCCGAAGCATGCGTCTGCGACCATCCTCAACACCGCTTGACCACCCCTTGGTGCAGGTCGCCGCATCCATGGGTATGGAGTGCTATGGCAGTCCGACCATGTCCGATCAGTCGCTACTGCCCGACCACATTCACTCAGTCAAGATCGGCCCGGGCAACAGTGCGCGGTCGCATACACCGGACGAATACATCACGCTGCAGGAGTTAGAGTCCGGCATTGGCACGATGATAGCCCTTGCTGAACGCTTTTTAGGAGTAGGTCATGAAGCTTTGGGATAAAGGGGCGCCGATCGACGCCTTGATGGAGCAGTTTACGGTTGGTGCAGACCGCGACATGGACGTGCGCCTGGCCCGCTGGGACGTCGTTGGAAGCATTGCCCATGCAGACATGCTGGTCTCCGTAGGACTGCTCACGGCTCACGACGGTGCACAGATCGTGGCTGCGCTGAGCGACCTGCTTGCGCAGATCGACCGTGACGGATTCACCATTGACGAAGGTGTCGAAGACGTACACTCGCAGGTCGAAGCCTGGCTTGTCGAGCGTCTGGGCGACATCGGCAAGCGCATCCACACGGGGCGGTCCCGGAACGATCAGGTGCTGGTCGATCTAAAGCTGTGGCTCCGCCACGAGCTGCGCACGGTCAGGCGGAGCGTGATCGACATGGCCACGTGTCTGCTCGACGCTGCCGAGCGGTACAAGGACGTTCCACTGCCCGGCTACACGCATTACCAGGTGGCCATGCCGTCGAGTTTCGGATTATGGCTTGGCGGCTACGCCGAAGCACTTGTCGAGGACGTTGCCGTACTCGACATGGCCATCCACGCTGCGAATGCCAATCCGTTGGGATCGGCCGCAGGGTATGGCTCAGGCTTCCCGTTGGACCGGCAGGCGACGACCGTTGCGTTGAATTTCGACCGCATGCACATCACGAGCACATTTGCCCAGATGTCGCGGGGTCGTACGGAGAAGCTCGCAGCTGTGGCAATCGCCCAGGTAGCTTCGACGCTGGCGCGCTTCGCGCAGGACGTCGTGCTCTACAACAGCCAAAACTTCGGCTTCATCGCGCTGCCCACGGAATTCACAACGGGCTCGAGCATCATGCCGCACAAGAAGAATCCCGACGTCTTCGAAGTGTTGCGCGCACGGTGCAACCGCTTGCAGGCATTGCCAGCCGAGATCCAGTACGTCCTTGGGAATCTACCCAGCGGCTATCATCGTGACCTGCAGTTTGTGAAGGACCGCATCATACCGGCCATCGATGAAGTGGCGCTGTGTGTCGGTGTTACCCAACACGTAGTGCCGCACATTGTGCCCAATGTCAGCATCATGGATGATCTGCGCTATCTGTACATCGACAGTGTAGACCGTGTGAACGACCTGGTGATGCAGGGCATGCCCTTCCGCGATGCCTATCGAGTGGTAGGGCAGCAGATCGCCGACGGCACGTATGAGCCGCGCCAAACGGCAGAGCCCACGGCCGCGCAACACCTTGGTAGTGTTGGCAACCCTGGGCTCGACCTGATCCGTCAGCGCATCGCCGCGCTGTACTAAGCGTTCTTACTTCTGTTTCCGCGGTAGTATCACCGGAGCGCCGGCCGTAGCAATGGCCGTGTTGATCGCCGCTACTGCCTCGGACTCGACGCGCGCAAGGCGCGCGTGCTGCACATCGGTGCGGCGTTGCAGTTCCTTCTCGAAGTCCACCGCCTGCTGCGTCGGACGTGTGTCGGCAGACGCGATCACGCCGATCAGGGCTGCGATCTTATTGTTCAGCTTTACAGGATAGTTCAGCGCGTCCTGGAAGGCCTTGATGCGATGCTGGATGCACTCGTCTTCGATTGACTGCAGCGTATCGAGTGCCTGCTTGGCAAGCGAATCAACTTGCTTGCGTAGCACGCTGTCGGCGTCGCGCAGACGCGTCTTTGCCTGAGCGATCTCCGTGCGTAGCTCGCGCACCCGTAGCACATCGTCATGAACCGTCGTCAGCATCGTGTTCAGCCGCGTATGCATATCGAACTGTGCCTGCATGTCGGCAACGGACGACGCGATGCGCGGGTCCTTGCGGATATCGAAGGTATGCTCCTGCTTGACGTTGCCCAGTTGCAGCACCACCTTGTAAGTACCCGGCACGGCCTTGGGACCTTGCGTGGTTCCGGCCCACAGTACCTGACCCGGCACGTCGGTCGACCCAGGATACGTCATGTTCCAGGTAAACCTGTTTAGGCCTTTGCGACGGGTGACGGGTGACGGACTATGCAGTGAGTCTTTGAAGTACGTCGTGTCGTTGGGATACGGTTCTCCCTTCGGATTCATGGCTGACGAATACGAGATGATGCTGTCGCCGCTCGGACCATAGAACGTCAGGCGAAGTTCGTCCGACGTTGTGTCCCTTAAGTGGTAATGCACGAGTACGCCGCCGGGAGCATTCTCGCCGACCTCCATGTCTGATGACGCCCACGAGCCGCCTTCCATGCGGTAGGTGTGGCGCGGTGCATACAGGTGTATGGCGGCAGAACGTACGGCATCGGTATACTGATGCAGCGGTGTTAGGTCGTCCAGAATGTAGAAGCCGCGGCCATGCGTTCCCACCACCAGGTCTTTCTCGCGAGGGTGAATCACAAGGTCGTGCACGGGCGTCGTGGGCAGATCGCGCCGCAGGCGGCTCCACTGTGCCCCCTGATCAAAGGACACAAACACGCCTGTTTCGGTGCCGGCATAGAGCAGCCCTTTGCGATGAGGATCTTCGCGGACGATGCGTGCAAATGAGCCAGTGGGAATGCCCTTCACGATCTTCGTCCACGTCTTGCCGTAGTCTGTGGTGCGATATATGATGGGTGACAGGTCATCCATCTGGTAGCGGTTTACGGTTACGTAGCAGGTGGCGGCATCATGGGGCGAGGTGGCAACGCTGCTGATGCGCGACCACGGAGCGAGATCGGCCGGGGTGACGTTGGTCCATGTGGTGCCGTTGTCGGTGCTGACGTGGATCAGACCATCGTCGCTGCCGGCCCAAAGCACGCCCTTGCGCAGCGGCGATTCGTCGAAGGCGAAGATCGTACAGTACGTTTCAACACCCGTATTGTCCTTGGTGATGGGACCGCCTGACGGTCCCTGCTTCGTTGTGTCATTGCGTGTAAGGTCGCCCGACAGGCGCGTCCAGCTCATGCCTTCATTCGTCGTGCGATACACATGCTGCGACGTGGTATAGATCGTGTTGGCATCGTGTGGCGAGATCACGATGGGGAAGGTCCACTGAAAGCGATCTGCCACATCTCGTGCACCGCCGCCGATCGGATTGTCAACCAGGATAGAAATGTTCTGTTCCTGATCCGTGCGTTTATCGTAGCGTCCGATATAGCCCGAGTAGTTGCCGCCGTAGGTGATGTTGGGGTCGGTGGGTTTCGCCACGACGTGACCACTTTCGAAGCCTGCTACGCGCCACCAGTCCTGTTCGCCGATGCTCCAGCCTGTGGTGCGTGATGCCACGGAAAGCGTGGTGTTGTCCTGCTGGGCGCCGTACAGACGGTAGGGAAAGGCTGTATCGACGGAAACGTGGTAGAACTGACACGTCGGCAGATCGAGCTTCGAGAACGTGCGGCCGCCGTTTTCGGTGACCTCGAAGCCGCCGTCATCGGCCACGATAAACCGCTGCGGATCGGTGGGGTCGATCCACATGTCGTGGTGGTCGCCGTGTCCGGTGCCGATGCCGTTCCACGTTGCGCCGCCATTGTCGCTGCGGAACATGCCGACATTCAGAACGTACACCTTGTTAGCATCCTTGGGATCGGCATAGACGTGATTGAAGTACCACGGTCGAGTTCTGATATCCGGATCATCATTCACGCGTCGCCACGTTGCACCTGCATCATCGCTCCTGAACAGACCGCCGCCTGCCTTGTTCTCGACCATTGCCCAGACCAGGTTGCGCTGGGCGCGGGACACATCCACGCAGATCTTGCCGAGCAGACCGCGTGGCAGACCGGGATTCGTCGAGATCTCCTTCCACGTCTCGCCGCCGTCAGTGCTCTTGAACAGTCCGCTTTCCGAGCCGCCTGAGCTCATGCTCCATGGTGTGCGGTGTGCCTGCCAGAGCGAGGCGAACAGCACGCGCGGATTATTCGGGTCCATCTTCAGCGTCAGGCCGCCCGTACTATCGTTTCGGTACAGCACGCGTCGCCACGTTGTACCGCCGTCCGTGGTCTTGTAGATCCCGCGGTCGGGGTTCGGACCAAACACGTGTCCCATCGACGACACCCATGCCTCATCGGCGTTATCGGGATGCACGACGATATCGGCGATCATGCGGGCTTCGCGCAGACCAATGTGCTTCCACGTGCGGCCGGCATCGGTGGTTCGATACATTCCATCACCGACCGAGATGTTTCCTCGGATATCGGTCTCGCCCATTCCCACATACACTACATTGGGATCGGAGGGGGCAATGGTAATCGCGCCGACGCTCGACGAGTTGAACGTTGTGTCGGACACGGCAAACCATGTACGGCCAGCGTTCTCCGTCTTCCACACGCCGCCACCGGTAGCCCCGGCATAGTACGTCTGTTTAAGGTCGGCATGGCCTGCCACAGCCAGCGATCGTCCGCCGCGATACGGTCCGATACTCCGATAATGCAGCGTCCGAAACGCTTGCTCAAGTTCCGCCGCCGGAGGCGTAGGCATCATCTGTGCTTGCACGGTCAGTGCAAGGGCACACAAGGTAAACAGGTAACGTGTCATGCGGTAAAAATACCACGGCTTCGGGATGTGCGGGCCTCACCGCCCCACGCAAAGCACGACCGATGCCTTGCCGTCGGTGACGACGTATGTGCCGGTCGGTAGATGGGCGATGTCAAGCGTAGAAGTGGCAGCGTCACGGATGACAACGTTGTGTGGGCGCCCCGAGACATCAGTGATGCGGATAACGCCATCAGAGATGGTAAACTCCGGTACGGCGATGGCGTCCGATGTGGTGAGAATGGCGCGCGAAGCACGCTCTTGTACCATGGTGGTAGCGACACTCGTGGCGTCGTCCAGCTGATAGATGTTGACGTTACGTTCGGCTGCATAGCCGCCTGCAACGTATGTGCGGGTAACCCATAGCTTGTCGTTGATGACGGCGAGTGCCTCGGGCTTAGCGTCGATGCTGATACGACCAACGATGCTTGCCGAGGTAACGTCGATGACGAGGACGTTGCCCGTAAACGTTGTTACAAAAAGACGTCCGCCGTGAATGGCGGCCTCGCGGGGTCCATCGTATCCGCTGGTGCCTGTGCTGATGCGGCTTGTGATGCTGCGTGTTTCCAGGTTGACGATCACGACCTCGTGTGAGCCGTTCATGAC
>JAULYI010000009.1:0-1798 GCA_032117915.1 Kapaibacterium sp. (SeqCode) | reverse complement strand
CGGCCAATCACGGCTGATGCTCATGTGCGGATCGTGACGTTCACGGATGATGAGGGGAAGGAGATCTTCTGGCACTCGACGGCGCACTTGATGGCCGAGGCGCTGGAGTCGCTGTATCCTGGCGTGAAGTTTGGTATCGGACCGCCGATCGAACAGGGCTTTTACTATGATGTGGATCTGCCGGACGGCATCAAGCTGAGTGTAGAGGACTTGCCGGCTATCGAGGCCAAGATGGTGGAGTTGGCAAAGCGCGATGCACCCTATCAACGCATCGAAACCAACTGGGCCGATGCCGTTGCCTACTTCACCGAGAAGGGCGATCAGTACAAGCTCGAGCTGCTGGAAGGACTGAAGGATTCCGAGATCACGTTCTATCGTCAGGGCGACTTCACGGACCTTTGCCGCGGCACGCACGTTCCGTCGACCGGACATATCAAGTTCCCCAAGCTGCTGTCCGTTGCCGGTGCGTATTGGCGCGGCGATGAAAAGCGCAAGGTGCTGACGCGCATCTACGGTATCGCCTTCCCGAAGAAGGCGATGCTGGAAGAGTTTATCACACAGCGCGAAGAGGCTGAACGTCGCGACCACCGCAAGCTTGGACGCGAGCTGGAACTCTACCTGATCACGCCGATGATCGGCGGCGGTCTGCCCGTGTGGCTGCCCAACGGCACGCTCGTACGTCGCCGTCTGGAAGCCTTCCTACGCGACGAGCAGGTCAAGCGCGGCTATCACGAGGTGATCACGCCGCATATCGGCAACCTGGAGCTGTACAAGACGTCCGGACACTATCCGTACTACGCCGACTCGCAGTTCGATCCGATCACGGTCGAAGACGAGCAGTATCTGCTCAAGCCGATGAACTGTCCTCATCACCACCAGATCTACGGGTCGAAGCCGCGCTCGTACCGCGATCTTCCGTACCGCGTGTCGGAGTTCGGAACGGTGTATCGCTATGAGCAGTCGGGTGAGCTGAACGGACTGAGCCGTGTGCGTGGCTTTACGCAGGACGATGCACACATCTACTGCACGCAGGACCAGCTGAAGGACGAGATCAAGAACGTGGTCGAACTGACGCAGCTGGTGTTCAAGACATTCGGTATGGACGTGTCGACGCGCCTGTCATTCCGCGACGACAATGCAGACAAGTATGGCGGCGACATGGCCCTGTGGGAACGCTCGCAAGCCGAGATCAAGGACGTGGCCGACGAAATGGGTCTGGAGTACTTCATTGGTCTTGGTGAAGCAGCGTTCTATGGTCCGAAGATCGACTTTATCGTCCGCGACGCCATTGGTCGCAAGTGGCAGCTGGGCACCGTGCAGGTTGACTACGTGATGCCCGAGCGGTTCGATCTGGAATACGTCGGCGCCGACAACGCCAAGCACCGCCCGGTCATCATCCACCGAGCCCCGTTCGGCTCCATGGAGCGCTTCATCTCGATCCTGATCGAGCACTATGCCGGGAACTTCCCGTTCTGGCTTGCGCCCACACAGGTAACCATTCTTCCGATCGCCGACGCCCATCACACCTATGCAACGGACCTTGCTGCCGAGTTTGAGGCAATGGGGCTGCGTGTGCACGTTGACACGCGCAACGAGAAGATCAACCGCAAGGTGGCCGAGAGCGAGCAGAAGAAGGTGCCGTATGCGCTTATCGTTGGGTCGAAAGAGATTGACAACAACGCCGTGAGCGTTCGTGTACACGGCAAGGGCGACCAGGGGCAACAGCCGGTGGAAGACGTCAAGACGTTGTTCCGACATCTGAACGTTCCGGGGGCCTCCTAACGGATCGTCCACCCCC
>JAULYI010000008.1:0-14667 GCA_032117915.1 Kapaibacterium sp. (SeqCode) | reverse complement strand
ACCCGTGCGGTGCCGTCTCGTATCATGTCGAGATCGATGGCAGCGGCTTTTGACACGTCAAGCAGACGTCCGTGTTTCCACGGGCCCCTGTCGTTGACACGAACAACGACACGCTTGTCGTTCTTCAGATTGGTCACACGAAGCATCGTACCGAACGGTAGCCAACGATGGGCACACGTTTTGTCATGCATGTTAAACCGCTCCCCACTCGACGTAGAGCGGCCATGAAACTTCTCGGCGTAGTACGAGGCGATGCCTTCCTCGGGTTCGACCATCAGGCGTTTAGCCGTCAGCGTGTCGGATAGCGTCGTACCTCGCGAGACCTTGCCCTTGCGCACACGTTCAAGGATCAGACTGTCGATCGTTTCCTCGGGCGGCGCCGTGGTAGGGTTGACCATGGTCGTATCTGCCCTGCTCTTCATCGTATCACGCACGGGACGCGGGGTGGCACGACGCAGTGAATCCGCACGCATGCGCATGAACATCGCCTCGACGCGCAAGGAGTCGCTCCGACGCCACATGGCATCCCACTCCTTCGTGAGGGAGTCGGCTCTGCGCAGGTTGTCTGCCTCTTGAGCAGTCACTTCAGTAGCAATGGCTACTATCAAAAGGATGATCAGTACCCCTTGCATACTAGGCCCGGTCCGTGGATATGTGACGACGTCGTAAGAGGTCAACCAGATCGCGGACGGTATGCGTATGGCCACGTGGACAGATCAACACGGCATTGTCGGTCTCGACCACAACGAGATTGTCTACACCGACCAAGCTGATGATGCGGCCGGTGGTTGCATTGACAAGACAGTTCGTTGACTGCAACGTCACCACGTTACCCTCGATGACATTGTTCTTCCCATCCTTCATTGCCAGCCGATACAGCTCATCCCACGTACCAACGTCGCTCCAGCCAAATGCGGCTTCAATGACGTATACCCGACGGGCTTTTTCCATCACGCCGGTATCAAAGGACACGGAACGGATCTGCCGATAGGTGTGATCGAGTTCTGCCTTGTAGCTGTCGGTTCCTATGTATCGATCCAAGGCGGCAAACAGCGGAGCATGATCGGGTAGGTACGCGGCGAGCTTGCGCTGCATGATGCCAAGCCGCGCCACGAACATGCCACTATTCCATACGAAGTCACCGGCATCCATGAAGCGCTGTGCCGTGGCTGCGTCCGGTTTCTCTGCGAAGGTCCGCACCTCGGCTACATGTCCCCGGATGACGGCATTGCGGGTTTCGACCACCTCTCCCGTCTGGATGTATCCAAACCCCGTCTCCGGCCGCGTAGGTACGATCCCAAGCGTTACGATACCGTCAAGCTCACCTGCCGCCGTCGCAGCGCGATCAAGTGCTACCTGGAACTCGCGGACGTTTGCTACAACGTGGTCCGAAGGGATGACGACCATCACGGTATCATCATCAAACCGCCGCCGCAGCAGCATTGTTGCCAGCAAGATGCAGGGGGCAGTGTTCCTACCGAAGGGTTCAACCAGGATGTTGTCCGAAGGGAGCAGCGGCAGCTGGTCGCTGACCAACTCGACCATGTCCTGCGTGGTAACCACAAAGATCCGCTCAGCCGGCACGAAGGGCATCAGCCTCATGACGGTGTTCTGAATGAGCGTTCCGTCACCGGAAACGTGCGCGAACTGCTTTGGACGTTTCTCGGTGCTTCGCGGCCACAAGTTCAGGCCAATGCCTCCGGCCATAACAAGGGCGATCGTTTGCATACCAGCTCCGGCTGTTATCGGAACATGAAACTACACAGGGCGATCATACGTCCGACCACCACATTACGAGACATCATCCTCGTATCTTTGCAATCCCTTTTTGCGAATGCAGGACATATCCCATGAATCGCTTCCTACTGGCCCTTGTCGTTGTTTGTGCAGCATCAACGGTATGGGCTCAAGATGACAGACTTGACGAGATCACGTTTGACGAAGTACAGCTTGCCGAAGAAAGCAGCCCCTACTTTGCTGTTGGTGTTGGTTTCACGGCGAACATCATGACGCCCGACCTTGCCGGAGTGAACGGCCATGCCGGACACTTCGGGCTTCCGGCTATGTCCGGCCCGATGATCGTAACGGGAGCCGATATTTTCACGGCGATCGCCGTCGTTCCCAACGTCCGCGCAGGCTTCTACTGGCTTGGCGGCGGCTTGGAGACGTCTGTAAGCGTGCCCAATACAACGCCGTCCATCACCCGTACCATGGCCTACAACTTCGTGATGCGCGGTGTCTATCTCGACTATGCCTTCGTTCCCACCAAGGGTCTGGCCATTCTTCCGGGCGTTGCTGCGGGATGGGGCTCGCAGACCATGGAGATCTACCAAGGTGCAGCAAATCGTGCGTGGGGCGAATACATGGGACCCAACGATCTGCTGCCTTCCGGTGACGGGTACCAGCATCTTGATAGAAGCACACTGCATATTGCTCCTCGGTTGAACGTTGAGTACGCGCTGACCCCCTTCCTGAATATCCGAGCAGCGGCATCCTATCAGATGCAAGTGAGCGCCGCCGACTGGATGGCGTCGAAGACATCGGTCGTTACCGGTGTATCCGACGGCATCAACATGAATGCATTTTCGGCCTCGATCGGCGTCTTCGTCGGTCTGTTCAACTGACGTCACCGGGCTCGTAGCTCAATGGTTAGAGCAGCGGACTCATAATCCGTTGGTTGCAGGTTCAAATCCTGCCGGGCCCACAGTCTTACAAACGCCCTGCCACGCAGGGCGTTTGTGTATGCGGCATGGATATTGCCTAGGGCATGGCACGCATGCATACAATACGGCACGCCCGCCAATCGTACACACCACAGACATGCACAGCCCCTTACCCACCGGATCCCGTTTGGTCGTCGGACGCGCCATTGTCCACGTAGCCCTGGTCATGGGCATGTCCATCATGCCTGGTACCGCGCAGGTGCTTCGTAGTGTTGAGAACACGGCCTTTGGATTTGGTGAACGACTGGACTACAATGTTCAGTACATGGGGATCACGGGCGGCAAGGCAAGCTTTACCATTGGCACAGATGCGGTGCAGGTACAGGGTCACTCCTGCTATGACGTGCGCTTCGACGTTGCGTCGCTCGAGAGTCTGGACTGGCTCTATCGCGTCCGTGACCGTTACAGAACCTATATCGACGTCGGTGGTCTCTATCCACTGAAGTTTGAACAGCGAATTCGAGAGGGCAACTACCGACGAGACTATACGGCCACATTCGACCAAGTGGCGCATAAGGCCGTCACATCGGAAGGGACCTTTGATGTTCCCGCCTTTGTGCACGACATCGTCTCGGCCTTCTACTACGTCCGTACGTTCGATCTTAAGCGCTATCGCAAGGGGCAGTCGATCACGCTGCAAAACTTCTTCGGAAAGAAGACCCACGACCTGGAAGTAAAGGTCTTGGGCAGACAGCGTGTAACGGTCGAGGCCGGTGTGTTCGACTGCGTTGTGATCGAACCACTGGTGCAGGAAGGCGGGCTATTCAAGAGCGATGGTCGAATCATGATCTGGTTGTCTGATGACGATCGCAAGATTCCCGTCAAAGTGAGTACGAAGGTCCTGATCGGTTCCATCGACGCCGAACTTACCGGATACAGAGGTCTTCGCGGACCATTATCGGCACGTGTTGCCGCAAAGGAATGATCATGAAGCCGAGGATCGTGACATCATGGCTCGTTGCTGCCTGCAGCAGCACCGTATTGCATGCATCGCAACTCAGCGATCGATTTCATCAGACCTATTCGACGCTGCGCTCACTGTCGTGCACATTCACCGAATCCTCGGGTATTAAGGGTTCGATCGCAGCCATGCGTGGCGGGAAGTACGACGTACGTCTTCCCGATCGACGTCTCGTCTCTGACGGATCCACCGTCTGGAACGTCACGCCCGCTTCAAAGACCGTCATCCTCGATCGTTACCGCACGAATGCAGACGATCTTTCTATCGAGCGGATCTTCTTCACGTTGATGGCCGTCTATCGCATACACCGCGAAGAGAAGCTCACCTCAACGGGACGTACCATCCTTAGACTTGTTCCTCCCGCCGACAATGCATTGGTAGGGGGCGTTGCTTGGGCTGATGTGACTATCGATGCCAAGATGAACGTACACTCCATCACGATCAACGATGGCACGGCTACGTCACGCTGGACCATCACCGGCCTTAAGCGTAATCCTTCGTTGTCGCCTTCGGCCTTCTCCTTCAAGCCTGCCTCCGGTTGGCAGGTGATCGACCTCCGATAGCACTATCGGCGTAAGCGACAGCTAGCACCACCGGCGTAAACGACAGCGGCCCGCCCTTCGATACGAAGGGCGGGCCGCGTTGTAGTTCTCCGTGGCGTTCGTACGCCGACTCGCTTACTTCACGATAACAACTTGCTGCGTGGCCGTGAAGCCAGGCGTCGTGATCGTGTAGAGGTAGACGCCAGGCGTCAGACCAAGGGCCGTCGAGCTGAACGACATGCGATGCATGCCTGCATCTGCAGCGGCATTGCCGAGTTCGACGATCTCACGACCGAGCAGATCTGTAAGAGCGATACGAACTTGCTGCGAAGCGGGAAGCGTGTAGGTGAAGCTGACAGCGTCAGAAGCCGGGTTCGGGTTAGCCATGCCGAGCATGAAGCCATTCTCCACAACATCTCCCGTAACACCAACCGTCACACCAACGCGTGCGATCGTCGACGTGTCGGCACCGCACTCGTTCGAGACGATGACCGTGTAGTCGCCTTGATCATCACCGGAAGCGCGGGCAACGATGAACGAGCCTTCCGTTGCACCGTCGATCTGTGTCGTTCCCTTGTACCACTGATAGTTCAGTGTACCAGAGCCGGAAGCAACTACTTCAAGCTTGATCTCATCGCCTTCGACAACTGCCTTGTCGGTCGGTGCATCCGTGATGATCGGAGCAACGTTCACCAGAACGTCAACCGTCTGGCTCGTGACCTGACCGCATGCATTAACGACCATCACGCTGTACTGACCTGCGTCGGCAGCCGTGATGTTCTGCACCGTGAGGGCCGAACCTGCGGCGTTCGGGATGGCCACGCCACCCTTCATCCACTGATACGTGATGCCCGTGCCCGTAGCACCGGCCGTGAGCTGCATCGAGTTGCCTTCGCAAAGCGTGTCACCGGAAGGCTGGAGCACGATGATCGGCGATGTACCGACAGCGATGTCAACCTTGTTCGATGCGATATCAACACCGGCAGGATTGTAGGTAGCAACGCACCAGTATTCACCGTTGTCTGTCGTGTCGCTTGCATTGTTGATCGTCAGGTTCTTGCTGGCCGAGCCGCTCGTGCGGGCATCGTCGGCAAGACGGCTACCATCCTTGTACCACTGATAGCCGACGGAACCACCGGCGATCTGGCCGGGAACGGCAGCGCACTCCAGAACGATCGACGACGAGATGCAAGCAGCAGGCGTCGTGTTCGAAGCGATTACGCGAGGCACGAAGAGGCGAGCCGTCTTCGAGTCAACCGAACCGCAATAACCGGTGATCGTGCAGAAGTAGGTATCCAGCGTATCGCTGTTGCGGATGTCACGGATGGTGAGCAGCGATGACTTGGAGCCTGTGATGCGACCGTTGTCCTTAACAAGCGAATCCTGATAGCTGTTCGTGACAACACTCCAGTACTTCTTCTTCCACTGGTACGTCGGGACGTAGTCCTGCGGTGCACCAACGGCTTCAGCAGCAACGTTCAGGTTGACCGTGCCAGCGAGAGCAACCGGCTGCGAAGACGGCTGGATCGTCATTTGCGTACCACGGACGATCATGATCGATGCCGAGGCGGATGACTTGGTAATGGTCGTCGTGCGGTCTGTAGCCTCGATGATGCAGGTGTACACACCGGCTGACGTCGGACCGACATTGTTGAAGGCAAGGATTGCAGACTTCTCGTTCGGGATCTTCACGCCATCCTTGTACCACTGATACGTGACGACGGCACCCGGCGTAACGTTGGCGATACACGTAAGCGTAAAGGACTCGCCGATACATGCATAGCGGCTTTGCGGCTCCGTTACGATTTCGATCTCGGGCAGGATTTCGTCAGCACCCATGTAGGGCTTACGACGAGGATCGCCGTCAATGTCCGTGCGAACGGAATTCAGCAGCGTGGCCGAACCCCAGAGCTGGATCTGGATAGCGTTGAGATGAGCGTCAGCTCCACCAACGAAGGTAACCGGAACGCTCACAGAGTTCTGATCGCGACCCGTGGCACCACGCCATGCGGCGAGGTTTGCTTGGTTGACATTGTTGAAGCTTGAAAGGACCGTACCCGTCGTAACGATGTCGTTGAAGTCGGAAACGGCAAGAGCAGCGGTGAAGTTCGACCCGGTGACAGCGATGGCGCGACCGCCATTCGAGCCTTGGCCGAAGTTGTGGAAGATGTTATTGACGAGACGGGCGCCTTGCGTGGAGTTCGTGTTGTAGTTCTCAACCCACAGAGCGGTGTTGCCTGTCGACGTGCCGACCATGTTCACCGTGTTGTGATAGATGTTGGCGCTTCCACCAAAGTTCTGGTAGTAGATACCGGTGCTATTTGCAATGGGGCCGCCGATGACGATCATGTTGTTCACAACGTCCGAGGCGATACCGCCACTGGATTGTAACACGATACCGTAAACACCACCGACCGCTTCACTGGCGTTGATGGTGTTGTTTGCCATGGTTACACCATCGCTGAAGTTTGTCAGACCTAACACATCTCCGGTCACAAAGGATGAAGGGACCGTCACGCTGTTTCCGGAGATCTCCGAGAACCCTGCGCCATACACGCCGTAACCACCCGTGAAGCTGTTGCCGTTTGCAACCACGTTTGACATTGCACCTGCGAACGCATAGAGCGCCACAAAGTGATTGGTAACCGTGTTATTCACGAAGCGGAAGTTCGACAGCGTATCACCGAAGATCTCGAAGCAGAATCCCGAGGTCGTGTTCGCCGAAAGGCCGGTGAACGAACATCCGTCAAACGAAACGTTCTTGACCGTAGTCCCCATGATCACATTGGCCTGCGACGACGAGCCAGCTTCATTGCGGAAGCCGATTCCCTTGAAGTGGACGTTGGAAATTCCGCCGAAGACAAGCATTCCGGGCCACTCGACAGCACCTTGCACAGCGTTGTAACCGGCGTGCGTCGTCGAGGCGATCTCAACCGACTCGCCCTCGACAGCACTGAAGGTGATGTTCAGGCCACTGGTGGCCGATGCGATGGCGGGGAGATACAGATTTTCGTTGTACGTTCCTTCGTACACAGCAACATCAACGTCGTCATTGATGCCCGACACCGTAAGATGGCGGACAAGGTTGCGGAACGACGAGAAGACAGCGGAGTTGACACCGACCGTTGCGATGGCGAGATCGCCACCGACCATCGGAGCAGTCCACGTCGTGTACGTGTTGTTGCCGGCAACGGGATCGTTCTGGCCGTTAACAGTCAGAGCACGAGCCCACAGGGTGTTCCATGACTTGTTGCCAAACGTTTCGAATCCAAGTGTTACCGTGGCTTCACCGTTCGGAACAATTGCAGGCTGCGGATAGTACTTCACCGCTGTGCGGTTGGCACCGTTGATCTTCCACTCGATCACGACGGAGTCAATGTTGTTCGTACCGAAGTTCTTGATCCGTGCAACGATCGCTTGGCTAGCACCGGCAGCATAGTTGGCTGCTTGTGTGCCCAGGCTGATGATCGCTGCGTCGTTGTTCGAACCGGGAGCAACACGGCGAGCAAAACGGTACGTCTGACCTGCGGCCGGAGCAAAACCACGCTCGGGGGTTGATGCTGCAGCCGTCATCGAGATCTGCGGCTGAGCCCACGTGTTGCGGTTGTAATCACCCACGATCGCATAGGCCGAATTCGTACCCTCGACACCGCGCATACCAACGTGTACGGAGTACGGTGCGTTGACCGTCATGCCACCATACACGATGTCGATGCTGTTGTTCACCTGCGCCAGACGGATCTGGAAGTTATAGCGGTCAGAGCTCGTGCCATTGCTATTCTGGCGCGTCATGTCCTTCCACTGGATCACAAACGTGTAGTTGCCCGGCGTGCCCTGCAGCTGCGTGACGATCGATGCGGTGTTTGTACCGACAAGATCATTACCCCATGCGGAGACCACTGCACTGGCAACATCGGAAGCCGTCAGTGGTGTATGGGGGGCACTGGTGATGCCCGTTCCACCGAACGAGATGTAGCCGTTTGCATGCACATTCACCGTGGTGAACACCGTGCTGCCAACGGTAAAGTTGAAGCCGAGCGGTGCATCAACGACGATTTCTTCGTTGATCGCCGAACCCGTCGCATGCGTCGTACCAAAGAATAGCTCTTGGTAGTTGCCGTTGACGGGGGCCACGGAATAGTTCGTGTTCGTTGCATATGTGTAGGTCGTGCCTACAAGCATGAGTGCAACGAGCAACGTGATGCAACGGGTAGCGTTGCGAATCATAGCTCCTCCACGTATGGATTGGGATTGTTGATCTGTTGTCTTCGTATTCAAGTTCATGTCAAGGTATTCAATGTACCGGCGTCGCAAATCAGCATGCACGCACGAATTGCCAGACGGCGTTTGCAGTCAAGAGGACAAAAATAGCAGAGCAAGTGCCTCGCACCAAACATTGTTTCGCACGTAAGCATGTGAAGGCGCAAGACGTTGTCCTGACACTGTGAAGTGATTTTCACATTGTATGACAACACCTCTCCCACCACGATGCTCTGATCGCGTCCGCTTTTGATATAGCAACTACCGCGCCAGTTATGCACACCCCCGAATCTGCTGATCGTATGGAAGCATAAACACGCATCGTTCTTCTTGCTAGTTTGCCGCCTCGCAGACAATTACCGAAGGTCCGACCATGCGCTATATCACTGGCATTCTTACACTTATGGCACTTGTAGAAGTCTCTGCCCAACCGTTCACGTATCCAGCAACACGCCGTGAAGCCGTTGTGGATACGATCCATGACCGGGCCGTTGCCGACCCATATCGCTGGCTCGAGGCAGATAACAGCCCTGAGGTGGAATCCTGGGTTGCCGCTCAGGCCGATGTCGCCGATGCCTACCTCCAGCGCATCTCGTTCCGCGCAGATGTTCTGCAACGTTTAGATGAGGTAACGAACTTCACCAGATTTTCAACGCCATGGCATCGAGCAGGGCGCACATTTTACTACAAGAACGACGGCAGCCAGAACCATAGCGTGCTCTATATGCTCCGAGATGGCGATGCAACTCCCGTCGTCCTGCTCGATCCAAACGCCTGGAGCGATGACGGTACCATCGCCCTAGCGTTCGCCGAGGAAGATCCAACCGGCCGTTATATGGCGTTCGGCAAAACACAGGGCGGCTCGGACTGGAGGGACATCTATGTGATGGACTTGCAGACCATGACGCTGCTGCCCGACGTGATCACCCGTGTAAAGAACAGCTCCGTCAGCTGGTACGATGACGGCTTCTATTATACCCGGTACGACGCTCCGGCCGCCGATGCAAAGTCGCTCGTTCAGAAAAACACGCAACAGATCGTGTCGTACCACAAGCTCGGCACCCCGCAGTCCGCCGATGCAACGGTCTTCACAGACCCCGACAACCCCGAACAGTTCGTTGGCTGCTACGTTCTGGAACGCTCTTCCCTGCTGATCCGCACAGTCCGTAAAGGGAACGTCGATGGGAACGACATTTACGTCCGCCCTGCCACGGACCCCACCGCCCCCTGGAAGCTGATCTTTACCTCGGATAGCGCGTCCTTCTACCCACAATACGACGATAACGGCACGCTGATCGGCACTACCACGCTGGATGCCCCGAACGGTCGCGTCGTACGTATCGTAACACCGCTTACGAATCCGACGATGCAGACGATCATTCCCGAACGCAAGGTCGTGCTCGATAACGTTGCATACGGTGCCGGCCGCATGTTCCTGACGTGGATGCAGGATGTTCGCCACACGGTAGAGATCGCCAGCATGAACGGTACCATCACCGGTAGCGTGTCCTTACCTGGGTTAGGTACGGTAGGGGGCTTTGGCGGACACCCCGATGACACCACACTGTATTACACGTTCACCTCGTATACGTTTCCAACGACGATCTATCGCTACGATGTGAAGACGGGATCAAGTTCCGTGTGGCAGCGTGTGAACACAGCGTTTGACCCCACAGCGTTCGATGCGCGCCAGGTGTTTGTCGTCAGTAAGGACGGTACCCGTGTACCCATGGTTATCCTGTCAAAACGCGATGCTCCGACGAAGCCGGCTCCGACCATGCTCTACGGCTACGGCGGCTTTAATATCTCGCTGAATCCAGGCTTCAACGCCCAGTACATCCCCTGGCTGGAACAGGGTGGCGTGATCGCTATCGCGAATCTGCGCGGTGGCGGCGAGTACGGCGAGGCCTGGCACCAGGCAGGCATGCGCCTGAACAAGCAGAACGTGTTCGACGATGCCATCGCCTGCGCCGAATGGTTGATCTATGAGAAGATCACCACGAAGGACCTTCTGGCGCTGAACGGCCGCTCAAACGGCGGTCTGCTGGTTGGCGCTGTTGTCAACCAACGGCCCGACCTGTTCCGCGTGGCCATCCCGGAGGTTGGCGTGATGGACATGCTGCGCTTCCACCGATTCACGATCGGATGGAACTGGCAGGCAGACTACGGCGAGATCGATAAACCGGATGAGTTTGCCGCACTTGCCGCGTACTCGCCGTATCACAACCTGCGAGAAGGTGTGGTCTATCCGTCGACCATGACCATGACAGCCGACCATGATGACCGTGTGGTGCCAGGGCACTCGTTCAAGTACGCTGCGCAGCTGCAGCATGTCTATCGCGGACCACGTCCGATGCTCCTGCGCGTGAAACGCAAGTCAGGCCATGGCGATGTGAACCGAACGAAGAACCTTGAAGGCGCTGCCGACAAGTATGCATTCATGTGGTACGAGATGGGCGTGTCGCCAACGTATCCGGTGCGTTAAGGACGAACGACAATGTACTCGTCCGGTCCGGCAACAACGTGCGTTCCTCCCGCGACCTGTGCAGAGCGCAGATACTTGCCACGTTGATCGTAAACATCAATCGCCTTCACCGCATCTGCTGCTGTGAGTACCCATCCGCGTGTAGTGCGCACAAGCCCGACGGGCCGATGCTCAGCGTTGGAAACAACGCCCGACGTCACCGCGCCTTCAAACGCTCCTACGGACGGAGGCACAGCGTAGGCGCGGCCGTCGAAGTCCACGCCCAACGAGTCCACAGGCGTGCCGGCGCCAATGGCAGGACTACCGGGTTGCAGATGCAGGTCCGAGGCCGACACAAAGCGCGGGTCGATGCCGTACAGTCCGTTCTGCTCCGTCAGCGGCGGCGCATTGGGCCTTGATCGGTCAACATTATCGGACATGTACCACAGGTTGTTGGCAAGGGTAAAGGTCGACGGTGCCGTGTTCGAACCGATGTTCACATGCGTCGACAGCGTATTCCTCATCACGACGATGTTGTTGCGAAACATGTTCTGTCCACACGGTGCAAACCTGGTCGTGTCCACGGTCTCCTGCAGGATGCGCATCACCCACCGCTCCGGATCGATGATCGTGTTGTTGGCCACATCCACGCGCACACTGCCCACATAGGCAATGGGTGCCACCGAACGCAGGAAGATGTTGGCATAGACGCCGATATCTGCAGCTTCGAAAGGGGCATCGAGTGGACGGAAGAATTGCAGTCCGGTACTACCCCCAAGGTTCAACGCACGCTGTCCGGCATCAACAAAGCGATTCCGCTCGATGCGCAGGAACTGTGTACCGCCTTTCGCCTGAATGCCGTTCGACCCCTGACGCTCGAAGGTGCAGTTCCGGATGATGCCACGGTGACAGCCCACCATGTCGACACCACTGCCCCCTGCCGAACCATTGCGGAACACGCAGGAGTCGATGAGGAAGTCTTCGAGGCCCGAGAGTTTGAGCATATCGTTGTTGCCGGATGCTGCCATGTCTGTGAACGTCACATGGCGTACTTCGATATGATGCGTGGGCGTCTCGATACTGCCGGCATCATCAATGTTCATACCATTCGCTGTCTGGCCGGTCACCGTCAACTCTTCGATGCGCACGTAGGCACAGTCGGACAGGTGCAACGACTCACTACCGCCGTCCAAGCGCACACCATCACGTGACGTACCACGGATAACGATGTACTGATCTGCCGTCCCCTGTAGATTTTCGATCCAGAATGTGCCGCGATACGTACCGTCGTGCACAAGGATCGTATCCCCCGGGCGCGCATCGCGCGCCGCACGCGCAGGATCAGCATAGGTCTGGCAGGTACCAACGTGCAGCGTTGCCGCCGTCGAGAACAGCGTCGACAGCACAAATGCAAAACCGATGAGTAACCGCATGGTGGCTCCTGGGTAAGGCGGGGGGGGGGCTGCAATTAACGCAAAACGCCGCTTTGCGAGTAACAAAGCGGCGTCGAGGTGCTCCGCAGCAGGGACTTGAACCCCGGACCCTCTGATTAACAGTCAGATGCTCTAACCAGCTGAGCTACTGCGGAATGAGCCACAAATATAAGGCCCTCGACGGATTCCGCAAGGGCCCGAAACACGACGTAGATTTGTAGTCATGATCGTTCGCACCGATGCCATCGCCCTGCATTCCCGCAAGTACGGCGACACCAGTCGCATCGTGGTGCTGTATACGGCCGATCTCGGCAAGACGTCCGTCGTGGCCAAGGGCATCCGTAAACCCACAAGTCAGTTCGGCAGCGCGCTTGAAACGCTGTCGCATGCCAGGGTGACGATCTATCACAAGCCGATGCGCGATCTGCATACGGTGACGGCAGCGGAAGTGCTCACACCACGGCGTGTCCTGCGGTCATCATACGACCATCTGAGCGCCGCCCTGTCCGTATGCGAGACGATGATGCGTACGCAGCGCGACGAAGAGCCGAATGCCCCGCTGATGGAGCTGCTGGCCCAAGGGCTCGCAGCCATGGAGTCAAGCACTGCCCCCTATGCAATGGGCATCTTCCTTCGATTGCAGATCGCCGCTATCATGGGATTTGGTCTGCCCGACTGCGGTCCACCACCAGATGACGTTGCCTGCGCCGTTCGTATGACAGATGGAGCACTGATGCGCGCCGAGTTCGCCGGACGTGATGCAACGATCCGCATGGCTACGTCTGCATACAGCGTCATCCATGCAACGATGCACGATCTGACAGCACTGCCGGAACAGGTGAATGAGGCCGACCAACTCGAACTCGAAGCGTTTCTGTCGGCACTGTTCAGCTACCACCTGGATAAGCGCGTGGTTTCACGCACGTTCGACGTGATGCGATAGGATTCACTGTACAGTATATTGATGCCATGCTTTGGAATGTTGCGCTTACGCTCTTCTTTGTTCTGCTGAACGGCTTCTTTGTTGCCGCCGAATTCGCCATCGTCAAGGTCCGTGCCTCGCAGATCGAGTTACGTGCCCGTGATGGCAATGTATTCGCAGGCATTGCCCGTCATCTGCTGCATCACCTCGATGCGTATCTGTCGGCATCCCAGCTCGGCATCACGCTTGCCTCACTCGGTCTTGGCTGGATCGGCGAGAAGGTCGTGTCCGAGATCGTCATCGACCTGATGACGCTCGTCGGTATCTCCATCCCGGACCCCGTTGTGCTGCACAGCATCTCCGGCACCATCGCCTTTGCGACCATTACCGTACTGCACATCGTGCTGGGCGAAATGGCCCCGAAATCGTGGGCCATCCGACGTCCCGAAGCCGTGACGCTGGCCGTGGCCCTGCCCATGCGGCTGTTCTACGGCGCATTCAAGCCCATCATCATCATGCTCAATAGCATGGCCAATGGCATGCTCCGCGCCATGGGTGTCGAACCGGCCCCCGAACACGAAGTCCACTCCCCCGAAGAGATCCGCTACCTTATCAAGGAAAGCTCCAAACAAGGGGCTCTGGAGGTGTCTGAGCAAGAGCTTATCGAGAACGTATTCGAGTTTACCGAGACAACGGCTGGACAGGTGATGGTGCCGCGAAGCAAGATCGTGGGCATCGACATCACGCAGGGTCTTGACGAGGTGCTGGAGCGCGTGATGGACGAAGGCTATTCCCGCATGCCGGCCTATCGCGGTACAGTCGATACGATCGTGGGTATCGTCTATGCGAAAGACCTGCTGACGCTGATGCATCACAAGAACCTGATCATGGTGCAGGACATTCTGCACCCCGCCTATGTGGTGTCCGAAGATGTGCAGCTTAAACGCCTGCTCCGCGACATGCAACACCGTCGCGTGCACATGGCTATTGTGATGGATGAATTCGGCGGTACGGCCGGCCTGATCACGCTCGAAGACATCGTAGAAGAGATCGTGGGAAACATCCAGGACGAGTACGACGAGGAAGCTCCGGAAGTAAACGCCACTACGGCAAACGAGTTTATCTTGACAGCGTCCATCCACATCAGCGATGCCAACGATACGTTGCCGTACCCTCTGCCGGAAAGCGACGAATACGAAACCCTGGGTGGCCTCATCAATTCACGCGCCGGACGTGTTCCGAGTACCGGCGAAGTCGTCACGATCGAACCGTACGTATGCACCATCCTGGAAAGCACGCCGCGCCGCGTGGAACGCGTCCAACTTCGCGTCGTGCTCTAAGCCTCCTTCTGCAATGCTGTAC
>JAULYI010000007.1:0-15166 GCA_032117915.1 Kapaibacterium sp. (SeqCode) | reverse complement strand
ATAGAGCACTTCGAAGCTATGTATGGTAGTCGCGACGACCTGTTCACCCTGATGTCCGAACGTCACGCAATGCTGAAAACGGCGAACGACGCGCTTGCGGCCATGCCGCCAGTACCCCATGGATATGTCGATGCCAACGCGTATCTGCGTGCCCTGGAGCAGGCGCAAGACGAGCTGCATACTGTGCGGAATGAGAAGACAGCGAAGCAGAGTGAGCTCGAACACATGCCAGCGCCAAGTCTTGAAGGGTCGCTTAGCGACCTGTCGGACCGTGTGCATCTTGCCAAGGTTACCTACGAACGAAGGGTGCAGGAGGGCGAGGCCTTGCAGCGCATACGGGCTGCCGTTGAACGTGCTACTGGACAGACCGATGCAGGCCCGATGCAGGCACTACCATCGTTGATCTCGGACTACTTCTCGCGTCTGACCAACGGCCGATACAGCAGCGTAGCCATGGAGCAGATGATCCCGCTGCATGCCACGGGTGCCGCGGTGCGAGACCTTCCGGTGGAGCGGCTTTCGCGTGGTACCAAGACATCCTTGGCCTTGGCAACGCGGTTAGCGCTTGCCGAGGCATACCTGCAGGAGCGTTCCGGCGTGATTATGCTCGACGATCCGTGTGTGGATATGGACGCTGAGCGGCGCGCGGCGGCAATGCAGGTATTAGGTGACGTATCCCGGAAGCATCAAGTCATCATGTTTACATGTCACCCGCAGTCCTAACGTCATGACGTCGATCTTTTCCATCATCCTCCTCCTGTTCCAAGCACCGAACGTACTGCAGCCGCATCTTGGCAGCTATCGCGGCACCATACGGAATGCCGCCGGCGTGGCGCAGCTTGGCACCGCTGAATTCGTCACCACAACGGTCACACTCGAGCACCGAAGCGATAGCCTATTCGTACGCGCTATCAACCGCTCCGGAACTCAGCAGACCATCGCTGCATGGCCCATCAACCGCGTCACAGTCAACGAGACAACCATCAAGGCCACCGGCGTATCGCAAGGCCCCCTTAATCTCCGTCGTGATATGACGTGGACGATCAGTGCCGGTATCCGTGTCAACGCCGAATTGAAGCTGAGGGGCAAGGCCCCTGCTGATAATGACTACTTTGGGGGCAAGGTCATAACGCTCACGCTACTGAAGGTACGGTAGAGGGGCTATCTCCCCTCCACACAGGGCATTGCCTCTTCGCAGTAGATCACGCGTCGATTGGCGATCGGAGTCTGACCCGAGAAGCGCTGCGTGTATTCCGGGATGCGGATCTCGACGCCTGCGGCGCGCTTGAGAGCAAAGGGTAGGTCGCGGTTATCGATCGCTTGGCCTCGGGAGCGGACGATAAGCTGGCCGCGTTGCTGTAGCGTAGCATAGGCGGGTATCGTTTCGCGGCAAAGATTGTCGAAGAGAATGGCGAAGTACAGTGAGCGAAGATCACTCAACAACTGATTCCCGCCAGCTTTACCGCCATATCCGCCTCGATTGAAACTTCGGCCCGTGGCAATGAAGGGCATGATGGCCGAATCTACCTGGATATGCGGAGCATACGAGCGGACCATGTCCATGGACATACCGGTGTACTTGCAATCCGGATCGATCGTGCGGTCATCAGTCGTGCCTATGTAGGTTACCTCTACCGCCATGCCCGCCGCAATGGCAGTCTGTACACATCCATCCAGCAGTGCGCTGCGCACTTCATCGCGCATATGCTCTATGCTTCTGTCAACCTCCGCTGCCCACTGCTTGCCGTTCTCCTCAAACTCATTGTATGCCACGCAATTCTCGGAACCGCGACGTGTACGCCTCAGCGTTGCCGGCTGAAACGTATAGGTGTACACTTCATTCGTAACGCAGTGGTCCGGCTGCTGCAAATGCTCAGAGACAAGATCATCCGTAAACAATGATGTACATGGCGTGTAGGTACGATACTTACGTGTGGTCGGACACCAGTACGTGGTAACGAAGAACGGTACGTTAAATGTCCGGAAGGTGAATTCACACGTGCGCTCCATCGAGGTAGTGTCATGCACGTAGATCACATGCTCAATCGACTTGTTGCACCCACGTGATCCTAAGACGATCGTATCGACGCTGCTAACGAAGGATGGATGGGTTGGAACAGCCTCAACAACGTACTTCCTCCACGGCATGTCATACGTAGGATGAGTTGCCGCTGCCGTCTGTGCGTAGGGAATCGTGACAATACCCTCGCTATTCGTAGCAAGGATCTGCGTTGTGCCCGTTGAAAGATCGGTCACCCGAACGGTTGTTGACACAGCATAGATGGAATCCAGCGCTCCGAAGAATCGAACCTTTTCGGCATCCCGTATCCGCGTCCGAGCCGTAACACGCAGTGACAGGTCCGCACCGGCTGTGTGTTCCATACGCCGATAATACAATCGATAATTGCGTTTATCATCTACGGCTCTGTCGCTTGAGAAGACCATCCACGTCCCACCCGGTGACACAACAGGATGATGCTCATCAGCAGCCGGAGCATTCACCCCGGATACGGCAAGGGGCAGTGCTTCACCCTTGGGATGGCCCGTTGTTGGGTCTAAGGCTACGGCGTAGATATCGTGGTCACCCGAGCGATTCGACGAGAAGTACATCGTATCGCCGATAACGAACGGCGAGGTTTCGTGCGTGGAGTCACTGCATAGCTGCGTCAACAGCTCGGGCTCGAGCCACTCGTTACCGTATAGTCTTGCGAGATAGAGATCGGCTGTTCCTGATCCGGGGCGTCGCCTGTCTGATGAGAAATACAAAATGTTCCCCTGCTTGTTAAAGCAGGGTGTATCATCCCACGCGTCACTGTTGATCGACATTCGTTTTGCCGACCATGCATCGCCCTGGTAGCGAACCATGTAGAGGTCATTGCTCCGACGCGCCGTGCCCGCTGTGGGCCTGTCGGATACGATCACAACCTGATCGGGATTACATGGATGGAACGTAGGCACACCGTCATACAGGGCTGCCGGATCGTTCAGTGCCGGATCCGTCAGGATCTCCGCCTCGCTAAACGCACGGTCCCGGTATACAACGCGGGCCAGCCGGCGTCGGCCGTCATCGCGTCCGTCCGCTGCCACCGTAAGCCAGCATTCCATGCCGCTGGATACAGGACGAAAGGCCATCGCATAGATGTCCGACGTGCCGTTAAACCGTGGGTCCAAGACAATGTCCTGGCAAAATGCAGGGGAAAGCCCCGCAGTGAACATGTACAGCGACAGGAAAAACCGCCTCATAGGGTAAAGACCGGATAACAGATTTCTATACAGACTTGGTCTAGGGATACCGCACCCGGCCTGTCAGGTCCAACAGACTGGATCCAGATCAGAGCGCACTGCGGACCCGAAGCACCAGTTTTGACGAATAGCACAACATCGCCCTGACGCAGTCCCGTAAGCGTCTGTTGTGCGGCAACTGCCCCACTCTTGATGTCACTGCAGCGCTGCGCCGCAGCAGCCGGATACGTGTCGCAGATGTTCTGCCCGGGCAACACCGAGAATCCGCTTGTCACCTTCACAAAACCACCGTACGCACGACCATTGCTAGGATTAATACCTGTCGCAAGGGTTACATTGCCCCCTGACTCGATCTGCTGCACGTAGATATCGAAGACCTTGAAGGTCTGATTATCGTTCTGATACGTGATGATCGTTTTTTGATCGACCAGTTCAATACTCTCCGCGTACACATTCTCGTAGCCGGTGGGTCGGAATTGTCGCAGACACTGATACTTGAACGCATCACATTGCACGTAGCCGATACCGTTGACCGTGAATCGTTGCGGCTGATCTCCGCACCCTTCGATCAGGATCTCTCCCGAGAAATCCTTGTCGCCACGCGTTCCGCGCGGAGTCATAGGGTTGTTGTCCCATTGTTGCTTTACGACAGAGAACCGCACGGTAACATCGATTCGGCCACGCGCCGGAACAACAATCACGCCGGAGGGCGACGTCGTGAATAACGGATTCTGACTGGTAACGGTCACGGTGATCGGACAATCACCGTTGTTTACGATCGTGCACTGATCCTCGGGTTGCTGATCGGTGAACACGCACTTCTCCAGGGTGTCCAACGGGAATCCCGTGACAGCACAGGCACCAATGATGGCCTGATACGATATATCGATCTGAACTGGCTCCGGACACACCTGGACTGTCCCTGTTCGCGTATTCCGTACGCTAACCTTATACCGTAGTGTTCCGGATACCGGCCCGGACTTCCGAGGTGTTATTGTAACGCCAAGGTCCGGAAAGGACTCGCCGCCACGGACGGCGAAGTCGCCGTTACCATCCATTGTAAGGTCAGCAACGGTATTGCTCTCGAGATCAAACTCAGCAATACAACCATTGTCGAGTGCAAGGGGTAGCATCAAGCTGGAACAATCGATCGTTGTATCGGTGGTTGACCCCACGCAGATTCGACCAAGATCCGTGGATACGTTCTGCGTTGTTGGGCATGCACACTGATCACAATTGACCCGGCCGATAATGGTCAATGCAATCCGGATCTGTGCCACTTGACTTCCCGGGGCCGTTCCGGTGATCGTCGTCGTAACCGACGTCTGTGAGCCGGACGGTGCACCTACAGCCGGAGCATAGGTTACGCACGCGTTAAGCATGGATGCTGTGGTACCGGTCGTCGCAAGGTCGAGTGATACATCCTGTGCAGCGATGGGCAGCGATGAGAAGACAAGACCGGGCGCGCATGCTGTGGGGTAATACCGACAATCAGCGATCGTGCGATCGCCTGATGCTGGACAGCATTCGAGAAGTATCGTATCCGCGACCGATGTCGTTCCACAGGGTATCGTCGGCCGAACCACGATCGTGTACATGGTATCCGTACAGATGGAATCCTGCCATGTTATCGGATCGATGCCTGCATAGGAAGTCGGCAGCGTAACCCTAAACGCAACCAGATCTCGCGTTACCGATACATTCGGAATCACGATCTGTGTATTGCCTGATGTGGTGCTACGTACGCTTCCGCCGACCGGG
Source organism: Kapaibacterium sp. (SeqCode) (assembly GCA_032117915.1). Lineage (GTDB taxonomy): Bacteria > Bacteroidota > Ignavibacteria > Kapaibacteriales > Kapaibacteriaceae > ZLKRG46. The sequence goes on along the minus strand of JAULYI010000007.1, from coordinate 10,162 downwards.
GACGACGGACCACTTAGCTTCTCCCAGTCGACGCGGGCGTCGGCAACCGGTGTTCCGTCATCCAGGAGAATGCGTACGGTGACGTTGCGGGAAACGGTCAAATCATTCGGTTGCGTCGACTGCTGGCACGACCAGGTAGCAAGCAACGCTGTTGCTACGAACAAGATCCACTGTATAGTTCGACGATCCATCATCACCATCCCCAGTGCAGTACAAATCGCATCATAACAGCATGAACACTATTGGTGTTTACGATAAACAGTTCGTTACAGCTCTCACACGGTGTTCGGAGGTTCAGTCGTGCATATCGATATGCCAGTTGAGCATGGATCCGCCAAATCACGGGGATGCCGACACCCAGACTCATCATGTACTGACCATACTCCTCGACGTTCACCGATGGCTCTGGACCACGTCCTTCAAAGGTTCCGTTGAAGACGTAGGCCCCTTCTGCGAAGATATACGGTGCGAAGGTTGGCAGAACCACATCCGTCGTGCGAATCAGTGCAGCCGTACTGTCAACGACCTCAGGTCCGGGCAACGGGATACGCTCTCCGTCCACAGGCAGCAGCTGTGCCGACTGCGGCCGGCCGCAATCAAAGGTACAGGGCCCTGGCACGTAGCGAACAGCCTCGCGTGTTGTGGGCGTCGAGAACGTGTACCGTAGGTGTGCCATCACCGGTATACGCATTCGTCCACCTTCGAACATCGCACCGCCCCCAATGCCCAGCTGCAACTTCTCACCCAGCAGCGATCCGAATGGGGCGATGAGCGCCTCGATGCCACCGAACGCGTTGTTGAATCCGATGCGTGGAACTACCGAAGAGTCAGCACCAGCATAGCCTGCCCAGGGACCGATTTCAAGGAACGACGTTGGTCTATCAGGGATCCGCGTTACCTGATACTCGGGTACCGGGTGGATCGGTACGTAGAGTGGTGGCACCTTGCCAAGCGTCCTTCCCAGGACAACGTCACTGACGTGCGAGGCAATGATCACGGTGTCACTGCACGAATCAGCAACCTGTCGGTGAAATCGCAACGCCTGAAAGATCTCATTCCCCAAATGCAACGTATCGCGTACCACACTGCTGTACGCATCCGCAGGATCGGAGCGCCCACCACGAAGACGGATCATGAACGTTTCCTGCTCCGAGCGTTTGCAAGGGAACCTACATGGCGCACAGGTGTCAGTAGCCGCAACCATGGAGGATGCAGCAAGCAGCCATACGATCGCTGCCTGAGCGAGTCGTGCAGTGGTCACAATTGACACGGTATTGCTACTTGACGTAGTGGTTGCATGGCTCAACATGCGATACAATGAAATACTGAACGAATGGTATCCGTAACTAATGCATCAAGTGCATGTTATTTGTTCTGTGCAAAGTTCGGTCAACCGACGGACTTTCCAATACCCTCGATTCTGCACCATCATCAGAAGCATCCAATGAAAACTACACTACTCGCGCTGATCGCAGGCACGACGATCTCCACGGCGGCAGTTTCCGACCCAATCGTAGCCGCCAAAGCACTCGGTGGGTCGGGCAACGTCACCGTCACGAGCATGGCTCTTGATCGCAAGGGTAATGTCGTCGTCGGTGGCTATACGACCATAGCAGACATCGTCGCACCGACCGGCGGCGCAGCAGCAACCGGCCTGGGCAAGACGGACGGATTTATCGCCTGTATGTCTCCAGATCTCGCAACGGTCCTAGCGTTCACCTATGTGGGCGGCTCAGAGAACGATCGCGTTAACGGACTTGCCATTGCCCCTAATGGCGAGATCTGGGTTGCCGGCACGACGTCGTCAACAAATCTTCCAACGACTCCCTCAAAGGGCGGAGCCGGCACCGGTACTGATGATGGCTTTGTACTCAAGTACACGTCAACGCTCGACAAGGTTACCGGCGGTCGCTATCTGGCCGGAGCTGCGGCCGACGAGGGACTTGCCGTAGCATGTCGTAATGACAATGTGGCGGTGATCTGTGGTCGGACGAAGTCGGACAAGGGATTGCCCAATCCGGGCGGACACGATCAAACGCACAATGGTGGGTGGGATGGCTTTGTTGCCGTGATCGCCGCCAACGGTGCTGACGTCGAGTCCTTCTCCTACTATGGCAGCACGGGTGACGAGTCGTTCACTACGGTTGCGATCGACGCCGAAGGTGCCGCAGTTGTTGCCGGTACGACCACGTCAAATGATCTGGAGACCATTCCAAAGAAGACACTTGTGTGGGTGGAAGACGGCGGCAGAGATCCCTACTACGGCGGTGGTGGTGAGTGGAAAGAAGTCGGCGACAATGCCTTTGATAAGGACTTCAACGGCGGCATGAATGACGCTCTTGTTTGCCGTTTTATGGGTGACGGTACGCTGAAGATCGCCACCTACGTCGGTGGTAGCGGAGAGGAATCCCCTGCAAGAGTCATGGTCGATGCGGATAATCATCCCGTCATCGTCGGTACAACAACATCTGCAAACTTCCCGATGCCCGCCGGTAGCTCGGTGCCATTCGGCGGTAAACAGGATGTCTTCCTGATCAGCATCAATCGTGAGGGACTGGCGCAGCGCTACGGCCGTTTCGTCGGTGGTGAAGAGGCAGACATTGCTACAAGTGCCGTCATCATGGCGAATGGCAATGTGATGATGACCGGCACCACAACGTCGGCCGATCTTTCAAACGTGGGTGTTGGATCCACGCGTGTACCTGAGGGCGGTATCGATGGGTTTGTTGCCAACGTGAACTCTCAGGACGTCAAGTTCATGTCACTGGTAGGTTGGAGTGCAGACGATACACCCTCCTGCATTGCGCTCGATACAGACGGTAATGTGCTGCTTGCCGGCACAACACTGTCGGACCTTCCCGACGGAAAGCGTATTGGCCCGTCGCAGTCCTTCGTCGCAAAGCGTGTCTTTGGCCTGATGGAGTATCGTACGCCCGCAGCAGGTGCTGCCGTATGCACGGGTACAACGCAGAATGTAACGTGGACCACGAACGACGTTGCAGCAACAGCAACCTATGCCGTTGAAACATCCAGTGATGACGGTGCTACCTGGACATCGGTCGCGTCGGCACTCAAAGCCAAGTCCTATCAGTGGAAGGTTCCTACACCGCCCACATCAGGTAAGCTCTGGCTGCGCGTTCGCTCCTCGCAGGGCCACACCACCGGTCCTGCCGTGCCGTTCAGCGTAGAAGGTGTGCCTGTGTTCACACAGCAGCCTTCGTCCGGCAACGTCTGCATCGGTGCAACGGTAACACTCGAGCCTACCGTCGAGGGTAGTGCAAACATGACCTATCAGTGGCGCAAGGATGGCGCAGACATTGCAGGCGCAACGACGCGTACACTCAGTATCGAGTCGGCCGACGCTTCTACCACAGGTTCCTACACCGTCGTAGCCAGCACGTCATGCTCCTCGGTCACCAGCAGCGCCGCCGTCATCAACGTCTTCGGCGCCCCCTCCATCACCACGCAGCCTCAAGGGGCTACGGTGCAGCTGGGTGGTACGATCCGTCTTTCGATTGCTGCAGAGGGCGGAGATCTCACCTATCAGTGGGAAAAGAATGAGGTTCCGGTCGCCGGTGCTACGTCGGCCACACTAACCGTGGCTTCCGCCACTGCTACAGATGCCGGAGTGTATCGCTGTGCCGTCACGTCGGCATGCGGTTCCGTGAAGTCGGCCTCGGCACCGATAAATGTTGGTACAACATCCGTCACGGATGAGGCTTCGCTGATCGGCGTTCATCCGAGCCCCTTGGTGGACATGATGCACATCACGCTCGAGCAGCCCCTAACCGACGACGCAATCGTCACCCTCAGGGACATCACAGGCACGCTGATCGCGCAGTCGGTCATGGCTTCCGGACTGCATGCAACGACAATGGCCGTGCATACCACTCCGGGATTGTACACGCTAACAATTCAGGGCCCCGCAGCAGTACTTCGACGAACCGTCGTCGTACGCTAAACCACGCCCACACACCTCGTGCTAGCGCCGATCGTTTCCCACGATACGATCGGCGTTGTGCGTTGCCGGTGGTGCTACACCACCGGCTCTGCGTAAACACGCCATCTGGCCAGGTACCAGAACCAGGAACCGAATCATCGTAGCCACTGCTTCCATGCTGAAGATGGGCGAACGCAACGACGTATGGTTCGAGGGATGGATTGAGTGCTTTGCTTACCTTGAAATATCGGAATCCGTTCCGTTATTTCTGGCCTTATGATTCAACGTCATATACAGCAAGTGCTTACGGAGAGGCTAGAATCCGTACCAGTAGTGGCGGTCCTTGGTCCACGACATGTTGGAAAAACAACGCTTGCCAAGTCCATAGCGGTAGATAAGCCAATTGTTTACATAGATTTAGAGCGCCCTTCCGATCTTGCAAAGCTCGAAGATCCGGAGTTGTTTCTTACAGCACACCGTGGTTCGCTTGTTGTGCTCGACGAGATCCAGCGTCTTCCCAATGTGTTTCCACTGTTGCGATCGTTGGTCGATGAGCGCCGGGAGCATGGAGAACGCGCAGGGCATTTTCTGCTTCTCGGCTCGGCAACGCCGGAACTGCTCCGTCAGGGGTCTGAAACTCTTGTAGGACGCATCAGCTATCTCGAGCTTTCAGCGTTGCAGCTACGGGAGCTAGGCGAGATTACTGATGCAGGCATCGGCAAGCACTGGTATCGGGGTGGGTTTCCGGAGAGTTAGCTAGCGGATACGGATGCCATCGCCATGCAATGGTGCGACGATTTTTTTTGACGGCCTATGTAGAGCGGTACATTCCACAATTGGGAGTGATGGCAACACCGCAACAGCTTCGTCGATTCTGCACCATGCTAGCCCATCAACAGTCGGCCACCGTGAATTATACAACCCTGGGTAATGCTCTTGGGTTGGACAGTAAAACCGTGCGTACCTATATCGAGCTTTTCGAAGGACTCTACCTTATCCGAAGGATTCCAGCATGGTCCGCAAACGTTGGCAAGCGTCTGGTTAAAGCTGCGAAGCTCCAATGGCGAGATTCAGGACTGGTACATGCACTTCTTGGACTTGGTAGCATCGACCAGGTACTGGGACATCCAGTGTGTGGACACTCCTGGGAGGGGTATTGCACGGAGCAGCTCCTCAGCTCGCTACCAAGGGGTGTCGTGGCGAGTCACTACCAAACGCATGCAGGTGCCGAAGTCGACCTGGTGCTGTCACTCCCGGATGGTCGCACACACGCCATTGAGATCAAGCGGACGCTCTCTCCCAAGGTCACACCTGCGCTAAAAGAGAGTATGATCACGATAAAGGCCGATCGAGCAACCATCATCATGCCGGCAGGTAAGCCGTTCGCACTCACGTCAACGATCAATGCAATGTCACTATCTGACATGCTTCACAACGGTTGGCCGTTGGGATAAGCACTGCATGCTGCTGATTTGATGTTGATCGCTCGATATCGGCGTACGTACCTCGCATGGTTCCTCTCCGCGCCGGCATTGTGTGTTTATGCGGTCCGTATGCGTACAGCGCCCGCATCCATGCACACGTGGATGGGTGTTGTACCCAGATACTCTCCGTCGATCTCAAGGGGCAGCGGCTCATCCAGATGCGTCACGCTGACGGTTGACGCACGGCCATAGCTGATGCGATCGTCCTGTAAGCGCCGTGCTGCGCGAAGGCCTGGCAAGTGTGCCACATAGGCCGGAATACTCACGTCACCGATGGTCACAACGTCGGCTATGCCATCTGTCCAGCTCGCTTCCGGAGCAATGCCCAGCCCCCCACCGAACCATGTATTGTTGGCAATGCATACGGTAAGTACTCGCTGACGCCGAGTTACACCGTCAAGGGTGATTTCGACCTGCTGCTGCGTTGTGGACAGCATGCCCGCAACGATACCGAGCATGTATCCAAGCGGCCCCGGAAGCTTGCGAAGCTGCTGATCGCGGATGCGCGCTACGTTCCCACCCAATCCGACGTCCGCGACATTGATGCAGTATCGCTGCTGCATGCTGTCATCGTATGCACGATAGCGGATATCGAGGACATCTGCAGAGACGACGTCAGGAGCTTCTGACGCGGCGATGTCAATGGCATGATGGATCGAGCGCAGACGAAGGACGCGTGCTACGTCGTTACCGCTGCCGCAAGGAATGACGGACATGTCTGCACCACCACGCGGAGTATCCGCAAGCATCATTCCGTGAACGACTTCGTTCACCGTTCCATCGCCTCCAACAGCGATGATATGCCGAGCACCATCCACCAATGCCCGCCGTGCAAGCTCGATGGCATGTCCCTGAAAGTGCGTGTGCTCGAGGTGGTGCTGCCGACCCACCTGCTGCAAGCGGTCGCACAGCGCCTTGGCTGCGGCTGCCCGCTTCCCCTTCCAACCGTGAGCGATGACAACTGTTGATGCCATGCGCCCAAAATACGCGCAGGACCGTTACTCCGAATGCCGCGTCTTGATGATGACCACGGCTACAACGGCAGCAGTGAGCCACACAAACGGCCATCCATGCCATAGCAGGTCAAGCCAGTCCATCGCTTGCATTCCCACTGCCCCTCCCATTACCCACCGAACCTTGCCAACGATATGCGGTTCTGGTACAAAAGGGGCAAGGCCCAACATCGCAGAGCCGATCAACGCCAGCGACCACGACCTGGCAAGACGCTGCATGACGGTCGTATTACGAAGAAGCACGGAAGGGCTGGGCAGATTGGTTGATGAATCCATGAGGATACTGTTCGACACCATCAAAGCCAAGCTTGATGTCACGTCCGTTCGACGGCATCCATGCCGTACCGAAGAGATAGTCCCACACACTCAGCGAGATGCCGTAGTTCACGCCGTACTTCCCCTCCGGGATCTCTTTGGCATGATGCCAGATGTGCATTTGCGGATTGTTGAAGAGATACTTCAGCGGACCCAACGGCAGCACGATGTTGGCGTGATTCAGATGACCGATCGACAGCGCAATGATGTGCACGATGAAGAACTCCTGCAGTCCAAAGCCGATCATGGCCAGTGGCAGGTATTCGACTGTTCGATACACCACGGTCTCCATCCAGTGATACCGCAGATGCGCGGCAAAGCCCATCTCCTCCACACTGTGGTGTACCATGTGAAATCGCCAAAGCCGAGGATACTTGTGGAGCCATCGGTGGACGTTCCACTGGATGAAGTCACGAGCAACAAACATTGTTAGCAGCTTGGACCAGGCAGGCCATGATGACACGTCGATGACTGTGAGCGTGCCAAGACCGATGGTGGACAATCCGTCGCGCAACCAGTGCACGGCAACATCGCTCATGGCGTTATAGCCGATAAGCGAGAACAGGAAGAAGTTGAAGAACATGTAGAACGCATCCAGCCAGAAGTCCTTGCGGATGGCCCCTTGGGTAGTCCTCCAGGGGAACAGGAGTTCAAGAGCCCAGACAACGAGGGATAGACCGATGAGCCAATAAAAGTAGTTCGTCCACGATGGTGTCGTGATCGCATGCACCATGTACGACCAGTAGCCGCTGTAGGCGTGTACGATGATGTCGATGGTTGACTGCATGACGCGTCCTTCGTGCCTGCTGGTATGTTACTTCGTTGTGGTCGGCAAGCCGGTGGCTGCAAGGTTGGCGTAGCCGCCATTGCTGACGTTATAGACTGTCTTGAACCCCTTTGATGCCAGGACTGATGCAGCTCGGCTGCTGCGGCCGCCTGCGGCGCAGTACACCACAATAGGCTTGGTCTTGTCGAGCTTATCTGCCTTTGTTGCAAAGTCGGCGTCATTGACGTTGATATGCTTGGCCATGGTTAGGTGTCCACCCTTCCATTCCTCGGGCGTACGGACATCCAACACCTGAACGGTCTTGGCATTCGTTTCGATGATCTTCTTGGCCTCGGCGGCCGACACGTTCGTGACCTGAGCGAAAGCGCCGACGGCGCTCATAACAAATGCTGCAAGCAGCATGATCGTAGTATGCTTCATCGTTGGGGTTGTACGGTATGCGTGGTTCAGGGGTTGTTAGCGATGCGGTTGACGGACGTCCACGGGCCTCCATTGTATGCCTCGATACCAGCCTGCGAAGCCATACTGGTTGCCTGACCGCTGCGGCCGCCGGAAGCACAGCAGAAGACGACCGGCTTGTCCGTGGGCAACGTGGCAATGTGGGGTCCTAGTTCCTGGAGCGGAATGTTCTTAGAACCGGCCACATGACCACCCGAGAACTCCTGGCGTGTACGTACATCGATGATGACGGCACCGTTCTTGATCGCTTCGGCAACAGCGTCATTGTTGCCACCACCCATCATGTTCATGAGAAAATTCAGCATTGGTGTGTAGATGTCTGTGAGAAAGTCTTTGTGCGAATTGTCCTACGAACCTACAACGCAGGATGTCTGCCGTATCGTGACGTTGTCACGATGGCCGACGAGCCACCGCAGCAGTACTCAGAAACGCCACTCTACGCTGGCCGTGATGATGCGTGCATCGGCGGGGATGATGCCCGGCCCAGGGTAGGACTCTGCACGACGTGTAAAGTACCGCGCGTCCAGAAGGTTATTCGCCGAGACGTCAATGCTCCACTCACTCCAACCATAGCGTAGCGAGGCATCGACAACCGTATAGGCAGGGATGATACCGTTGACGGCCGTTGCCGTAACCTCGGCATTCGTAGCATCGGTGAAGTGACGACCAACCGTTGCTACAAGGAACGACCATTGCAGACCCTGCCAGCTACCAAGCAGGCCTGTACGTACGGTATAGGGGGGCACAAGCTCGACGTCACGCCCCTTGATGGACGGATCATCGGTGTTGATGTACTTGCCTTCAAGGACAGACACGTTGGTGAGCACGTGCAGCGAAGGCCATGATGCATCCCACTCGAAGAGCGAATGAAGATCAATGTCAGCAACCATCTCAACGCCGGCCGTATAGGCGTCGGCAACATTCGTCCGGTAACGATACGGCAGAAACGTCGGCGCTTCGTCTGCCCGCAGCACTTGGCCGATGCGGTCATCGTACCGCAGGTAGAACAGACTCACATCAGACGTAAGCCACGATGTTACTTGTCCCCTCAACCCGATGTCGGCCGTATAGCCTCGTTCATCGGTGATGTCCGGGTCGACCACAAGGTTGGGGTTATCAATGCGCAGATCGCTGAATGTGATGCTACGATAGTTCTGTGAGACGTTCCCATAGATCTCTGCATCGCCCAGCGCGTAGGTCGCACCCAGACCTGCCAGGACGATGGTGCGGGCACGTTCGCGGTCCTCTGCGATGGCCGTATCAGACACCACATTGCCGGCAAGATCACGGAGGGTCTGTCGATACGATCCATTAGCCCGAGTAACGATGTGTTCAACGCGAATGCCCGGCACCAACCGGAGTCCGTCGGCAACAGTCACAACGGCTTCGGCGAACACAGCCGCATTATCGTTGGGGAATCTGAACGACGAGCCTTCAAGTGCATCAGGCCGAAGAAACGAAAACGTTGCGTCGTCTGACGCAGATGCATTCCCCTGTCGCTGATCGGTAACTCCACGGAAGAGCCGCATGCCCACCAGTAATGTCGTTGGCATCGACAGCGGCAGACAGTCATGCAGGAAGGTTGTCTCGTTGCCGATGTTCGAGAAGACGCCTTCGATCAGCGTGCGCTCTGCACCAAGGTCGATCATCGTAACGCGCTCGAGATTCCCCAGGGAGCGACGAGCGCTGATGTTGCCGAAGAACATGCTTCGGAGTGACGAGCACGAGTCGATGACGGCGTTAACGTTTATCGAGAACAGATTCCAGTTGACGCCGAACCAGTTCCTGGCACGATTGGATTGCGTCGGATCAATCTCAAATTGTCGGTCCGTTAGGCCGCCCGGCTGCTGCGCCAGGTAGGTCATGTATGTATACTCACCACTGACCCGCACTCGGTCTGTCACATCGTAGCGCGCATGCGCTTGTGCCGTGTGGACGTCGAACGAACTGTTCGGACGCCAGCCGTCTCCGCGTCGATACTGATAGAAGCCCTTCCATCCCAGATCGCCGGCAGTGCCGCTGACTTCGCTGAACAGGCCCGCAAAGCCGAAGGACCCGCCACTCGCACGCACGCGTCCTGCTACGGGCGCTCGTGATGGAGCACGCATGACGAAGTCGATCATACCGCCGAACTGTGTACCATAGCGTAGCGAGCCGGCTCCAC
>JAULYI010000006.1:0-9631 GCA_032117915.1 Kapaibacterium sp. (SeqCode) | reverse complement strand
CTCCGGCAGAACGAAGGATGCTGCTCTACGTGCTTGGCGGAAGTGTCCGCTTAAACGGTGAACACGTCGTAGAACGACAGCAGATGGTGGTCTTCGATGACGGAACCGGCGATGTAACGATCGATATCCTTGCCGACGGACACGTGCTGCTACTTGGAGGTGAGCCGATCGGTGAACCGATCGCATCGTACGGGCCGTTCGTGATGAACACGGACGAGGAGTTGCGCGAAGCCTTCCGTGACTATGCCGGCGGCAAGTTCGGTACGCTCGATGAATGAAGCATGCTATGGCGTGTCGCGTAGCGTAAGACCCGGACTTCGATCAACGGTATAGTCGATCTCCCAGTCGCTCTTGAACAGTACCACCGGACGATCCTGATCGTCATACAACACAGGCGCTGCCGTTGCAGGCCGAACGTCACCGATGATCCAACGAGTGCGTGTGTACGGAAGCCGCTCCAGCTTGATCTTCTCGTTGTACTCGTTTTCCATGCGCCACGCGAACAATTCAAGCTGCAGTTCGCCAACAACGGCGATCATCGGCACGGGGCTCTGGTCGGCCTCGGTAAAGATCTGAATGACTCCCTCTTCGCGAAGCTGGTCGATGCCCTTACGGAACGACTTCGAAAACGACCCCGTGGCCGGCCACACCTTGGCAAAGATCTCGGGTGCGAAGCGCGGGAAACTCTCGAGCACGACGCTGCTGCGTTCGGTGATCGTATCGCCGACCTGGAACAAACCCGGATTTGTAAGACCGATGACATCGCCGGGCCACGCCACGTCGATGATCTTCCGTTCACGACCAAAGATCTCGAATGGATACGTGAGCTTCGTCTCCTTACCTGTTCGGGGATGAAGAGCCGTCATGCCGCGTTCGAATCTGCCCGAGACGATACGCAGAAAGGAGATGCGGTCTCGGTGCGACTTGTTCATGTTGGCCTGCACCTTGTAGACAAAGCCCGTGAACTCCTCCTGTTCCGGAGGCACAGTGCCACCTGACATCGTGAACGATTGTGGCGGAGGAGCCAGCTCCAGGATGTGCTGCAGAAAATGCTCAATACCGAAGTTGGTGATGGCCGATCCCCAATAGACAGGGGTGCACTCCTCACGTAGGTAGGCATCGCGGTCGAAGCTCGGAATCACATGATCGACAAACTCAAGGTCTTCCAAGAGTCGATCATGCTGGGCACTGCCAAGTGCTTCACGGATCGTCGTTCCACGAATGTCGCCAACTTCGACAGGTGCCTTGTACTTGTTGCCTACGGTTCGTTCAAACTGGTGAAAGGCTCTTGCCTCTCTATCGTAAATGCCGCGGAAGTCCGAACCGTCACCAATGGGCCAGGTCCGGGGGATGGCCGTGATTCCGAGTACCTGTTCTACCTCGTCGAGCAGCTCCAGCGGGTTTCGCGCTGGCCTGTCGAGCTTGTTCATCAATGTGACGATCGGAATGCCGCGATCGCGACAGACCTTGAACAGCTTGATCGTCTGCTCCTGTACACCACGTCCGGCGTCCAGCAACATGATGGCCGAATCAACAGCCATCAGCGTTCGGTACGTGTCCTCTGAAAAGTCCTGGTGACCCGGCGTGTCGAGGATGTTCAGCAGGTAACCACCGTAGTCCACGCGCATGGCGCTGGACGAGACAGAGATGCCACGCTGCTGCTCGATCTCCATCCAGTCCGACGTGGTCGAGCTGTGTTTACCACCGGTAACGGCGCCTGCCTGGTGGATAGCCCCCGAGTAGAGCAGCAGCTTCTCGGTGAGCGTTGTCTTCCCGGCGTCAGGGTGTGAAATGATGGCAACCGTTCTGCGGCGCGCGATCTCGGAGGTCATGATGGACATAGGCTGGCGAAAATACGGCGCTGGTCGTCCACCCTGACCAGGAAATCACTTCGGCATCAGGGGCGTAGCGATCACATTCTTGCCCCAAAGCGTCAGCGCGATCGTCGCGCCCACGCGAAATGAGCTCACGCCCCAGTCCATATCGGACTCGAGCGTTGTGAAGTTTGGCGCATACATCACCTCTGGTATCACGGAAAGGTTCTCGCTCATAGCAAGGTGATACCGAAGGCCGACGAGCAGTCCGATCTGCATCGAGCTGATCGTCGTAAGATCTCCGCTAACATTCAAGTACTCCTGCTTACCATTCGGAAACGTGTAGGGCACGGTCTTGTCGGACAGCGCCTCCGTCTGCGTATAGGTTGCCGATGACACAATACCTGCGCGAAGACCGCCCACAAGTCCTAGCCCGCCCAGTCTGTACTCTACAGCAGGTTCAATGGCGATCATCGTTGCCTCTGTCTCGAACGTATGCAGGAACGATGTCGGTACAGCTTCGCTGCCACGGCGAATCGTGGTTGGTTCAGATGTCTCGAAGCTACCACCAACACTCTGCATGCTGATGCGACCTAGCAAGCGAAGTTGGTTGGAAAGGGGCAAGGAGATATCGAGGCCGGCGACGATGCCGCTACCGCTTCCGCCGGAGAATTCCGGGCAGCATGAGACCTGTCCGGGTGCACCCGTGAAGGCACCGCTGTGACTGGTCATGCCAAGGCCGCCATGCAGACCGATCGTCAGGATCTCCTTATTAGACACCACAGGGTCGATGTAGGCTTTGCGACGCTCCGGCAGCTTGGACGTTTCATCGTCGTCCTGGGCGAGCATTGCGGTCGATGTCCACACCGTGAGAGCGCAGCAGCAGAGCAAGAGTCGAAAGAGTGATGACATGTGCGTTCTCCTTAGCGTGCAATGATGATCATGGTGGAACGCACGATGTCTGCAACACGTGCCGTCAAAACGTAGCTGCCTGCTTCGAGCTGTCGAACGTCGAGCGATGCATCACCGGAGCGATCGACCGCGATCACGTTGCGCATGAGCATGTTCCCTACAAGGTCGTATACGGTCACGTCTGCAGATGTGGCCGAGGTCTCCGGCAGGTTCATGTTGATCACATCGTCTGCCGGTTGAGGATGCGTGCGAACGAGTGTGCCACGCTTGTACAGCAGATATCGATCCCTGCATATGTTGTCGATCTCAACACGTCCACTTCGCGTGACCGTCGTCACAGGCTCCTGTGAGGTCCACTCGAACGACTCGATGGTCACCGTCGATGCATTGGTATAGCCGAGGACTGCCGTGAAGTTCAGTTGTCCGATGGTGCCCACTGTATCAACACCACGACTACCCGTGATGTCGATCGAGCAGCGTCCCATCATGCCTTCGGTATAACAGTCAGGTGTCGACCCCGCCCCAACCAAGATGTAGGGGTCATAGGACACCGTGGCCTTCCAGGCCGTGGCACCGCTGCTATTGAGGTTTGATGACTCGGCGATGCGTATCGGAATCGTCACGCGATCGCCCACACTGACGCGTTGTGTGTCAAGTGCGATCGTGGCTGTACCGCCGGAAGGTGGACGCGTACACACGGCATCGAGCGTGGTAGCGGCTGTGACAGCGCAGGGATTGCCTACGACATTGATCAGGCCTGAGATGGACGGACCAAGGTCGCACGGGATGCGATAGTCTACCTCGATCGTTGTGCCCGGCAGCACGCTCGAAAGCTGAGCTGGTCGCGTACCCGTCACGATGATGCCCGGCGTATTCGAACCGGCGATCACGACCAGCGTATCAGTGCCGTTATTCCGGAAGGTCAGCGTTCCTGTTGCTCCTCCAACCGGAAGTGTACCAAGATTTACTGCCGTTTGTGCGGCTGCTAGTGATGGCGTCGTGCGAATGCCCGTAACGCGGATGACTCGGCGCGTGTCGCAGGGCTTCAGGATGACGACGATGCTGTCGATCAACGCACCGTCGCGCGTGGGGTTCCACGTTATATCGAACGGTAGGGGCGTTCCGGCAACGAGCGTAGCATTCTTCGATAGCGTTGTCGTGATGCCCGGACCGGTTATCACATCGACCACTGAACCGTCTCCGGACGTGCCGGTATAGGTGATGGTGCCCTTGCCGGACTTGCCGCCTGCATCACAGTTGTTGACTTCGCCAAGTTCGATCGCCGACGGCGTATCAAACGAAACGCCTTGCTTCGATCCTGAGAGTGTCACGGTCACTGTAAGGTCGCATGGCTGTGCCGTGAACACGACGGGGATACTGTATGGTCCGGTTCCCGCAGGACGTACGGTAACGGGGATGACAACATCTTTTCCGGCTGCGAGGGCGATTGGCTGTGTGGCGTCGATCACCACATCGGCACCGGCCGTCCACGTGAACGTCACAGGCGTCTCGCCGGAGTTACGCAGGGTCACGGTCGTGTCGATCTCGGTGTCACATCCCGAGAGGTCCGGCATGGCAATGGTCGTTTCCAATGCCTGTATTTCGGTCTTCGACGAGATGGCGGAAAGGTTCACGCGGAGCGTATCGCTGCAAGCGCCTGCGGTGAAGGGGATCTTGAGCTGATCGTTGAAGGTGCCCCCGCCGGTTGGCGCGTAGCGAATGATCACGGGGAGTGTGGTTCCAGGATCTACGGTCGTCTCTGCCGTTGGCGCCACTACGCTGTACGGCGCTGCGACGATGCCCGGCTGAACGATGAGCGGGTCGGAGCCGCCGTTCCGGATCTCGACGGTATCCGTGACATCGACGCGTTCGCAGGCGCTCGCTACACCGAACGACACAGTGCCTGGGGCTACCGAGGCAACAAGCCGCGCCTTGTCGGCACGGAAGGGGATCGTCACCGTCCAACTACAGGGCTGGCCGCTGACGATGATGGCTCCGGTGACAACGCCGGGAGATGCTGCGGTGTATCGCGCCATCAGGTCCACCGACTGACCCGGCGGAATGGTGATGCCCGTTGCACCGAGGGGAGTAGCATCGCTGATATTGCCGGCAGCCGACGTAATTGTTGTCACCGTGATTGGGAAGGGCATGGGGTTCCGCAGGATGAAGCCGGCCTCACCAAACGACGAGCAGGCATCAAGGATGCCAAAATCAACATTGGTCGAGCCAAATGTTGGCTTGGGATCCTGGACCGTGACTTGGATCGTGTCTCGAGAGACACAGCCGTTGGCATCTGTTGTCGTGATCTCGTAATTCGACGTCACGGCAGGAAAGACCTTCGGCGTTGCCGTCGTATCGCCCTGCATGTACTCCTGTCCGGTCTCGATGCGGTTCCACTTGTACTTGAACGGAGGTGTTCCACCGGTGATGGACACGCTGAGCTGCGTCAACGTGTCTTTGCAGACCGTAATGTCCTTGCCGGCAGAGATCGTTGCCGAGACGAAGTAACTGATACTTGCCGTGTCCCGATATCGACATCCCTTGTCGGTGATAACGGTTAGGATGTATGCCCCGGAGTCAGCCACTGTAATGGTCCGCGATGTCTCGCCCGTGCTCCACTGATACCTGGCAAAACCAATGGGGCCTGCCAGGACGATGGGTTGGCCATTGCAGATATTGGCCGGGCCGGTAATGTTGATCAAGGAGTCAGGACAGTCACTGAAGAAAGCGATGACGGCATTGCGCGTCAGGCCGGTCGAAAGCAATTTGGATGAGTCCTGATAGGCATTCTTCGTGGGGAAGTTGTTGCTCGTTGTGATGTTTGCGAAGATCATGTAGGCATCCCCTTCGCATAGCACGTCAAAGCACTCGTCGCGTCCAAGATCACTGCCGGCCGGTGGGAGGCCGGCGGGAATTCCTGGGTCCGATGGGGCATTGAGATACGAAGCATACTGTCGCTGGCCGGTGGGAGCATAGCGAGCCATGATGCCATCGTACGTGCGAAGCTCATCCGTGACGGTTCGTTGAAACGCATCGGTCGTCGTGGTCCACCCGGTGACCAGTTCCCTGAAGCCGGTCACCCAGATTCGGCGGGATTGATCCGTGGTGACACCTCGCAACTGCATGGAACCGATAAGGCCGTTCGCTGCTACAAGCGTCGACCAGGAACGTGCACCGGTGCCGGGGTTCAACTGAGCGATAAAGCCGGCACGTCCAAGGACGAAGCCATCAAGGCCGGGTGTTACGGGAAAGTTGGTACTGATCGTCGTTCCGACAACTGTTGGCGTGCCCTGATTGTCGACGGCAATGTCCATTGCCTGATCTTCCAGGTTCCCGCCAAGGTATGTGCACCAGGTGCGGTTGCCTCCTGCGGCGGGGAAGCGTGCGACCCAGGCATCAAAGAAGGCGCCACCGCCGAAAGAGCCCTGGGTAGATGGGAGGTTGTTCGATGTCGTTTTGCCGCAGACAAAGACGTCGCCGGCGCTGTTGCACCGAACAGCGACGGCATCATCAAAGGCGGTGCCGCCAAAGAACGTCAGCCACTGCACGCGGGACCTGTCAGGGTTGTTCTGTACAGGGCCGAGCCGGACGATGAAGGCATCATCGTTACCGTCGGGAAGAGGAGGCGTACCTGATGTTGCTTTCGCATAGGGTGTACCTCGGAGATCGAAGATTTCGGGGCTGCGTGTGACGCCTACGATGGTCACGGCTGAACCGGTTACATCAACTGCGCTTGCGATGTCATTCTCGCGTCCGGACATCGTGAAGGCGTCGAGCCAAGCGCCGCTGGGATTGAGCTTCAGTACAAGGATGTCGAACTTTCTTACGATATCGCGGTCGACGATCAGATTCGGTGCGTCCCCGAAATTCGTGTAACCAACGGCCCAGATGTTGCCGAGTGAGTCACAGGCAACATCGCGCAGGGCATCGCGTTGCGTAGAGCCGTAATACGTACTCCACAGGTGCTTGCCGTCTAGGTCGAACTTCGTGACGAATCCATCCCAATTGCCTGTATCGTTACGCTTGTTACGCTGTACCACACCAACGATGGTGGGCAGGTTCGTTGCCGGCGTTGATCCAACCATAACAACGTTCAGGAACTTGTCTTTCGCAAGGCGGACCTCCTCGGCGATATCAGCGTTGCCACTATAGTACGTCGTCCAGATCTGCGCCGGGTCGATCACCAGGGTTTTGGAGCGGTCGTGATCCTTCACGGAGAATCGTAGCACGTCACCGTCAAGCGTGAACCGAACGTCGGCCATACCAATGTTCGACATGCCGTTTCTGTCTGCGCTGCGCCAGCTAACGGGAGCTGCTTCGTTCATCACGCCCATGGGCGTGGCAAGTTCAAAGCCCCCTTCGGACGTGAGACGGGTGCCGGATGCTCCCTTGAACTGCAGAGCAATCACTGACGGGTCTGCTCCCGGACGGACCACAAACTCGTACTTGAGACCGCGAGGGCCCATGGTCCAACGCACATCGATACCGTTCCATACATCCACGAAGGTCATGGATGAGAGCTGGTCGGCAACTGAGCCGTTCAGACCGGGGATGTAGTATCGTATCGTGCCACCAACGGTCGAACCGAACTCAGCCCGGGCCATCGGATTGCCACCCATGAAGTCCACGTCGCAGCGGAACGCCGTCTCCGTATAGGCGGCCGTCGGGTCCGTCGGGTCCATATCGAACGACCGAAGAACGAGGTGCGCGCCGTTCGCATGCAGGAAGGACGTGACTGCTCCTTGACGGGCAAACGCTCGGACGTGGTCAGCCGGGCGTCCCGCATCATCGCGGACTTGGCCTACATTGACTTCGAGTGCCGGCCGGGGGGCTGCACGCTTCGATCCCGTTCCGGCTACGACGAGAGAGGGCAGCATAAGAACGGTTACGATCACGGTGAAAAACGGTCGCAACATGGACATAACGGATCCTTTGGGTCGGAATAGTAACGCATTGTACGAAGGTCGGGGTCGTTCTGCAACTCTGAACATTGCGTATCATTGGACGAACCGAAAAAAACGATGACGCAACTCGAGACCTTATCCAGCGTTCAGGGCCGTGCGCTCCTGCGTGATATCTACCGCGAACTACGGTTCGAGCGGCAGCTTAGTGGTATGGCCACCCTCCGGATGTGCTGGCAGATCTGTACGCGGGAACGGGAACTTGTCCGACTTACCAAGCGCGACGTGACGATCCTGCATCCGCTGGGCATCTGGTCGGGAACAGCGCTCTGGATGCAGGAGGTCGTGAACCGATACTTCTATGCGGCCATCAATGCATTCGTCTATCTTGGAGCGGCCTTGCTCCTTGTTGCGGTTGGCCTGAACAGAACGCGCGTCGTCGACAGTCCCCTGATCGTTGTGGCGGGCGTCATCCTTGAAGCAGTGCTTTTGATAGCCCTATTCACCGTCATGTTCTTTACGCCGGCCGATGAGCCGGAGGACCTGCCGTCAACCGGCAGCGCGCCGGGGACGATGACAGATGAGCTGCTGCGAGAGCTCGGAGAGATCGGACGTGATTATGCGGCAATGGCTGTGCAGCTCGAGACGATCGGTAGTACGCTTCAGGACGTGGTCGAGCGGCAGGACACGCTGATTCGGGCTGTTCGTGATAGCGTGGAAACGGCAGTATCGGCCGTTGCCCCGAATCCCGGCTTAATGACAGCCATGCAGACGACGTCGGAGGCACTGGGCTCGCTGAATGAAAGCGTCGCCGCGCTTGATCAGCGGCTGCGCTCCGTTGAGCGTCAGGAGGTAGAGCGTCTGGTACGCATAGAGTTGGAACGAATGCTGTCACGAACCATCATAGAACGCGATGCCAACGCGAACACCCCGCCGCCGTCGCGTTGAGATATACTTCGTGCTCTACCTTGCAGCACTTGTCCTGCTCATGCCGGACGGTGTCCTGGATGGCGACAAGACTGCTGGCGAGCCGGCGTCTGCACGGATTGATCTGCAACCGGAACGAGTCCGACTCCAATACGAGCTGTCGCGCGACACCGGGAATACCTTCATTGTGCGGAAAGCCGACTCTGTCAATGTGATCCGGTATGCCGGAGTTGTTCGTGATATTCGTCTGCAGGCATCGATCGAAGATGTCGAGACGGGAGTGCAGACGGAGATCGACGAGGCATCCTCGGCAGAGGGTCTCTTTACCATTGTCCATGACCCTGCCCGTGGCGCTGCACGATTCATGTGGCGTCCTTCGACTTTGGAGCCCGTGAGCAGGACGTTCCGTGTTCGCGTGACCGCAAGCGGCACTCCCGAGGATGCTGAAGCAGGAAGCCGAACCGTCAGGGGCACGACGGAGTTTGTCCTTGCCATGGTTGTCGATCAACGTCCTGCCGAAACGATCGTCCGCGTGGAGTCTCGCGTTGATACGGTCATCATGCAGCAGCAGTCGGGGCCACAGGGGCAGACCTTCGGAACCTTCTGGGTTGCTCCGGCGCGCGAGCGGATCGTCGACCTACCTGGACGTCGATGGTCGAATCGCCTCTCATTCGGCGGTGCCGATGTTGCTCGGGATCTGGCATCCATGCCGCGCGTGAGTGCTGTCGGCGCTGATGCCCGGGCCGCCTCCGGCGTGTCGGTAAGAACCGACGATGATGGCGCTTCGATTGTCGTCGAAGGGATATCGCCAACATCGGGAAGTCTGACGATCGATGTGACGGCGGCACGGCGAGACGGCCGGACGGCGCAAACGAGTTTTACGGTAGAATCAATGCCCCTTGCAGCACTCACCGTTCCCGGATCGATGTATCCTGGCATAGAATACGTTGTCTCGACGCGTCTGCCGGATCTGCCCGGTAGCGACGTCCGTGCTGCCGTTCGAGATGGACAGATCTGGCGTGTACAGCCGACGAATGCCGATATCATGAAGTTCACACCCGTGTTGAGCGATACGGG
>JAULYI010000005.1:0-5632 GCA_032117915.1 Kapaibacterium sp. (SeqCode) | reverse complement strand
AATGTGCATGCGGCGTAGCGCACGGTTCTTGATGGCCACAACGGTCACCACTAGCAGGGTCATAGCCCCCCCAAACAAGACGCTCGGCACCGTCCCCATGAGTCTGGCGGCAATGCCGCTCTCCACAGCCCCCAACTCGTTACTCGACGAGATGAACATGGTGTTGGCTGCCCCCACCCTGCCCTTCATGTGCTCGGGAGTATGGAGTTGAAGGATGGTGTGCCTTATGACGACGCTGATGCTGTCGAAGGCACCGGCCAACACCAGGACGCCTACGCTCAGCCAAAACGACGTGCTCAGTCCAAAGGCGATGATGCAGCAGCCAAAGCCGGCCACGGAAATGAGTAGCGATCGGCCGGCATTGCGTCCGACAGGACGGTAGCTCAACCACGCCATCATCGCAACGCTGCCAACTGACATGGCCGCACGTAGGATGCCAAGGCCGGACTCGTCCGTCATGAGGATGGTCGAGGCGAATACCGGCAGCAAGGCGACGACGCCGCCGAAGAGGACGGCGAAGAGGTCGAGCGATAAAGCGCCGACAATGACGGGGTTGCTCAAAATGAAGCGCAGGCCCTGCGTGACGTCTCCCCACATGTCCGCCTGCTTCTCCCGCTTCACAGCCGGCTTTGGTGAGATCCGCATCGCCCCTAAGGCTCCGATGGCCATGGTGCCGATAAAGACCGCCGACGCAGTCTGCACGCCGAATTGTCCGTAGATCACGCCGCCCACCAACGGGCCCAAGATCATGGCCGCCTGCCATACCGTACTGTTGATGGCCGAGGCACGGCCAATTCCGTCACGGGGAACGATCATGCCCAACGATGAGAACATGGAGGGAGAGTACAGTGCACGTGCTGCACCGTTTACAACGATCATGGAAAGCAATCCCGTTATCACGCCCTGGTTCCCCAGCATGCTAACTGCCACCGGGTGTAAAAAGAGGGCCGTACCAACAGCCGAAAGCAGGATAAGTAGCACCGACCGGCGGATACCATCCCGCTTGTCCATACCGTCAACCAGATAACCCATGGGCAAGGCCAGACCAATGGCAGGCACCGCCTCTGCCAGCCCCACCATGCCCAGCATCAAGGGGTCATTCGTAAGCGCATACACATACCATCCCACCACCAGCGCTTGCATGTGCCAGCCCATGGCCAGGAAGAACCGCAGTTGGATGAAGGCGAGAAATTCTGCTGACATGGCTGCAAACATCGGGATTCGATACGCCACCACATAGTGCATCGTTACCACGCCCCCACTCCCCGCGTTTCGGTCCGAAGACGTAACTTCCGCTATGAAGCTATCACTGACGAAACAGATCTTCCTTGGTCTGATCCTTGGCGGCCTCCTAGGCTATATCGTGCCCGAATTCGCCACGAGCATTGGCTGGCTCCGCGACATCTTCCTTCACCTTATCAAGGCCATCATCGCCCCCTTGGTGTTCTCGACCGTGGTGGTGGGGATTGCCGGAGGGGGCAGTGTGAAGGCCGTGGGCCGCATGGGTGCGAAGTCGCTGCTGTACTTCGAGATCGTCACCACGCTGGCGCTGTTCTTGGGTCTGCTGGTGGTGAACGTGGTGCAGCCCGGACACGGGATCACACTGGTGGGCGACCCGGGCACACTGGGGGCGATCGCGCAGAACCATCCGAAGACGCTGATCGAGACGCTCGTGCACGTGTTCCCGAGCAGTATCATCGATGCTATGGCCAAGGGTGATGTACTGCAGATCGTAACGTTCTCGGTGATCTTCGCCATGGCTGTTGCCTCCGTGGGCGAACGCGCCAAGCCCGTCGTGGAATGGTGCGAGGCACTGGCACAGACAATGTTTTCGTTCACGAATATCGTGATGCGTTTTGCACCGATCGGTGTGGGTGCGGCAATGGCAGCAACGATCGGCCATCAAGGGCTTGAGATCCTGTACAACCTTGGTATGCTGATCGGCGCACTCTACATTGCGCTGATCCTGTTCGTCGTATTCGTACTCGGTGCCGTGATGCTCGTTGCACGAATTCCTGTGATGCCGTTCCTGCGGGCCATCCGCGAGCCATTCACGTTGGCCTTTGTGACCACGTCCAGCGAAAGTGCACTACCCATGGCCATGGAGACGATGGAGCGCTTTGGCGTACCCAAGCGCATCGTGGGCTTTGTGATGCCTGCCGGCTATTCGTTCAACCTTGATGGCACAACGCTGTACTTGTCTATGGCTAGCGTCTTCGTGATGCAGGCCGTAGCATCGACCGTTCCGGGGTTTACCTTCGGCATCGAACAGCAGATCAGCATGATGCTGGCACTGATGATCACGTCCAAAGGTGTTGCCGCCGTTCCGCGCGCTTCGCTGGTGATCCTGCTAGCCACGCTGTCGAGTTTCCTGCCGCCCAACCTTCAGCACTACGGTCCAATTGCCGTAGCCATGATCTTCGGCGTCGACGAACTCATGGACATGGCACGCACGTCGGTCAACCTTATGGGCAACTGCCTGGCAACAGCCGTGGTAGCTCGCTGGGAAGGCGAGTTCGACGACGAGAAAGCAAAGGCGTTCTGACGCGCTATCGTGCCACAACAAAGCGGGCTGCCACGCCTGTTCGCAGTCCTTTGATCATGTAGCTGCCGGCATCCAGAGCAGCGACGTCGAGGGTGCGATCGGCATCGATGCTGTGCGTTGCCAGAACGCGACCGAGGGCGTCGATCACGATGAAGGTGTCGGGCATCGGCACGTTGACGTTGATGGAGGTTGCAGCCGGATTAGGCGCAACGTGCAGGCTCCCTGCTACGACGGGCACTTCCTGCTGCACAGTGGTCACATCGCCGTCCGGAAAGCGCAGCGGATATCGCAGCCAGGTTTCGGCACTCCACTGTGCAAGGACTTCGGTAGTATCGCCGTTCGGACGTAGGATCAGCGCGTCGCCTTCCATATACTCGGCCGTGGTGATGATCATTCCGTCACCACCTGGGTTGAACATCTGCTGGCACACACCGTCGTGCGTCACCACAATGCGGTTGCCGTTCAGGGGGATGCTGTCCAAGTCTTTCCAGCGCTGGTCAGACGTGCTAGTGCTTCCGCCCGGACCTCCGCGGCCACCGCCGGCCCAGCGGCCTTGCTTATCTACACGACCCCACATCAGTTCCGCCGTCTCCCAGCAGCGGCATGCCGTGCTCGAGAGCACGTCGCCCACGGGTATACCAAGCGCGCGCTGGTGCAGACCGATCTCGCGTGACTGCTCGCGGCCTTCGTAAATAAGGTTACGGCCCGGGAAGCACTCAGGCGAAGGCCCGGGGTCTTTCTGACCCCAGTCCGTCTTTGCGTGACGGTACATAAAGACAAGCCTGCCGGCTCGCATCTCGGCCATCAGGTCCTTGAACCACACGCGGTCTTCGCGCTGCAGCTCGTAGGCACCAAGATCGACCTTGCGGCCAACCAGACGTGGGTTGCCCACAATGTCGGTCTGATGGTGGTTGACGAATCCGTCAATGAACCCACCGTTGTTGGCCTGCGAGAACGACTGCAGGTACAGCCCGTCATCGTCGGTACCGTAGATACGGTCTTTCCCTGCAGGGTTGTCGATGTCCACGAACTGCGGGTCTGCCTGATAGAAGCCGAAGTCCCAGTCGTTCCGCACCAGATTGGCAATGGGCGTGATCTTGGCACTCAGCCCCGTGGTGTCGAGCTGTTCGATCTGCTTGATCTCGGCTGCATCATCGCCCCATAGAATACTATTCACCACCTGACCGGCATGCATGGCAATGGCGGCACCAAAGCCGCCGATGTTGGCGTAGAGGTTCCGAGAGAACGTGGTGTTAACGATGTACGGCTTACACGTCTTGGTGGCATAGAAGGCTCCGCCCTTTGCACCAACACCTGTGACCTGGTTGCCAGCGAAGACGCAGCTCGAGACGTAGGGTAGTTCGTGATTACTGATCACGACGGCCCCACCGGCGTCACGCGCCGTATTGTTGATGAAAAAACTCTCGCGCAGATACGTAGCCGGCCCCTTGGCAATGCTGTCATTGTTGATGTACACGGCGCCGCCTTCGATGGCCCAGTTACGCTCGAAGACGCAGTAGTTGAGCGCCATCCGGCGGACGTTCGTGGCATGGATGGCACCACCGACGGTGGCCGAGGCGTTGTACAGAAAACGGCAGTTGCGGAACCGAGGCGTACCGGTGCCGATGATGGCACCGCCACCACCCTCGATGTCTGCATTGCCACGCACGATCGTCAAACCATTGATGATCGTCGTGGAGTCGATGGCTTCGTTGCGGAGGTCGAGGATGTGACGTGTGTTCTCGGCTCGACGTGGGTCGTCTGCCATGACGGCGTCGCCGTCGTTGTTTTCTAGATCGCCGTTCAGCACGGAAGGATATCGAAACCAGTCACGGAGTTCGCGCTTTGTTTCGCCGAGTTTGAACCCACCGAAGATCAGCATGCCCTGACGGATGACGAACGACGCCGTCCGATCACCTCGGGTACGGCCCTCGCCCTCATCGGCGCGGTAGGTGCCCTGCGCTACCCAGATCTGATCACCGGTCTTCCATGCGTCCAACGCCGTGGTCAGGTATCGATACGCGCTATTCCAGCTACGCCCGTCACCTCCGGGTTCAGCAATAGATGCAACATAGAGCGTGTCCGCCGTCACCGACGAAACGCCGAGGAGGAGTGCGATTACGACAAGGATCGATTTCATGCAGTGGTTTCCGACACGTGGAGCATTCTCGACTGGCTAGTAACCCGGAACAAGCACCGAGGTTACGGTCCTTGTTCGGGATGTTACAACGATGCAATGATACAGACCGGGGACGACATCATCGCGTACGAGACGCTGTCCTGTTCCCTCTGCTACAACGCGACCCATCACGTCAATAATGCGCATCTGGGATACAGTATCAGCTATGATCGCTACCTGTCGACCGTTGACGGTGATCGTTGCTGGCCCAGAGGATGCACGATCTTCGGGCACGTGCGTCACATCGCGCGATATGCGGATGACGCCATCGGGTGTAAGCAGATGCCATCGGGTGGACGTCAGTGCAACACTGCGCACGTCAAGGCTGCGCAATGGAACCTGCGTACGCTGCCATGTGCGTCCCTTGTCAGAGCTCTGCCAGATACCATCCGGCTGCGCAGCCCACACGGCGATCCCTTCCGAAGTAACAGTCGGCCGCACGCCTGTGGCAAAGGGTAGCTGGCGCGACACCCAGGAGCGGCCCTGGTCGGTCGAAACGTACATTCCGTTACCCGTCCACACGACGGCCGCATCATCGGTCGAGAATACAGCGAACGTCGCCCAGCTAGACTCCGCAGGTATGGTCGTGATCATGCGTGGCCCTGTGATGTCCTCTCCGGCTGCATCGACCGTGAAGCTGCGAAGGGCCATTGCATCGCTTTGCGTGTCATAGACCAGGCCAATAACGACAATGTGGTCGGACACACCGGCCATGCCAAGGATCTGTCCGTTCAAGCCGTCATTCGTGACGATGCTTCGTAGTACCTGCCATTGTTGCTCGCCCGCACGTCTGATCTTCAGGTCACGTCCCTGCCAGACGACATCGTGTTGCCCCATCGGTACAACAGTGTACACGGGCTGTCCGACGATCTCGGTGCGCGGCGTCAGCGTTGGCGCATCGAATGAGG
>JAULYI010000004.1:0-3242 GCA_032117915.1 Kapaibacterium sp. (SeqCode) | reverse complement strand
CCCGCAAAGCCGAAGGACCCGCCACTCGCACGCACGCGTCCTGCTACGGGCGCTCGTGATGGAGCACGCATGACGAAGTCGATCATACCGCCGAACTGTGTACCATAGCGTAGCGAGCCGGCTCCACGCACGAGCGTGATACGCTCGAGTGCCTCGAGCGGCGGCGTGTAGTAGCTCTCGGGATATCCCAGGGGATCCGCACTGATGTCATAGCCATTCTGACGGGTGGTGAAGTTCGACGTGCGATTGGGCGACAACCCACGTCCGCCGATGCCGAGCTGAAGACCTGCCGCATCACTCTCCCAGATGTTCAGACCGGGAACGGTTGCGAAGACCTGTCGGGCATTGTTCGTTGCCGTGTTTACGATCATCGACTCCAGCCGTATGACCTCGGTCTTCTTTGCAGCATAGATCGCATCAGCAGTGACGTCGTTGAGTCGATCGACAAGCGATATCGTTGGACGTCCCGACTGCACACGTACTTCCTTGGCGTTGACAACGCGTGTGGTGTCAGCGCTTTGCCCCGGCATCAACACTGCGCCACAGGCCATGAGCATGATGGTGATCAGTGTACGCGTGGCAGGATCCAATCGTAGTGGTGCAGTCCTTCGCGTTGTGCGGAAAGGTCAATGGAGGAATCAACAAGCAATTGACTCGGAGCACCGTTGAGCGTTACCCATGCCTCTGCGCGTACGTACGGGTCATGCACGCCCCGCGAGGCATAGTGTTCCTTCAACATCTTGGCAAACTGGATGATCATGTCCGGCTGCATCGCCATCTGCTTCTCTTGATGCTCATTCAGAAACTCAGCGTTGTTCACTGCCCCTTCCCTACCCGTCACACGATCGCGCACGTAGAAGGTGGCTGTGCCTGCCTTCTCCATGAGCATCACACGCCACGAGAACCGATAGCCCTGCTCCGTCCACAGCAGCTCACCGGGATACAGCAGGAACCTCCACGGAAGTAGTAGCTGCACCGCCAGATAGCATGCCAGGACCGAAAGCAGGACGGGCTGATGACGGACAACACCATGCGTTGATGGCGATGATAATGTCATCCCGATGGCACGCTCATGGACTCGCGTATCAAAGAAGATCAATGTCATGGCAATCATCACCACCGGAAACACGCCGATCTGAAACATCATCCCGGTTATGGTGTGAAAGATGACAACGGCGACATAGGCCATGATGCGTGTACGACGCCACGAAAGCAGAAAAGGCACCGTGGTGTCAAACAACATTCCAGCCCATGCGAACGCCCATGGCATCCACCAGATGGTCATGAGCCAACCCACAACCGGCAGTGTATCATTGGCAGGCATCCACAGTCTCATTGGCATAGCGTCGAACAACCAAGACGGCGTCATTTTCGCAATGCCCGCATAGACATAGACCATGCCCAGCTGCAGCTTCAGGATATCAAGACACCAGCGCGGTATGGTATCGACGGCAAGTAGGGGGCGACGCCATACGTCAACGGAGAAGCGTCGATGTGCTGGCAGCAGCACGAAGAGGAATGCCGCCAGACTCACGAAGTAGTAGTGATTCAGGTAATAGGTCTTGTCGATCAGCTCGACGTACGTGAACGTCAGTGCAAAGAGGATGATCGACACGCGATACCATGCACCGAGCATCACGCCAAGGGCCGCCAGCGTCATCACACCGAACAGCACGTGCATGCCGGGATCACCCAGTGATGTGACCCACGAGAATCCGTAGTACGGGAAATGCACCTGTGGCGCGATGTACTGCTCGTCGATCCATCCTAATGCAATGAACCGAAGACAGCTGACGGTCATGACGGCGCCGAATAGCACGCGGGCCACAGCCAGCGGCGCAATCGAGACCGGTGCGGTCACGAATTCACGCAGTCTGCGGAAGGTCTCCATCAGTCGCCATCACCACTGGCATACGTGATGGACAGACCAAGTAGCGACGACGTCTCGCTCTTGATAAACCGAGTGAGCTTCTGCAGTTCTACGTAGTAGGCCTTCAAGGATGGATCTTCTGCGTCGCACAGCGACGCAAGCGATACATCACTCCGTACCTGCGATGCTGCACGATCAATGGCATCGAATTGCTCACGTGTGGATGCTTCAAGAGCCGACCCACCACGGGCAAGAATGTAGGAACGCAGGCTGGTAAAGGAAGCTCCATTCGTGGCGTTCCCGTACCAGAACATGCGAAGAGCCTTCATATGTGTCTGCGCAAGAGGCCATGATTGCTCCGCATAGCGTGCTTCTACAGACGCTGCGGACGGTGTGGTCTGACCGGCCTGAAGCCCCGCGGGGATACCGATCTTGTAGTTCTTGAGGAGTTCGAACGCGCGGTTAACGGCATTGAACATCTGTGTGGCGCCGCTGCCAGCGTCCGAACCACTCCGTGCGATGAACGATTCGCGATAGCCTCCGAGCCATGCCGCGTGGACGCGGTCGACCTGGGTGAAAACATCCCGGGCGACGGCGCGTGTGTAGGCAGCACGCATGGCCGACGTCTTGAATGCCTCGACTGTGGCCACATCATCGCCGCCAAACAGCAGGAAGTCCAGCGCCGGTAAGCCTCGTGCATCTCTGTTGAAGTTCTGTAGTGACGTGTCGCCCACGGCAATTGCTGCCTCGATCTTGGTCACTGACGTCGGAAAGGTATTGATGTTCTCGCTGAGCGTACCCGTTACTCCGTCGGCCGGGCCGAAGGTAAACAGCTGTGCGTATTGCCAGGCTTCGGCAGCATCGATCCACGCCTTACGTGCAGCCTGAAGTGTTGCCTCCGATGGACTCTGCGTACATGCGTCAATGGCCGCTACAAGCTGTTCACTGGCCTCCTGCATCCCTGCGTAACTCGGTATGATGGCCTTATCAGCCACCTCCGTAAGCATCGTCGTGCGGTCGAACGCATCGGAAGGACCGCCGGCATCGCCGCAACCAGTGATTGACAGGACAAGCAGGATCAGGATGAGGGTGTGCATGATCATCGTTGTTGCACGTTTACCCAGTTTTGACGGAAATCTTCGATTTCGCTGCTGGTGAAGCCATAGGTGGTTGCGATGGTCTGCAGTGCCGACTGAAGGTCTGCTAGCGCTGCAACCGGTTCGGTCACGAGTCGGTACGACGTTATAGCGCCCTGCGCCGTAACCTGCAGGCCTTCCAGGATGCTACGCAGCGCCGCATCGGTGATCACACGTTCCGAGGGATCCACATAGAGCATGCCCATAGAGAATCCCACGGCCTCGCCGTATGCATG
>JAULYI010000003.1:0-11778 GCA_032117915.1 Kapaibacterium sp. (SeqCode) | reverse complement strand
TGCAGCGCTATGCGGCACTGAATCCTGCGGCAGTGCTGCGCCCGCATGCCACAAACCTCACGTTGCTCCTGGCGGAAGATGACCCGGTGGTGCCCTCTCGATCCAATGCCGAGGCTTATGAGGCGATCACAGGGCGTCAGGCCAGGGTCATACGTCGTACCAACCACTTTATGCAGTCGTGCGCTGCATGTACGTCCGTGGAAGCCGGCGATCTGACGAACACGGTGTCGGAAGACATGCTAGATGCCATTGTGGCGGCTGCGCTTATGGTTCGCTAGGGACAATACCTACCGTGTCCCTGGCATGCTGATACGCTGCACAAGCCGTCCATGACAACGGGGTGATGTGCGTCTGTTGCGTTACTGGACGACGGCAACGTCGACCGTATCCAGACCATTGACAGGCACGCGCAGTCGTGCCGTGGCATAGGTGAGCCCTTTGTTCCCCTCGGCAGGTACGATCAGGATCACGCTATCCGGACCCAAGGTGGCATGTGCCTTGGTGAACGACATCGGTTCAGAGAGTTGTTCCACGACGTCGGCGGTTGCACGATGGATGTTGTAGTCCCCATCGATCACCAGAAGCGTCGTGCTGTCACCGGCATATTGGGCAGCAACATCCGTAGGTCTGAGGGCCTGCAACTCCACGGGGGTCACAGAGACGCCCAGGGCCCTAGCTGCGGCATACGAAAGGTCGATAACACGTTTCCGGATGAACGGGCCCCGGTCTGTGATCTCCACGAGGATTCGCTGCTGGGTCTTCGCATTGACCACCCGTACAAGACTGCCAAATGGCAGATTTCTGTGTGCGGCCGTGAGCTCATGCATATCGTATTTGCGACCGCTGGCCGTGCGGCGACCATGAAACGGCCTACCATACCAGGATGCTATACCGTCAGCAACATCAACGAGGTCCATCGATCGTACCGGCGGCACGCTTGTCTTGGTCGCAACAACAGTAACGCCCTGCGCAGCAGGAAGGTCACGCGCCTCGACAAGAAAACTGATGGACAACACTGTCAACATGACGACCACGAATACCGTGATCTTCATTACGAGCGAAGTTTGCTTAGTCATGAGGGTGAGCCTCCTTGTATGTGAGACACTTGACTGACTCGAGCCGCAGTCACCCTAGCCTGCAGTCGAGATGGGACCGATCCAATCCCCTAGGTCGGGGGCGTGTAAACGGTCAGAGAACAGCCAAATTGTGAGTTTTCCACATAGGAGGCAATGAATTTAGAATGAATAAACGTTCATCATCGTTGTGGAGAACCTTGGGTGATACACTCCGGCAAGCATCATGGAAGCGATGAAAGCACTCCCCCCGGCACCTCCCCGTATGCACACGATCGCTTCATCGGAAGCACTCCGGCAGGCGATCTTACCGTCTAGAGGCGATGTTGGATTTCTACGATGATGTACGAGAACACGTTGTTCAATAAATGCCAGTATCTCGTTGCCAATTATGCATTTTAGGGCTGTAAACAGCAACTCGTGTTGGGCTGCTGCAGCTTGCCAGCATCGAATCCGATTAAAAAAAAACACGCCTTATCCACCATGTGGAAAAGGCGTGGGTTATTCTTCGCTGTTGTACGGTCGAACGTATTCGGTGCTACTCGCAATCCTCTAAGATTTCCAACTCGATACGGCGATTCTGTTCACGAATCGCTTCAAGTTGTTCTTTGGACATTCGGCGAGCGACTGCGGGACTTGGCTCCGGAACGCGAGGCATTGAGGAACCAAAGCCGACGGCGCCTTGGATGCGCTCTTGGGGGATGCCCTGTGAGTAGAGCCACTTTGCAACCTCACGGGCACGCATCACGGAAAGCTCCTGATTGCGCGCTGCCGGTCCTTCTGACGAGGCGTGGCCCTCGATCATAACCCTAAGATCTTCACAGGATTCCCGCAGGTACTCAAGAATCTCGTTCAAGTTGGCACGCGTCGAGGGGTCATTGAAATTGATCTGCTCGGTATCGACGTTGAAGCGGATGCCGGGGGCCGTTAAGCGGCGTTTCGCCTTTGGAGCGACAGGTTCGTCGTTCTTCTTCGAAGGCGAATCGGGCTGTGTGGGCTGAGCATCATCCGTTGCTGGAGCATCATCAGGCTTGTCGGCACCAGCAGATTCGGCTGGTGTTACCTCGGGCGATCGGGGTGTTTCCTCGGCGCCGTCATTGCGAGAAGTCGGGCCTTGGGCCAGTGTGCCCTGCGCATCTGCCTGCGGGCCGGGCGGCACCATTGCTCCCTGAGCGCGGGCTCGAGCACAGATTGGACAGTTGTCAACAGCACAAATGGCACAGGTCGACGCGTTGTACTGGACGTTGCAGAGCTCACACCAATATGGCCCTGAGGAGAGGACGGCACTCGGTGCATTAAAGCTATACGAAACACCTGCTGACGCGGCATAAAGTCCGTCATCGATACCACGTACCGCAACGTCATCGAGGTAACCACTAAAGACCATTCGGTATTCACCACGGAAGGAGATCGCAACGTGTTCTGATACACTGAATCGGATGCCAACACCGACAGGGATGCTTGCAGCGGTTGCGGCATATACACCCTTCTCGAAGTTTGGAAGCATTTCGCCGGCAGATGCTGTACGTGGCTGGACGTTGACCATGCCCACACCCGCCGTGATGAACGGAGTAAATGAGCCTCGTGTCAAGGCATAACCCAGGAGGATATCCGCAAGTCGCAGCGTACTTGCGTTGTTAGACTCAATGCGGGATAATGTGCCGGGATACGTCCCACCGAACGCTGGATTGGCACCATAATACTCGTCGTACTTGGCCATCAGCGACGAATTCGTTTGCCAACCGTATCCACCAAAGCCTACACGCCCCTCCAACCACAGGCGGTCGGATAATCCATATGCCAGGTTGACCGTCGCACCACCGGTGAATCCGTCACTGATGAACTCCCCGGAGTACGATGAGGCGTAGTAGTGCAAAGACCCAACCAGCTCGCCACGTCGTTCCTGAGCAAAACCTTGCATGTGGCTCAAAACAAATACAGAAGCCAGCGTGAGCACAAACCGTTCACGTCGTTTCATCTGTTGTTCTCCTTCAAAGCGAAGTCCCACCGAGTTTACCTTTCGTAACAAATCTACGTACAAAAGTATTCCACTAATGTGGAAATCTCAAACTTTGTGCTGGTGGATAAGCATAGCAACTTGTTGTAATACATGAAATAGTATCTTTTCTCTAGCACATGTTTTGTGTGGATAAGTAGACAAGTGTGTTGTTTACATAGGTAAAAGCCGTATTTTTTGACCAATAATCCATTGTAACAAACACTACCCATTCTACCGTTCATGGAGTTAGGCATGAGAGCCTCGTTGCTCACCGTCTCAATTCGAGCCGTCATGGTACTGCTGTTCCTAGCAGGCATTGGGGGCAATGTTTCCGCACAGACAGGCATTCCGAGACAGATCACGTATCAAGGAGTGATCTACGACTCGACGGGTATACCGGTATGCGACAGCATTTACACGGTCGACTTTACGATCTACAACACCATCTTCGGCGGGCAACCGCAGTGGAGTGAGCGCCATGTGGTACAAACGAAGGGGGGACTCTTTGGTGTGATCCTTGGCTACTCCCAGCCGCTGCAATTCGACTTCAACCAGCGTCTTTGGCTGGGCATGTCGATCAACGGTCGGCCGGAGCTGGCACCACGTACGTTCTTGACGTCGGTTCCGTATGCAATCCGTACGGACTCGGCGAACGTAGCCGGTGTTGCTGATGATCTGTCGGGATCTGCGGTCGCGCGGTTGCGTGCCAGCATCAACAGCAGCCCGTCGTCGGACGTGCTGGCTTCGGGTGGTCTGGACAGTTTGACGCTGACCATCAAGGATAACACGATCGGTGCCGACGAACTCGAGGAACTCCATCGCCAGCCGATTGGACCTGTCGGATCGCCCATCACCTCGGCCGTCATCACTGTTGACCAGCAGGGTCGCGTGATCTCCGCCACGGAAGTTCCGATCTCAGGAATCACGCCGGGTGGCGCTGCAGCGGGCGACCTCACAGGTACCTACCCTGCCCCCCTCATTCGTGACGGAGCAGTAACGAGTGCAAAGATTGCCGACGGCTCTGTTGGTACAACGAAGCTGGCCGACAGTTCCGTAACGGGTGTGAAGATTGCTCGAGGAGCGATCACGGCCGACAAGATCGCGCCGGGCACGCTCACGGGCGGGAACATTCTCGACAGTTCGATCACCAGCGATAAACTTTCGCCGATGCCGCTGACGCCCGGTACGTATGGTGACAGCATCATCGTTCCTCGCATCACGGTTGACCAAGCCGGTCGCATCGTAACGATCTCCGAAGTCGCTATCCGCTTCCCTCTGGGCGGTCCGGCAGGTGGAGCCCTGAAGGGCACCTATCCGAATCCGGAACTCGCCGACTTTGCGGTAAAGACCATCAACATTGCCGACGGAGCCGTGACAACACCTAAGATCGCTGACGGCGCGGTTGAAACGTCAAAGGTCGCTAATGGAGCGATCACGGAGTCAAAGCTTGCAGACGGAGCCGTTTCAACGGATAAGCTCGGAGATAATGCTGTCACTGGAGACAAGATCGCCGACGGTACGATTACGGCGTCGAAGATCGCCGATGGCACACTGCCTTCGAACAAGCTCGAGAATACCGGCGTTACTGCCGGTACCTATGGCAGTAACACGGAAGTAGGCCAATTCACGGTGGACAGCAAGGGCCGTATCCTAGCCGCGCAGAACATTCCCCTATCTGGCCTGGCCCCAATCGGCCCTGCCGGTGGAGCCCTCGCAGGAACCTATCCTAACCCCTCGCTCGCACAGAACTCCGTGTCGTCGTTCAACATCGTCGATGGAACGATCAACACGGTGGATATCGCCGACAACGCCATTACGACGATGAAGATCGCCGATGCCGTTGTCACAACGCCGAAGCTGGCTGATGGTGCCGTTACGACGACCAAGCTGGCCGAAAGCGCCGTTACCGCTTCAAAGCTTGCCAATGGAGCTGTTACCGGCGAGAAGATTGCCGACGCGACGATTACGTCGAACAAGCTTGTTAACACCGGGGTTGCCTCAGGAACCTACGGTAATGCTACGCAAGTAGGTCAGTTCACGGTTGACGAGAAGGGCCGCATTATCGCAGCGGAGAACGTCACCATTAGCGGTGTGGCACCGAATGGCCCTGCCGGTGGTGTTCTCTCGGGCAACTATCCGAATCCCGGTCTGAACATCAATGTCGTGAACACGCAGAACATCATTGACGGTGCTGTTGGAACCACCGACATTGCCGATAATGCTGTTACCACGTCGAAGATTGCCGATCAAGCCGTCATCACGTCGAAGATCGCCGATCTCACGATCACGACAGCCAAGCTCGCCGATCAAGCGGTTTCAAACTCGAAGCTTGCAGAGTTTTCGGTCACAACCAACAAACTTGCCAATGCCGCTGTAACCACAGATAAGATCGCTGATGCAACGATCACGCCAAACAAGCTGGTGAATTCCGGTGTGGCCGTTGGAACCTACGGTAACGCCACACAGGTTGGTCAGGTTACGGTTGACGAAAAGGGCCGCGTCACGCAGGCCCAGAACGTCACGATCTCCGTCACCTCCTCGAACATCGCCGACGGAGCCATCACCACAAACAAGCTTGCCGACGGAGCCGTAACAGGTGCGAAGATCGCGCCCAATGCCGTTACGTCGTCGAACATCGCCGACGGAGCCATTGCCTCGGAAGACCTCGGTAATGGTGCCGTTACGGGAAGCAAGATCGCCGACGGCGCTGTCTCCACGGCCAAGATCGCCGACGGTGCTGTGAACTCGGCAAAGCTCGGCGCAAACTCGGTCAACACGTCGCACATCGTTGACGGTACGATCGTTGCCGACGACATCGCCAGCAGCGCGATCACGAATGGCAAGATCGCTGATGGAGCAGTATCGACGTCGAAGATTGCCGACGGTGCTGTGACAGACAGCAAACTTGCCAACACCTCTGTGATTGCGGGTTCCTATGGCTCGGCCACACAGGTTGGAGCCTTCACGGTTGACAGTAAGGGCCGCGTCACACAAGCGCAAAACGTCACGATCCTGGTGAATGCCTCGAATATTGCCGACGGCTCCATCACCACCTCAAAACTTGCCGACGGCGCGGTGACGTCCGCGAAGCTTGCTCCCAACTCCGTAAACACGACGCACATCCTTGACGGAACGGTAGCAACGGAAGACCTTGCCAACAATGCGGTGACAACCGGAAAGATCGCGGACGGGAACGTCACGACGGCCAAGCTGGCAGACGCTGCCGTTTCAACATCCAAGCTGGCCGATGGCAGTGTCACGAATGCAAAGCTCGCCGACGGTAGCGTTACGACGGCCAAGATCGCCGACGGCAATGTGACCACAGGAAAGCTCGCCGACGGCAGCGTGACAACGGCCAAGATCGCCGACGGTGCAGTGACGACCGGAAAGCTGTCTGACGGCAGCGTGACATCTGCGAAGCTTGCCGACGGTGCGATTACCGACAGTAAGCTGTCGAATACCGCTGTGGCTGCAGGACAGTACGGCTCGTCAACGCAGGTTGGCCAGTTCACGGTCGACTCCAAGGGTCGTATCACTCAGGCTGCCAACATTACCATTACGGGCGTTACGCCCGGTGGTCCGGCCGGCGGCGCGCTGACCGGTACCTACCCTAACCCGACACTCGCTCCAAACTCGGTCACAACATCGAACATCGTTGACGGTACGGTTGCAACGGCTGACCTGGCTGACAACGCCGTTACGTCGGCAAAGATCCAGGACGGTACCGTCGCCACGGTTGACCTTGCAGACAATGCCGTAACGTCGGCCAAGATCGCCGACGGAACGGTTGCAACGGCCGACCTTGCCAACAATGCCGTCACCACGGAAAAGATCGCCGACGCAAACGTGACAACAGCAAAGCTTGCTGATGGTTCCGTTACCTCGGCCAAGATCGCCGACGGAACGGTTGCAACCGCTGATCTGGCTAACAATGCCATTACGACGGAGAAGATCCTTGACGGAAACGTCACGACAGCCAAGCTGGCCGATGGTGCTGTGAATACTGCCAAGCTTGCAAACGGTGCAATTACGACAGACAAGCTGGCCACGGGTGCTATCACGGGCGACAAGCTGGAGAACTCAGGCGTCATCGTTGGGCAGTACGGTTCCGCTACACAAGTCGGTCAGTTCACCGTTGATTCCAAGGGTCGCGTGATCCAAGCCGCAAACATTACGATCGCCGGTGTTACTCCCTCCGGCCCTGCCGGCGGTTCACTGACGGGTACCTACCCTAACCCACAACTTGCTCCGAACTCGGTCAGCACATCGAACATCATCGATGGTACGGTTGCCACCGTTGACCTTGCAGATAACGCCGTAACCACGGACAAGATCCTTGACGGAACGGTCGCCACAGTCGACCTGGCCGATAACGCCGTCACCTCATCGAAGATCGCCGACGGCACGGTGGCCACGGCCGACCTGGCCAACAATGCCGTGAATTCAGCGAAGATTGCCGATGGCACGGTAGCTACAGCCGACCTGGCAGACAATGCAGTCACGACGTCGAAGATCACCGATGGCAATGTGACGACGGCCAAGCTTGCCGATGCTGCCGTTACCGGTGATAAGCTGGCTGGCGGCG
Source organism: Kapaibacterium sp. (SeqCode) (assembly GCA_032117915.1). Lineage (GTDB taxonomy): Bacteria > Bacteroidota > Ignavibacteria > Kapaibacteriales > Kapaibacteriaceae > ZLKRG46. The sequence continues at coordinate 4,121 of JAULYI010000003.1, read as the reverse complement.
CCGTCACGACGAATGCCATTGCTGACGGAAATGTCACTACGGCGAAGCTCGCCGATGGTGCGGTTACCGGCGATAAGATCGCCCCGGGTAGCATCTCCGGAAATCAGCTTGCCAATACCGCTGTCAACACAGGCACCTACGGTACGGCAACAGAAGTTGGTCAGTTCACGGTTGACTCCAAGGGTCGCATCACGTTCGCACAGAATGTAACGATCGCCGGTGTGGCTCCGGGTGGTGCTGCCGGTGGTTCGCTGACGGGAAGCTATCCCAACCCGACAATCGCTACCAGCGCCGTCACCTCCCCCATGATCCTTGATGGTACGGTGGCAACCGTCGATCTCGCCGACAATGCCGTCACCTCAGCCAAGATCGCCGACGGTACGGTGGCAACGGTTGATCTTGCCGATGGCGCTGTTACCAGTGCGAAGATCCTTGACGGAACGGTGGCATCGGTTGACCTGGCTGACGGTGCCGTCACGAGCAGCAAGATCGCGCCAAACGCCGTTACAACGGCAGGCATTCTCGATGGAACGATCACGGCTGCCGACCTTGCTCCCGATGCCGTTACGACATCACGGATCATGGATGGCAACGTCACGACGTCGAAGCTCGCCGACGGTGCCGTTAACAGCGCAAAGATCGCCGACGGCTCGGTCACGGCTGCCGACCTTGCCAATGGTGCTGTCACGGGCGACAAGCTCGAAGACGTCCCCGGCGTTGTCGTTGGAACCTATGGCACGTCGACTCAGGTTGGTCAATTCACGATCGACTCTAAGGGTCGCGTCACACAAGCCGCCAACATCACGATCACGGGTGTTGCACCGGGCGGTGCTGCAGGCGGTTCACTCACAGGCAGCTATCCCAATCCTACCATTGCCCCAAGTGCAGTGACGTCCTCAATGATCCTAGACGGTACCGTTGCCACGATCGATCTTGCCAATAATGCTGTCACCTCCGCCAAGATCCTTGACGGAACCGTGGCCACGGCAGATCTGGCAGATGATGCAATCACGACCGCAAAGATCCTCGACGGTACGGTTGGTGCCGCTGACCTGGCAAACAACGCAGTGACGACGGACAAGATCCTGGATGCCAACGTCACGACGGCCAAGCTGGCCGATGGCGCCGTAACGGCAGACAAGCTTGCTCCTGGCGCTGTCACGGGTGATAAGCTGGAGAACACGGCCGTGGTCGTTGGACAATACGGTACCTCGACGCAAGTTGGTCAGTTCACGGTCGACTCTAAGGGTCGCATCACACAGGCTGCCAACATCACGATCTCCGGCGTGGTACCCGGTGGTGCTGCCGGTGGAGACCTAGCCGGTACGTATCCGAATCCGACGGTTGATGGTCTGCAGGGACGCGCCGTTGCAGCAACGGCACCGACAAACAATCAGGTGCTGACGTGGGACGCTGCCGCAAACACGTGGAAGCCGGGCAACGTTACTGCTTCGGTCGGAACACTCGGTGGTATCGACGTTCAGAATCCTATGACGCCGAACGACGGTGATGCCCTGTGCTACAATCAAGCGAACAACCGTTGGGAGCCGTGTAATCCTACAGGAAACATCAAGAAGCTCGTTCTTGCCGAAGGCGATGAGATCGACATTGATGCGCTCCGTGCCGGTGCTGCCGTCATTCACAACATCGCGCTGAGTGACCACGCCTTCTTCCGCATGGTCAATGCATCAGCGGGAGCAGACATTACCGGGTTTACCGGTGGTGAGAACGGCCGGATCATCATCATCGTGAACACATCGTCGAAGAACATTACCTTCCAAGAAGACGACAACCGATCAGTTGCAGCCAACAGATTCGTACTTGGCGCTGCAAACAAGACCATCGGCATTGATCAGTCTCTCACCTTCATCTACAGCGGATTCCTGCAGCGTTGGGTCCTTATGTCGACCACATAAGCCCAACGATCCAGTAATCACAACGAATGAAGGAAATCATCATGAAACACCTCGCAATACTGATCCTGCTCTTGTCTGCCTGCATCGCACCGATGCACGGTCAGACGATCATGGGCGGTGTCATCACGAGTGGTGCGACGAATGCTCCTGACCGAGGCGGCTTCGGTATGCAGGGAGCATTCGGACAACCGATGATCGGTGAAGCCGGGATCTCCCCTATCGTGAGCTCCGGCATCATGAGCATCGGTGACCGCTCGCAACAGAACTACGAATCGACGTTGGTCACGGTTGATACCGTCGTCCGTCAGATCGGCGATACGTTCGATCTGCCCGTGTACTACGGTGCGCCGTGTGCCTTCTTTGCCGACAACGTCACGGGTCGCGACTGGGAACTCAAGGTCAGCTTCAATCGCACGATCGTTGAGCCCCTCCAATATGATGCTATCGTGGATGACGGTGATCGATATACGATCACCGTCACCGGCAGAGCCGTTTCTCAGAATGGTCTCATTACGAATCTTCGCATGATGACACGACTCGGTAACGACTCCGTCACCGATGTTCGGGTCGAGTCGTTCCGGTGGACTGATGTCCCACGTCAGTTTGTTCGCTCCGTCGCCGGCACCATTACGTTGCGCGGATTGTGCAACACGTACGGACAGACTCGTCTGCTCAAGGACGTGAGCCGCATGCAGGTCTTGGTTGCACCCAATCCGATGACGTCGGCTTCCGTGTCGATCCGCACCTATGCAGACAGCACGGTCACGGGCACACTCATGATCACGGATATCCACGGCAACGTGGTAACCGTCGAAGAGGACGTCGTTGCCGCAGCACATGCGCCGATGAAGACCCTCTACATGCCACAGATCGCTGGCGGAACCTACACCGTGACGTTTTATACGTCCGGCGATGTTGCACGCACTACCCTGGTGAAGCTCCCATGATGAACGCACGCACAACCCTAACGCTTGCCGCGTACATCATGGTCGGAGCATGGTCACGAATGCTCGCCCAGGGTACCGTTGCCGACACCATGCACAAGCATCAGCATCAGCATGTTCATGATGCTCATGTATCTGCCGACAGTGTGCATCGCCAGCATACCCAGGGCCATACGCACAACGACGGGCATACCCACATCCATGATCATGGCCACGCCCATGACCACAATGAGTGGTCCGTCGGTGCCATTGGCTCCTATGCCGTCCACGACGCACAGTTCAACTCGCTTCCTCCGGTGGAGAACTGCTGCACGGGATTCGACAAGACGGAAGGTACCGGATTTGGTGTCCAGGTGGCATTCACAACGCCTATCTCTGACGACGGATGGTATCTGACGCCGCGACTGAGCTATCAGTCACTTCCCGCGGAGTTTGCGTCGTACTCGACGGAAAAGGCCTTCACGGGTGACGTGACGTCCGGTGACGCCCTGTTCCGCCATACGTTAGACGTGGACTGGGCCATCCTCAATGTCGGGCTGACCACAGAGTATGCTGTCGCGCAAGACCGCATCTGGCTGGGCTTCGGCCTTGAAGGATTGTTCATGGCTGCAGGTGCATACCGCCAGACAGAAACCTTGGAGCAACCCACAAACCTCGTGTTTGAGACCGGAACACGCGTTCGCCTCGATCGCAATGGATATCTGCGCGATTTTGCATCAATGGTCTTCAATGCCACAGGGTCACTACGACTTCGCATCATCCCCCGCCGCACGTCTGCCGGCCTCGACGTCTTCGTCCGATACAGTCATCCCCTGATGCCGGTCTTCGCGCCGCAAACATGGGACGGCATCGGCGGTAATCCGCCACGTGCCTTTTTCATTGAACAGTATCGCATGACGATGTTCACCGCCGGTGTTGCCCTGGTGCTGTAACCGGGCCGTACGGTCGCCGAAAACGAAACGAGCAGTACCGTGGTACTGCTCGTTTTTTTGTGTCTCTTGAAAACGGTGTCCTACCGCAGTACGTCCAGAATCCGTTGATTGACCTCGTCAACCGTTCCGATACCGTGAACACTCACCAACGATCCACGGGAACCATAAAAGTCGAGAAGGGGCGCTGTCTCCGCGTTGTATACGTCCAAGCGATGCTTGATCACCTCTTCGCGATCATCGGAGCGGCCGCGCTGCATGAGTCGCTCAATGATCGTTGCATCGTCAACCTCGATGTTGACCACGAAGTTGATCGCCCGGCCCGTCGACGC
>JAULYI010000002.1:0-6363 GCA_032117915.1 Kapaibacterium sp. (SeqCode) | reverse complement strand
ATCCAGCCAGCCGTCATTGTTGAGGTCGGCCATATCGCTACCCATCGAGAACTGCGACATGTGTCCCATGCTGCGCGTGGCAACATTGTCGAATCGACCGTTGCCCTTGTTGATGTACAAGGCGTCACGGGCCTCGAAGTCATTGGCAACGTAGATATCCGGCCAGCCATCATTGTTGACGTCACCCACCGCAGCGCTCAGCCCATAGCCCGTGTCTTCGATGCCCGACTCAGCCGTCACGTCGGTCCAGCGATTACCACCGTCATTCCTGAACAACCGATCCGTGGCTCCGGGATTGACGTAGCCTTCGCGGCGTGGTTCACCGTTCGTGACCACATAAAGATCTAGATCACCGTCCCGATCGTAATCCAAGGGAACGGCCATGGTCGTTGGCACGGCGATGCCCAGACCCGTCGTTGCGCCAAGATCCGTGAATGTTCCATCACCGTTGTTGTGGTAGTAGGCATTAGGCCTGTAGCGCCGGCATACGTAGATGTCTCGCCAGCCATCGCCATCAAGGTCGGCGATCAACGCACCCGCGGCGACAGCGGCACTAGTGAAACCAGCTCGCGCGCTCACATCCTCGAACCGCAGCCCGCCCGTATTGAGATACAGTCGCTCGTACTGGTACGTACCGGTGAACATGAGGTCGGGCAGACCATCATTGTTCACGTCACCTACAGCTACTCCCCCGCCGTTGTAGGCGTAGAAGTCGCTGAAGATGTTAAAGCTATCTGTCTCGACAATCCTATTTGCGAACAGCACACCACTTTGGGACTCAGGGATCCTTGTAAACTCCTGAGTAAAAGCGATCTCGTATGCCGTGAACAGAACTGCCAAGAACACCCATTGGGGTGCTGTCATGACCGCGTTCTCACCAGATTCACGATGCCGACCACCAGAAACAGTACGTTGGCACTCCATGCCACCACAGGAGTAGACCAGCTCGAGGCAACGCCCCATGCTTGGCCAACCAACGTAAACGCAATGTACACAAAACTGATAGCCATCGCGGCCGCAATTTGTGCGGCTATGCCGCCCCTGCGGCGAACACTAGCAAACGGGATTGCTATCAACACGACAATGAAATTGGCAAAGGGCAAGGACCACTCGCTCAGGTATGCGATCTCCTGAGATCGTGTATTCTTGCCGCCCTTCCGCAAGGTCTCGAGGTGATCTCGAACATCATCAAAGGACATCTCTGCCATGCTTCGCTGCAATCGTACCAGTTGTTCATGCCGAATGGTGAAAGGGGCGTTGACGTCGCGCAGACGTTCGAACGTGATCGTGTCACCATGAAAGGTCCTGCGCACTGCCTGGCGCAGCCGCCAGCGTGCCGAGGTGCTGTCCCATATCATATCGGGGGCATCATACCGTTCGACTACGCGGGGGTGAATCGTATCTGCGTAGGTCTCGATGGCAATGTTGCGTCCGACGCGGCCATCCGGATCGTAGGACTCGATGGCGACACTTCTGGTTGGGATGTCGCGGAAGTACAGGCGGTACAGAGCGACGCCGGAACTGCTTTTGCCTAAATAGGTGCGTTCAATGGCGAGCTTCTTTGCATTTGCCAGCGGAACAATCCATCCGTTGAAGTAGAGCTGGCCTGCACTGATAACCATTGCCGTGATGAGCACCGGCAGCATGAATCGTGGCAGCGACTGGCCGCCGGACCGCATGGCAGTGACCTCGTTATTACCGCTCAGACGCCCCACACTGAACAGGGCGGCAAGGAGCATACTCACAGGGAGCATAAGTCGCAGAGTGTTCGGTACGAAATAGACGTAGTACCGAAGGATGACCTCGAGTGGCGCTTGCTGGTCGAGAAACTCGTCGAGGTTCTCCAGAAGGTCGATCACGATGAAGATCACCACAAGGGCCATGACGGCAAAGCCCAGCGTGGCGAGGAACTGTCGTAAGACATATCGATCGATGATCGTCATAACGTCAGCCGCGCTTTGCGCGCGTGCGCCGTGACACGGTCGATACAGATTGCCACCAGCAGACAAGCAGTCCTGCAACCGCCAGCACGCTCCCCATGACAACAACCTCATGCGGCTGAACGGTTGCAAGCCAGGATGCATGCGCCGTCATCTGTGGCCATGCAAGTGCCAATATCCCGGCTGCAATGCCAAGACCGAGTGCACCGGCAATGGTGCTAACAAGCACGTGGGGCATGGCAACGAAGGATGATGAAGCGCCCAGCAGCACACCGACGTTCAAGTCAGGCTCTGCCCTGTGCAATTCCGCACGGAATGCATACAGGATGGCCAGCAGAAACATGATCGCGGAAAGAACTGCAGCAACAGAACCCATCACTAGGATGTCTGCACGCCTACGCTCAATGGCATAGACATACTCTCGCGACCAGTGCACACCGGTCAGCAACGGGAATGCAGCCTTACAGGCGTCAGACGACGACGTCATATGCCGCATGGTCACGAAGGCCGGCGTCATGGTACATCGAACGACGGTCGGCGGTTGGAGCATGTCGGTAAGAGTCGCGTCAATACCGACATCCTTCTGGAACGAGCGGAGCATTCGATCGCCGTCGATAACCCTGACCGTGCCGATCGAAGGCATCGCACGTAGCGTCTGAAGCAGTCCCGGTATGACGTCTGGGGCGGCCTCAGCCGGAACAAAGAGCTCCATCAGTGTCTCAGACGCCATGGCCTGTGTCTCTCGCCATGACGCTACGGCCCAGATACCACCTACAAGGCACCACAGCGTTGCAACCATGGACGTCAACGCCATGCGGACGACGGCCCTGGGCTGACGTCGGAGTACGCTGCGCGCGGCGATCAGATGAAACCACAAAGTCATACACTGCCCCCTTTCCGACCACTGACATGATTACGAACGTCAGCGACGGCACGCACCAGCTGGGACCATGGGAAGCGCAGTTCACGCTGGACGTGTCGGACGCACAGCCAGCCGACCAGCATCGTGTTGACCACAATGCCCAGGCCCACATACTGCTCGAGTCCGTACTCTCCCATTACAACGAGCGTGGTCACGGTAAGGACAAGGCCGAGTGCCGTGTAATGGACAATAGCTCGAGAATGTCCAAAGGCGACCATAACTGCGGACATCATGGTAAACGGCATGGCAAGAGCGCTCAGCGTCAATACGTTAAAGTGTCCAACCGCCGCCGCATACTTGGGTCCCAACAGTGGCACGATGAGTTGGCTCGCTCCCGACTCGAGGGCGGCCACGACGACGACGACGGGAATAAGCGTAAACGAAATCGCCTTCGTGACCATCGTTCGCAGCTCGTCAAAGCGTCCCTGCGCAACCAAACGCACGGCGGCCGGGTGAACCAGCGTAAACACGGCGTCGAATGCCTGTTCGAAGATGCGGTAGAGTGTCTTAGCTGATGTGTAAAGTCCTACGGCAGCAAGACCGAAATAGGAACCTACCAGGAATCCGTCCAGCTGGCGAGGCGTGCTGTAGAGTCCTGTACCAACCGCGAGTGGCACACCAAACTCTAGGTATTGTCGAAGTGTCACTGAGCCCTTCCACCCAAAAACAAGATCACGACGGGTAAGGATGACCACCGTCAACGAACTGGCCCCCATACCGAGGAGATCAATGAGTACGACATCTTCAAACGAGCTGAGCGTCCCCTGAGACAACATCCACAGTGTGAGGGAGGTGCGAACCCCGAACCAGACAGCATCGGTGATGAACAGCTCTTTCATCCGAAGATCTCGATAGAGGATCTTCAAACAGAACATACGGGGTACCGTGAGAATGCTGAAGATCGGCAAGAGCAGCGCAACCTCGGCAAACTTCGGCTCGTTAAGCACGTGCGCCAGTGGATCCTGAAGGATGAAAATCACGAGCACAAAGAATGCCGTTAAGGCGATGTGTATCAACAACGCCAGGGTGTTTACCCTTCGACGTTCCTCAGGAGACTGTCCGAACTGCACGATACCCTGCAATGCAGAGCCATCGGTCAGCAGCATGATCCATGTGTTAAGCGCGATGAGCAACGACAGCAGACCGTACACCGCCGGGGTGACGGCCTGGATCTGTAGCAACTGAACCAGACCATAGCCCACGTAGAGCATTTTGTCTGCCAGCGACCAGCTGATCTTTCCGAGGTTTTGGGAGATCTTCACGTGTGGCAAATGTAAGGACGTCTTAATGCACGACGTCGATGGACCAAAGTACGGTCGACGCCGTGCTGCGGAGTTTCATTGTCAACGTGTCAACAGACCGGCCATATCCGGCACTGGCTACACTCTGCTCGACCACGGCCGTAGCATTGCTCCAGCGAAGCGTACAATGCAGTCCCTCACCCCTGATATGAGCCTCGCCATCGGCAAGGTCAACAGTTAGTCCTGCGCGCAGCGGAATGACGATATCCGACGGATGACGCGGCATACCGCCCCACGAATCTGTCACGGTGATGCCGTCCGTCCGTATCGACAGGCTCCGTTGATGTCGCATTCCGAAACCACGGTGTTCGCCAACAGCGCCATCATCGCTCCGTTCCACGATACGTGCCCTTGTGCGATCAGGAAACATCCAGAATAGGCCGGATGTACCATCAGGCCATTGATTCTGCTCCATGCCTACAGGCGCAAGCGTCGCATGTGCTGCCGTCGATCGGTCACGGTTCCTACGCTGTGGGTCAGCACCATAGCATACGACACCGGGATCGATGATCACCGGAACACCATCAACACAGAAGGTCACGGAAAGCTGATCGTTGTGTGCATGACCGCCCTTACCCCATTGCCCGATGGGACCGCATCGGAAACTTGTCCTACACCGACCATAATGCCACAAGTACAATCCAAAGGCATCGAACGGCCGATTCTTCTCAAACGGCGTGTCCGGGACAACGCCCAGCAACGATGCTACATCGAAGGTCCACGACACATCGGGCTCGTACGATAGTAGCTTGATGGCCATGCCATCGTCATCATCGCCGACCGCCGGATTCACCGCTCCATCAACGACAACATCACGCAGGGCCTGTAGCGATTTCCGCAACCGTTCAGTCCAGAAGTCCGGCAAGGGGCTATGGTTGCGCATGAGTGCGGCTGCAAGCACCATCATATCAGCGACATGCCGGTGATACCCCGTGCTGGCCTCGAACGACATGCCATCATCGAGGAACTGTACGTCCCACTCACGGGTGAGTGCTTCTGCTGCAACGGAACGCCAGCCCTCGGCTCTCGGGTCACCACGGAGGTAGGTCCCTACGGCCAGAAGCCCCAGCATGTTCCCCAGGTAATGCGACGTACGCATTCCACCGGCCCATTCAACGGTAGACTCGATGTGTTCTGCATGATCCACCAGCATGGCTGCAGCGCGCTGTTCCAGATGAGGCGTCAGTGCCCCCGCCATCGCCAGCCAATCACAGGCCACGGCAAGATTTGCCGCTCGGATACCCACGCCCATGGGTATGGTCCATTGCGGACCGTACTGTGGCGGACACTCGTCGATGAATGACTTGATGTCGGCCTCCAGTGCCGCCGTGTACGCCTCTCGCCTGTCAGGATACAGCCCGGCTGCCAACGCAAGTGCCGGCCAGTGGTGACAGCGTCCTACTTCATGCGGCACACGGATGTCGACACCACGCGGGCGTCCGTTCTCCACGCTTGTAACGACGCAGTCGGCAAACCAGGTGGCATTCGACCATTCGTAGCCGCTGAGCGGGTCGCTGTTCCAGCATCGGTACAGGTTTGCACCATAGACAGGAAGATCGCCTTCCAGGATCGCATCTACCCAGCGACGGAGGGTGCTTCCGTGCGCAGCGATCCAGGCATCGGACGGCAATGGGACGACGGTTCGCCGGAGTCCACGCGAAGCATCACCCGGCGTCCAGACACGTCCCCCACGGCGCTGGACACGTCGGCGAAGAGCGCGCATGGCCATCCGTGAGCGCACTGCCCCTATCACCTTCCCAACCAGAAACGGACGGACGGTGGTAAGAGCCAATCGTAGGGTGGAAATGACGTCCATACCGTAGCAAGTTAACGATGCTCTATCTTCGCAGCCAGATATGTGTGGATTTGTTGCCATAGTCGACCCCATACGATCGTCGGACGAAGTCCTGGCGACCGGTCAGTCCATGCTCGCGATCATGGCGCACCGCGGCCCGGATCACTCGGGCACGTGGGCCACGAGTCCCGTCATGCTCGGTCATAATCGTCTGAGTATCATCGATCTCTCGAGTGCTTCACATCAGCCGATGACGAGGCAGGATTGCACCATCACCTTTAACGGTGAGGTGTACAACTACGTCGAGCTACGTGAGCAGTTAGAACATGACGGCTTCACCTTCAGTACCAGCGGCGATACCGAGGTCATCCTTGCCGCCTACCTGCGCTGGGGCGAACGATGCGT
>JAULYI010000001.1:0-13842 GCA_032117915.1 Kapaibacterium sp. (SeqCode) | reverse complement strand
CAACGATCAGGGCATCGGAGAGGATCAATACGCCCGAAGCCATGCGTCGACTCTGGCGAATCTTCGCCAGCGAATCTTCATGCGGAACCCGGGTGCGCAGCACCTGAGTAAGTTCCTGTAGGGTTGGGGGCGTTGTCACGTTCGTATGCGGACAGTCGCAGGGTTGAGGTGAGCCGTAGGGGCATAAAATAGGGCTTTTTACGCTTAGGACGAACGAAGACCGGAATGTTCATGCCGAAAATGGCTTACGTCACGGAGGTAGCATCGCCTGATCCGCTTCATCATCCTCATGGCTGGCCAGGGCAAACGTCGGACACATCTCGTCGTCGACGGCGTCCAAAAAGCGTGATTGCCGCCCCAGAACGTCGGCATGCTCCCATTCCATCATGATCTCGGGCACGGTCAGGATAAGTTGGTCCTTCGCTCGCGTACACGCGACGTAGAGCAGACGCCGCTCTTCTTCAAGGCTGGCTTCGGATTCGGCGCTCTTCGCTGACGGCAGACGACCTTCGTTTGCCCAGATCAGGAACACGGTGTGCCATTCCAGGCCTTTGGCCGAGTGGATCGTCGAGATCGTCAGGAACTCGTCTTCCCTATCGTATGCCTCGATATCATCCATGACCTCGGTGGGTGGGTCCAATGCTACATCGGCAAGAAACGCCTCTGCTGTGGTATAACGCGAGCAGATGCTCACAAGCGTCTCGACGTCCTTCCAACGTTTTGCGCTATCGTCATAGAGTCGTTCAAGGATCTGCCGATACCACGTGGTCAGGTGTCGGACCCTGTCGGCAGCCGAGGGTATCTGCATTGCCCCTTGCAACGCCCCTATCAAGTCAGGAACGGATGTGGCAGCACGTCCGGATAGGAAACCTGTGGGGAGTTCCCATTGACCGCCGGAAGCCGTTACATGCTCCAGAACCCGGCCGGCTATCTTCTGTCCAACGCCTTCCAGCAGCAGTAGCGAACGATACAAGGCGATGGCATCGCGAGGGTTCACCGTTAGGCGTAGCAGCGCCAGGACGTCCTTGACGTGTGCGGCCTCGGTGAACTTGAGTCCCCCCACCTTGCGAAACGGAATGTTGGCCTTGGCCAGCTCGATCTCAAGATCGAACGACAGGAAGCCGCTGCGGACAAGGACGACGATATCGGCAAGCGGAATGCTCTGCTCTCGCATGTCCAGCACCTGCTGGACGACGAACATGCTCTGCTGCCGTTCGTTAAGACAATTGACGCGCATGGGCAATCCCCCGCCCTGGCGCTCCGTGAAGAGCTCCTTACGGAACATGGCGGGTGCATCGCGCAGAACGGCATTGCAGACGTCAAGGATGGGCTGCGTGCTACGGTAATTCTGCTCCAGACGGATAATGCGGCAACCAACAAAGGACTCGGGTACGGCATGGATGTTCCGTACGTCGGCTCCGCGAAACGCATAGATGCTTTGTGCATCGTCACCGACGACCATGACGTTGCCGCGATCTCCGACGAGTCCCTTGATGATGTCATGCTGCAGGACATTTGTGTCCTGATACTCATCGACCATGACGAAGCGATACTGACGTCGCAGCAGCGGTCCCACCGTCGGATCACGTGTGATCGCCGCCAGATGCACAAGCAGATCATCATAGTCCACCAAGCTGTGTTGCCGCTTGTAGGCATCATAGGATCGGATGACTTCTGCGATCCGCTCGGTATCGTCAACAAACTTGGGATAGCGATCGGCGATAACGTCGCCAATCGGCGTTGCCGTGTTCACGGCACGACTATACATACCGTACAGCGCAGCCTTTTGCGGAAAGCGTTTCTTCAGTCGAGTAACGTCAAAGCGGCCTCTGACCAGATTCATCACGTCTTCGGCATCGCTCTGGTCAAGGATCGTTACAGGGGGGCGTCCCTGCACAGCAGCAAATCGCTGCATCACCATGTAGGCAAACGAGTGAAATGTTCCGCCGGCCACCGTATCGCAACGTCCATCAAGCAGGGCCGAGGCACGCCGCAGCATCTCGGCCGCGGCCTTTCTGGTGAACGTCATGAGTAGGATCGAGGCGGGTTCGTGCCCATCCTCGACGAGTCTGGCGACGCGATACGTGAGGGTTCGCGTTTTCCCTGTGCCCGCCCCCGCAAGTACCAAGGCCGGTCCCTCCGTATGCATCACCGCCTCGAACTGGGCGGCATTCAGCAGGCCGGCATAATCGATGCGATAGCCCTTGCCAGAACTCGGCGTTTTGGCTCTGGTGAGGACGAGCTTTTTCACGAGGATTGCAACTGTTTAGTAGGACAGCAAGGCCGTAAGGGCATCGGTGATCACCGATGCATTCGGAATCACAGCTTCCATCATGCCCTTGTTGTACGGGATCGGCACATCGGGTGTGGCGATCCGCGCGACGGGTGCATCCAGCGAACTGAAGGCCTCGCCCATGATCGTCGATGCGATCTCGGCACCGAATCCGCAGGTGATGCCATCTTCATGAAGTACCATGCAGCGATTCGTGCGACGGACCGACGCAAGAACGGTCTCGACGTCCCACGGTATGATCGTACGCAGATCGATGATCTCGATGTCCTGCTGCATGGCTTCGACTACAGCCTTGGCACGATGGACCATTTCGCCCCACGTGACGATCGTGGCAACAGAACCCGGACGAACGATGGCGGCCTTGCCGAACGGGATCAGGTAATCATCACCGGGATAGACGCCGCGCCCCGGAGCCGTATCCTGAATGGCACGATGCTCAAGGAAGAACGTTGGGTCGTTTCCTCGAAGAGCAGTACGCAGAAGTCCAACGGCATCCTGAGCGTTTGACGGCATAGCAACGCGCCATCCGATCGTATGGGCAAAGATGGCTTCGCCGCTGACGCTGTGCCACGGGTCACCGGTACGCTTGCTGAAGCCCACGGGAATACGCAACACCATAGGCGCAGCAAAATCTCCGTTCGTGCGCCAGCGAATGGTTCCGGCGTCGTTGATCTGCTCGGTGGCGGGGTCGAGATACTTGCGGAACTGGATCTCGGGAACGGGCACAAGGCCGGACATAGCCATACCGACGGCACGTCCGATGATCCCCTCCTCGCTGAGCGACGTGTCGAACACACGTTCCGCACCGTGGCGGATCTGCAGATCGACCGTTGCACCGTGAACACCGCCCTTAACGCCAACGTCTTCCCCGAAGACGACGACACGCGGATTTACCCGCAACTCATGGTCAAGCGTCCGCTTCACTGCCTCGATCAGGTTCACGCGAGGCCCGTCTTCAACCAAGGCTCCGGTCGCCTGAGGTGCTTCGACACCATCGCCGGCCATACCGCCATGCTTGGGTACAACGCCTTCGTCAAATGCCAGACGAAGAGCCGCCAGAGGTTCGGGCTGCGGCTGCGCAAGGGCTGCTTCGCAGCCGGCACGGACGTCGGCCTCGACCTGTGCGACGAAAACATCCCACTGCTCGGCATCCATGTACTTCTTGCGCTCGAAGAAGTCTTTCAGCTTTGTGAGCGGGTCGCGCGCCAGTTCCTGCTCGCGTTCTTCCGCCGTCTTGTAGGACTGATTGTCTGCTCCGGAATGTCCGCAGATGCGTGGCACGCGTACGCGCATCAGCGCAGGCGCCTGTCGCTCGCGAACGTGTTGGACCGTCTTCGAGATCAACCGATCGGCCTCATCAGGATTGGTGCCGTCAACCTCGACGATGCGCAGGTTCCCGAAGGAAGCAAGGTTGGCGGCGATGTTTGCACCGGGCGTCTGAAACGATCCGGGTACGGAGATACCGTAGCCGTTGTCTTCGATGAAGAAGAGCATGGGCAACGTCTGCGTCGTGGCGATGTTCAGCGCGGCCCAGAAGCCATTTGTTGCAGTCGAACCATCGCCGCCATGGGCAACAGCCAGAGCCCCGTTCCAAGACTCGTCACCCATTACGCGTGTGCGATACGTAATGGCCTGTGCCCAACCGACTGCCGGCGTGTACTGTGCACCGACATCACCGGAGGCAGGAAGGATGGTCACACCACGGCGATTCGGCAGGTGGTGGACTACGCCGATATCACGTCCGCCGTTGCGACTTCCTGATAGCGCAAGCGGGCCGGCAAAGGCCTCTTCGATGGTCATCCCTGCGGTAAGCACCAAGGGCCTGCTACGGTAATACACCGCTGCGGCGTCGTGGCCTTGACGGAGGTTCATACCGAGTATGACCTGGGCCAACTCATGTCCCTTGGCCGAGAATTGGTACGTAACCTTCCCCGAGGGGGCGAGTTCTGTTTCTTCGATCGTATCGATCAGTCGCGATGTGATCAGATCACGGGCGACGTCAATCCATTCTTGCTTTGTCATAGGGCATGATTGTTGGTCGGCGGAGTGGCGACAAAACTACGTTAGGTCATAGATTTGCAGGAGTCTTCTCTTTCCACGGAGCATGTATATGCGCAAGCTGGTGCAGTTTGCCTTGATGGTCGTCGCCATTGTCTCGTCGTCGACCATATCGTCGGCTCAGTTTCAGTTTCCGGCCTATGGTCCGTCCGACTGTGCTCCCACGGCGAAGCGCGCTTTGCCGGGTGCAAGCGACGCTTCCATCGTAGCAGTCTTGACAGCCGGGATCAGTCTCCCCGTGGGACAGAGCAGTATCAGTCTTGGCATGAGCTCCAAAGACGGCAGGTCGCCGCTATGGATCTACATCGTGCGAAGCGAATCGCTCGATACGGTGGCCATCGTACCACTGGTGCGTATCCTGGCCTGCATTGCCCCGCCGGTTGATATTCCACTTGACGGACTGGATCCCTCGCTGTTCGGTGATGCTGCATTACCCGACAAGTTCACGTCTGGGCAGGCCCTTATCGATGCGCTGTCGGCAGATGCCACCTTCAAGGAGTTTCGCGATAAACATCCGGACAGCACGGCTACGTTCGCACTGGTCTCGGGATCACCGATCGGTGGCACCGAAGGACTTCCGATCTCGGGCGCGCTCTGGATCGCCACATGGGGCGGCGCTCTGAGCGATTTCACCGGTGGCGGCGGCGGCGGTAGCGGAGGTCCTCCGGGCGGCGGCTTGACGTGTCTTCACAGCATTGAGTCTGGACTTACGTTCTGTCTGGACGTCCCGACAGTTTCGGTCTCCGGCGACGAAGCCTTGGACCAAGGTATTCGCATTGCCCCTAATCCAGCCAATGACCTTGGTGTGCTTAGCCTTCCGATGTCGTGGGTTGGTGCGAAGGTGACGGTTGATGCCGTTGCTGCAACGGGTACGGTGTATTCGATCGATCACAATGCACGCATTGATGCGCCGACCATGGCATTGAATCTTTCGATGCTGCCGCAGGGCACGTATGCACTTCGACTTCGCACGCCGCAGGCCACGGTACACGTACCGGTCGTCATCGTGCGCTGAATCTGACCACACAAGATTTCCTGTCTCCCCTACCACACACCTCACACCATGTACCCACACGTTAAGCACACCGACCCCGAACTGTATGCTGCCGTTGCCGGCGAGTACGAGCGGCAGCGCGATAAGATCGAGCTGATCGCAAGCGAGAACTTTACCTCGCTCTCCGTGATGGAAGCGCAAGGCAGCATTCTGACGAATAAATATGCCGAGGGCTATCCGGGCAAGCGCTATTACGGCGGTTGCGAATGGGTGGACGTGGCCGAGGATCTTGCCATCGACCGTTTGAAGAAGCTGTTTGGTGCCGAATACGCCAACGTGCAACCGCACTCGGGCTCAGGCGCTAACATGGCCGTGTACTTTACGTACCTGAAACCCGGCGACACGGTACTGGGAATGGATCTGTCCCACGGTGGCCACCTGACCCACGGCTCGCCGGTGAACTTCAGTGGCATGTTCTACAACTTCATCGGCTACGGTCTGGACAAAGAGACCGGTCGAATCGACTACAATGTGGTCGAATCACTGGCCATGGAGCACAAGCCCAAAATGATCACGGTAGGGGCATCGGCCTACTCCCGCGAGATCGACTTTGCTGCCTTCCGGACGATCGCCGACAAGGTAGGTGCCTTCCTTCTGGCAGACATCGCTCACCCCGCAGGCCTGATAGCGAAGGGACGTCTGCAGAGCCCTGTTCCCTACTGCGATGTTGTAACGTCTACCACGCATAAGACCCTCCGTGGACCACGCGGTGGCATGATCGTGATGGGCAAGAATTACGAGAATCCGTTCGGCAAGGTGGCACCGAAGTCAGGCCGCGTCAAGCTGATGGGCGAACTGCTCGACAGCATGGTGATGCCCGGCATTCAGGGTGGCCCGCTCATGCACGTGATCGCTGCAAAGGCCGTGGCATTCGGTGAATGTCTGACCGATGAATTCGACGAGTACACGAAGCAGGTGATCCGCAATGCGCAGGCGCTGGCAAATGAGCTGATGACGATGGACTACACGATCATCTCAGGCGGTACGGAGAATCACCTGATGCTGATCGACCTGCGCAACAAGAACGTCACCGGAAAGGCAGCCGAGATCGCTCTTGACACGTCGGGTATCACGTGTAACAAGAATGCCGTACCGTACGATACGCAGCCGCCGCTGGTAACATCGGGCATCCGCCTTGGTGCAGCGGCCATGACAAGTCGCGGCATGATGGAAGACGATATGCGCCACATCGCGCGGCTGATCGATCGCGTGATCAGCAACCCCACGGACGCGACTGTCCACGCTGCTGTGAAGGAAGACGTCAAGCACTTCTGTCGTCAGTTCCCGCTCTACCCCTCGTTGAACGCCTCGGCCGACGAAGTGGGCAAGCGCCTGGGCGAAACCATCGACAAGGCCATCGACACCGTCGAGCAGGCCGTTGATAGCGTGGTTGACGAAGTGAAAGACCTGTTCAAGAAGGACTGATTTGACGGCCGTGCCGCGGCCGACGAATTGTACGCGCATGGCGGGGATGACGCATCACGGGCATTCACCTACCCCGGGCTGCGGCCCGGGGCTTGTTACGCCCCTTCGGGGCTCATCGTCGATGCGTACGCAATCGCGGACATGCAAGGACATCCCGAACACTATTGATCGGCGGGACGTTCGATTGTTCGTATCAAGCCGATACATCATCATCATGATGTGACGTGTAGGGGCGACCCAACGTGGTCGCCCGACCCAACGTGGTCGCCCCGTGTGAACGATCGGACGGCGATTTCGGGCGCGGCATGCCGCGCCCCTACAATAATTGCCCCCCTACTGCCGCCCGGAATACGCACATTCCATTCATCGCGTAATCAGCACCGCTTGGCTGCGAATGCCAGCGCGGTGGTGAATGACTGCACCGTAGAGACCGGGTGCAAGACCAAAAGTTTGTAGGTCAAGCACCTGCTGACCATACTCTGAAAGGTCTATGACAATGTGTCGCCCAAGCGCATCAGTTAGCACACATTGTTGATCACCGGGAGCGATTGTCAGTACATCTGATTGAAACGCAACCGGCATCGCCGGAACCTGAGGTAAACCAGTCGAGGGTTGCTTCGGGAAGTATCCGATGTTGCCGTTTCTGCCAACCGCAATGTGTCCCGTAGGATGATGCAACACGCCATATACAGTCATTCCAAAGGGAAGGAATGCGTCTGATACTCCAAGGGAGCTCCACGTAGTTGCGTCATCAAGACTGAACTGCTGGGCTCTGTCGACGCTCAGAAATGAAAGAGCCGGGTGATACGAGAATCCCGCAATTGAGGCTGATGGAAGGATGCGTTTCGACGTGCCGTTTGCAACAAGTTGCTGCATAGGCCTGGTCGTCCACTTCGCCCCATCCCAGAATGCCCTGTGTTTTCCCACGGACGAATCGGACATTCGCATGTCAACGAGAAGGACATCGTCGGCTTCTTTGGGCATAATGACGTTATGTACTTCGCCTGGTACCAGCACGAAACCGTCCGGCAATGGCGGACCAGGCTGTAATGCTCCGTCATGGTCAAGGATCCACAACTCCAACGATAGATCCTTCGTGCGTTTGTCAAATCGTGTGGTCGATACCAAGAACGAGCCATCTGATCGTGGTTTGTACTCGTTGAAGCCCAGGGACGTACTGTCTGCCTTTGGTGGTAAGGGTACAGTGCGCCATGTAGCACCTTCATCGTCGGAGAACACCGGCATTGTTCCTGACCATTCATCGTCAGACGTGGACCTCGTACCCTGGAGAACTGTCATGACTCTGCGTCCGGTAACTGCAAACGCAAGAGTACCTAACCTTCCATTCGACAGACGAAACGTGCTCCACGTACGCCCCTCGTCAGTTGAGCGGTGTATCAAACAGGAATCGTCGCCAACAAGCAACGCACCACCTACCCGAGCCAGGTTCGTTAGTCGTACTTCCGTAAACGAATAGACAGTGTCATATCTGCAGTCAGTGGATGTTGGAGACCACGTTACGCGGAGCAACATGCTTGGGGCTGGCGTCTGTCTGTCAAATGGCGTCACCCACCTTGCATTGGCAATCACCAAGAATGTGGAATCAGATTCAGGCGCAACGCCAACAAAGAGTTGCGAAGCTATTCCTTTGATACCACCTAACGAGTCACGAACAATCCGATGCGGCGTATGCATCCCGCTGATCGTGCTAATGTGCCGATCCCTAGCGCATGCATGTATGGTCGTCAGACCGCCATCATTCCATGCACAGCTAACAACTGCAAGCATGGATGCCTCATTGCTATTGTCCTTGATGATTCCAACGCATCGATCGACAATGATCGGAACTGCATCTTCTGGCCGCAGCTCCGATATAAATGCATGCTTGGTCCATGCCGGATCGTCCGGCAAGGCCGAATACAGTCCATGTGTTGGTTCAATACCGTTCAGGTAGGAAGCAAATGTGCGTCCTCCGATCCATAGCCTACCATCGTTAGACTGTACAATGTGATCAATAGCATCCGCACGGGCCACATTTGGGGGCGGCCTTCTGGGATCCATGGTAAACACACGTTGTATTCGCAAGAAGGTAGTGAGTCCGGGATCCACATAGGCAACCCTCGCCCCATCACCCCCGATCAACCATCGTCCATCAGCCAGTCTGTGCGCCACATTCCACTGTAGTGTGTCGGCCGGTTTTGGACCACTACGCCAAGAACTGCCGGCATCTGTGCTCATTGCGAGCGAGCCTCGTTGCCCCACCAATACAATCGTATCAGCATGCCGGGCAATGCTACGCCACTGACCATCAGGCTGGGGCGCATCAAGTGTCGTTATGGCGTCATTCAATCCGGTCATGACCAATACGCTATTGTCATCGGTCAACAGCATTGTGCGACGCTCGTCAGAAACGGTCGCCGTTACCGCTGCTGATGTTGGCAACTCACGTCGTTTCCACGTTCCGTCTGCCAAGTACCATAACTGTCCTTTCGTACCGGCAACAAACAGCGTGTCCCGATGCAGATCAACAACATGCACATCAAACTGTTCGGGAAGACACGACCATACGACCGGACTCGCAAGATCCCTCATGAATCCGATACTGCTCTGCGGTCCAACCATCCAAATGGAATCGCCTTGCTGCAGAACGTCATGTACAATCGTGGGCCCCAAGCTGCATGGTCGTATCATCACGACGTCACGCAGCTGAGCTGGAAGCGCCATTGTGGCGAGCAAGCCGATCACGATAATATGAGGCAGCATTACATTCATTCTGAGAATCGATTTCATGATTCACTCGCACATGTGGATTCTACATGGTGTACCTTCTTCGTCCGGACAATCGTCTGAGACATACGTCGGCATATCTGTATGTACCAGTACGCCATTGCTCATGCACAAACGACGCTCGAGGTAGCAGCATGCATCAGAGCACGCCACTAAACGCACGACGGGAAACGTACCATTGTTGGCAGCAATGATCATTTGATAGTAAGACCATGGTTGATCCAGATCATATACTATGGTAACATCTCCCGATTCCGTCGAATAAGTCAAGTACGGCGTGTAGCACGCCGTGAGCTTACCTTGAATGATTTTGGCGTAACCTTGATCACAATTGGGTATCGAGTTTTGGCTCACATACTTCAACATCGCAAGATTAGCCATCTCAAGTTTTATCCCAGCAACCATTCTACCATCAGCCCAAGCAGCGGCTACATCATCAGGAGTTGCACATCCAGATGGGCTAGTGATAAGGATGCCATACGTGATGTCTTGAACTTCATATTGTCCGCATCGCATCATCCAGTGCGTTCGAACTTTAACAGAACACGGTGGACTCGAGCTGATAGTCACCAATAGTCGTCATGGTGGCCAACCCACGGCTCATTACAGTCTGAGTTTGGCCATGAGCACTCATTGATCTGGGCCCGAACAGGGACCATTGTAAGGTGGCCAAGTAACCACAGAACACCGGCTACAGCATACATCGGAACCGACTTCATACATCCTCCACATTGTACAATGAAACAAGCGTGATTGCCCCCTCGGGCAATGTTGATACGGTGTGAACGTGGCAGTTTGTACGTGTGCTATCATTACAACGACGACGGCGCTGGAAACTACCTTTGCTCAAAGATAGTAAGAAGCAACTCTCACCTCCGTTACATTCGCTATGTATACGGTTCGGTTACTAGCATGCTAATCCAATATGCAGTCGATCAGAATGATGGTGGTAAGGGGCATTGAGAAGCAATGTAGTGGCGCGGGATGCCGCGCCCGACGACTTCCCATGGCCGACGAATGAATTCGCCGGCCATGCGAACTTACACGTTCGTGTCATACCGATACGTCATCATCATGATGTGACGTGTAGGGGCGACCCAACGTGGTCGCCCGACCCAACGTGGTCGCCCGACCCAACGTGGTCGCCGCTGCAGCCGCCCGGAAAACGCGCGTTCCATTCATCGCGTGATCAACACCGGGAGGCGGCGAATATCGCCGCGGTATTGAATGATTGCACCGTAGAGGCCGGGTGGAAACAGCCCCTCGGGAACGTCTGTCCAGCCTGTTGCATCTGGCGTGAGGGTAATTGTCCGAATGCGGCCTGCAACGTCGGTGAGTTGTGTCATGGAAGATTCACCATCTGCGTCGATCATCCAACCATTGATTGAAACTGTCGATGTTGGTGCACCTGTGACGGCGACAGTCGTTGGATCCTGATTGTACAATCGATTGATCTGTCCCATTGGCCCTACAACGATGAGTCCGTCGTTCGAGACGATGCCATCAACGACGATCCTTGATATCAGCCTGTGCCCAGTGGGAATCGATGTCCAGTCCTTGCTGAACGATGACGTCAGGAAACCTCCCACCACAGATTGAATGACCGAGACAGTTGGCGATGTAATCAGGCGCGACGCGCCCCACTGCGCTGGCAGCACCACTGCATCGCCTCGCGTATCGATCTTCAAGGGAAACGTCGTCCAGGCGTTGTTCTGCCACTGTCCAATGTACTGAACTGCGTCTCCACCTTGCAAGACGGGAAAGACACAGCGATCCGCATCAGTCTGCGATAGAACCAATACACCACCTTGTTTATAAATCTCAGGAGGAGCTGGTCGTTCAACAACTGACTCCGTTTGCGTATCCCATGCAAGGAGACGCTGTGTGGACTCAAATGTGACTGTATCGAAGGATGTTGCGGCGATGAGCACTGACCCGTCAGCCGTGCGCCCTACGGCATCAGCACGGATAGTGTGATGCGAGGGCACATTGATATCCGGCGAAAACCATCGCTCTCCCATGTCAGGCGATAGCATAGGAAACGCATACGACCACGTTCCACGGTACCTGCCCCTGCTTAGTCCTGCGCGCAGTACAAGGGCTTCTGAACTACCAGTTACCTCACGGATCGTACCTGCCTCGGGATCAGGCTTGTATGCTATCCACGTTCGACCTGTGTCTCGAGAAGTGTAGTAGGTGCCGGCTGCACTTCCAATGAATAGAGCTCCGTTGAAGGCGCGCACCGGCGAGCATTGTGTACACGGAAGTGGTCCACGAACCTGCATCGACGTTATCTGACGGTCCCCTGGTTCCATCGATAACAACACCAGCTCCGAAGGAGTAGGTGTTGCCAGAAGTTCACCAAGAAGCACTTCATGATCGCGCACAACGACAATAGTGGATGTATCAAGTCTTGCTAGCGAACGATAATGCAAGCTCTCATACCGTAAGAGTTTTCCCAGAGTATCGCGGCGTTCAATGGCATTACCCGCGCAGAGGCCCTTAGACTTGGCAATTGTGCTTCCCGTGCCAGCCATGTGATGGAACGTCAGTGATCCGCCATTATACATCACGGAAGTATGTACCAGCATTGAGTCTTGGCCATGCTGTACCACACTGATGCATCTGACATCGAAAAACTGTGTTGGGTCTATCCCAGTGGCAAACTCAAACGTGATAGGCCTCCACCATTCTGCACCAGGCTCTAACACAAACAAGGCGTGATCCTCTGGCAATGGCAGTCCGGTAACGGGATACGTGCGACCACCAACAACAATGGTTCCATTCGGCGCTGAGGTTACGACATCGATGCCGTCCCGCCGCTCGGCTCCCGACGGATCCCGAGGATCTGGCATAAACAGTGTGTCGATGTGCGCAATCGTCGTGAAGGGCGGCTGAATTCTTCCCACGCGGGCACCATCACCGGCAAGCCACCACGTGCCATCGTTTCCTCTGTGAACGGCATTCCACGCCAACGTGTCGCCATCGTTTTGAACCTGCCTCCACGAGGCACCATTGTCCACGGAAACCGACAAGGTGCCGCGCTGTCCAGAAACGACAATCGTGTCATTGAATAGGTCCATGCCACTCCATGCACCATCCATGGCCGGTGCCTGGATTACATCATATGGACCAAGCACGGAATGCGACCGCGCAATCTCACCTTCATCGGTCAGTATTGCGATGCCTCCGTAGTCCACGCCCGTCCTGACATTTCCGCGCAATGCAATAGGCAAACGCTGCCATGCCTTGCCAATCCGAGCCCACGCCTGCCCCTCCGAACCAAGTGCCAGAAGCGTGTCTGCCCTTGCAAGGAGTACGTTGATTTGAAAAGAAGCCGGAAGGCAGTCCCACGTCACCGCTCCATCGGCCGACGCAATGCCCAATCGGCCATCGATTCCACCGAGAACACGCTGTCCGTCGTAAACGCAAGCCGATAGAATCAAGACCGGCGGCGTCGTGCACGGCATGAGGTTGTCTCGCATGACTTGAGCGATCGCGGTATTTGTGCCAAAAAGAACAATAAGCACCGCGACGTACAAAATGAGTTTCATCATGATTGCTCTCCTATTATAATAGTCACTCACAAACTCTCAGTTGACAGGTTTCGTTTTCGCTCGGCTGACAAGTACCATGTACGAACCATGGACCATATTGAACATTCGTTACGACGCCCTCTTCCATGCAGAATGTTCGGCTACGGTAGCAGCATGCAGAACTCAGGCATGGTATCATTACGATCACAGGGTTGGTACCACCCACCATTGATATCTGGGCTTCGTAAGTAGTCCAGGGTGTGGACATATCATATTCAATCGATACAACACTTCCGCTTGGTAGCGTGTATCTCAGTAACAGCTTCTGACACGACATGACCTTACCGACCATCACTGAGTATTGCTGCGGGCATGGACAACAACTTGCATTGAAGTAAAGCCAACGGCCTAGTGCAAGGTCGTCTAGCTGTTGTTTTACACTTTCAGCTATACGTCCGTCAAACCAAGCGGCATGGACCTGTTGCTGTGTCGCACAACCCGTCGGGCTTGTGAAGATCACTGGCTGATTCACATCCATTAACTCGTACTCGTTGCATCTGTATCTCCAGTGGATCCTGACCATCACACTACATGGCGGATTGTCACTAAGTTCTACCCAGACATCATTTGATGCCGCAACCCACGGCTCATTACAGT
This sequence comes from Kapaibacterium sp. (SeqCode), assembly GCA_032117915.1. GTDB lineage: Bacteria > Bacteroidota > Ignavibacteria > Kapaibacteriales > Kapaibacteriaceae > ZLKRG46. The sequence continues at coordinate 32 of JAULYI010000001.1, read as the reverse complement.
CAGAGTTTGGCCATGAGCACTCATTGATCTGG